>DATLMR010000129.1:0-18319 GCA_035537555.1 Blastocatellia bacterium
TCATAGCCATGCCGCGGGCGGTCCTCAACCAGCGCCAGGATCAGCAGCTCGGTGCTCCCTTTTTTCAGCTCTTGATTTATCATAGCAGTCGTTCCAATATGTTGCGTCGCCATATATACACTCGCTGACATGGAAAAAGCAAGCCCTAAGTTAATCAAGGGCCAAACCTTTCCGTGTCAGCCAGGCCTGCGGTCGTGTGCGCCAGTTGCGGCCCTGATCGGCGGCATTGCGAGAGATAGCTCAAGTCCGCATTGGCTAGGCTTCCAAACGCGCTGCGCAGTATAGCAATTATGCTATACTGCTCGCCGTCAAAAAATCATAACTGGAGCGCTAATCGATGACCGTATCGTTCCCTGAGCAGTTCAATATGGCTACCTATTTCCTCGACGACCGCATCGAAGAGGGGTTAGGTGACAAGGTAGCGATTTACTATAAAGACCGGACATACACGTACAGCGATGTGCAAAAAATGGCAAACCGCATGGGCAACGCCCTGCTGTCGCTCGGTGTTGAGATGGAGGACCGCATACTCATCGCTCTACCTGACGGCATAGAGTTCGTCGCCACGTGGTTCGGTGCCGCTAAGATCGGGGCCGTCATCACCATGGTCAACACCATACTTCCCGCGGCCGATTACGAATATTATCTCGATTACACGCGCGCCAGGGTTGCCGTCGTCGATTCTTCGGTTATGAACCGGTTCGCGCCCGCCGCTTCCGGCTCGCGTTATCTCAAGCACACGGTCGTCGTCGGAGCCGAGTGGTCCGGGAGCCTCCTGGGTCCGGCCGGGAGGTCCGACATAGTCTCTTATGAAGAGCTGACTTCCGAGGCTCCCGACCGGCTCGATACCGCTCCGACCTCAAGCGACGACATCGCGATCTGGCTCTTCACGTCCGGCTCGACCGGCCATCCGAAGGCTGCCGTTCACCTCCAGCACGATTTGCCGTTCAACACCGAGTGCTACGCCAGGGAGGTGCTCGGGATCAACCGGGACGATATTACTCTGTCGGTGCCGAAGCTCTTCTTCGGCTACGCGACCGGCACGAACCTCCTCTTCCCCTTCTCGGTGGGAGGGGCGACAGCCCTCTTCTCCGAGCGCTCGACCGCCGAGACGCTGTTCGAGATGATCGAGAGATACCGGCCGACGATCCTGACCAGCGTGCCTACCATGATCAATTCGATGCTACAGGTCGAAGGCGCGCGAGACCTCTACGACCTCTCCTGTCTCAGGTTCTGCTTGTCGGCGGGCGAGGCGCTCCCGCCGGAGCTTTACAAGCGGTGGATGGACACCTTCGGAGTGGAGATACTGGACGGCATCGGCTCGGCGGAGATGTTTCACATCTACATCTCGAATTACCCGGGCGATGTCGTGCCCGGCAGTCTCGGCCGCATCGTGCCGGGCTATGAGGCCAGGGTCGTCGACGCCGAAGGGCGCGAGCTGCCCGCGGGAGAGATGGGCACGCTCAAAATCAAAGGCGATTCGGCCGCCCTCTGCTACTGGCGCGCGCACGAGAAATCGAAGGCCACTTTCGCCGGCGACTGGTGCACGACGGGCGACCAGTTCCGCGTGGACGAAAACGGCTACTTCTGGTACTGTGGCCGCACGGACGAAATGTTGAAGGTGAGCGGCATTTACGTCTCGCCCACCGAGATCGAAAACTGCCTGCTCGAATGCGAGGCCGTGCGCGAGTGCGCCGTCATCGGCGTAAGCGATGAGCAGGGATTGATAAAGCCGAAAGCCTTCGTCGTCGTCTCGGAAGGCTACGCGGCGGACGCGGACCTCGAACGCGCGCTGAAGGATTTCGTCAAAGGAAGGCTCGCCCCTTACAAGTATCCGAGGTGGATCGAGTTCAGGGAGTCTCTGCCGAAAAACGACCGCGGCAAGATCGATAGGAGATCGCTCAAACAGCCTCTGGCCACTAACCCATGACCGATTCCGAGCAGACCGCTTTTCGATACCTGGCTTTTCACGACCTCACGTGGAGGGAGGCGCAAGAGAGACTGGCGCGCCGCGCGGTCGTGATCCTGCCCGTGGGCTCGACCGAAGCGCACGGGCCGCACCTCCCGCTCGCGACCGACGTGATCATCTCTGAGGAGATGTCGCGGCGCGCGGCCCTCAAGCTTGCCGCCAGGAACATAGAAGCGCTCGTGCTGCCGCCCCTCTCTTACAGCGTCACCGATTTCAGCTCCGACTTTTCAGGCAGCATCTCGATCCGGAAAGAGACCGCCGCCGCGCTCATTCGCGACGTCTGCGTCTCGCTTTACGGGCAGGGGGCAGGTATGGTCGTCATCGCGAACTCCCACCTGGAGCCGGAGCACGTCGCGTCGATAAACGACGCCATCGAGCAGGTCAGGCAGGAGACCGGCCGCCGCGTGGTCTTCCCCGACAAGCGGCGGCGCAGGTGGGCAAGCACGCTCACGGAAGAGTTTCGCAGGGGGGATTGCCACGCGGGCTCTTACGAGACTTCGCTCGTTTTAGCCGCGCGGCCCGAGCTGGTACGCGAAGAGATTCGCCTCGCGCTCGAAAGAGTACCCATATCGATCTCCGAAAAGATCGGAGAAGGCGCGCGCACGTTCACCGAGGCCGGAGGGATCGACGCCTACTTCGGCGACCCGCGCGCAGCCTCTCGCGAAGAAGGCGACCGCAGCTACGAGGCCCTGTCCGACATGCTGGTCGCCGCCGTGCTCGAATCGCTCGCGCAGGCTGAAACCGGCTCCGGGAGCCAGATAGAAGGCTGACCGAGTGGGAAGGGCGATGAGCGCGTTTCAAGGGAACGCTCACCCGTTATGCACTACACGACCAGGATTCAGGTTCGCTTCGGGGATGTGGACAAGGCGGGCATAGTCTATTACCCCGTCATCTTTCATTACCTGCACGTGGCGCAGGAGGACTTCTTCGCCGAATACGTCGGCGTCCCTTATCACAGGCTGATCGAAGAGGAGCGCCTCGGCTTTCCGGCCGTGACCGACTCGACCGAGTTTTACAGGCCCTTTCGTTACGGAGAGGTCGTCGTCATCGAGGTCCACATCTCGCGCGTGGGCGAATCCTCGGTGACCTTCGAGTTCCGCCTCTTCGTCGAAGGCTCGGACGAGTTGCGGGCGCGCTCGTCGCAGGTTAAAGTCGCCGTCGATATGGAGACGTGGCAGAGAGTGCGCGTGCCGGAGAAATACCGGGCCATATTCCGCGAGTGCTCGGGGTAGAGTCTTTCGCCGGTAGTCGAGCTATGGAAAGAGACTTCGTTGGAGAGATAGAAGAGCCGGCTTCAAGTTACAGCTCGGTCGTCGTCGACAAGGAGCGCTTCATTCAGCTTTTGACCGAGCTGGACAAAGAGCAGGAGATCGCCCCGCTCAGGGAGCGCGTGAGCGCGGTCAGGCGCATCATTGCCTCGCCCGATGAATCCTCGCGCGAGCTTCTGCCCGAAGCGACGAACGGCAACGCCGTCTCTCTGCGCAGGGACGTGCTCGTGTCGGAGCTGGACCAGATCGCCGGGGCGCACACAATCGAGCGCGCGAAGTACTACCTGAAGCGGCTCGAACGCGGAGTCGAGAGAGTAAAGACCAGCAAGATAAACGATATAAACCTGCTCAGATGGAAAGAGTATGAAGGGGTGCTGACCGACAGCCTCTGGGTGCTCGACAGGCGAGACACTTCGGGGGCGCACCTCGGGTGGTACTGGGGCAACTTCGTCCCGCAGATCCCCCGGCAGCTTATGATGCGCTACACGAAGAAGGGCGACTGGGTGCTCGACACTTTCGCGGGCAGCGGCACGACCCTGATCGAGTGCAGGAGGATGGGCCGGAACGGGATCGGCATCGAGTTGAACGCCCGTGTCGCGGCGCGGGCCAGAGAGATGGTCGAGCGAGAGAGTAACCTTCACTCGGTCCGGACGGAGATCATCAGGGGCGACGCGCGAAACGTAGACGCGAGGTCCGCTCTCGAAGGCTACGGAGCGAAGCAGGTCCAGCTCGTCGTCATGCATCCTCCCTATCACGACATAATCCGCTTCTCGAAAGACAGGAAAGACCTGTCGGGCGCAAAGAGCACGGACGCTTTTCTGAAGATGTTCGGAGAGGCCGTCGAGAATGCGTCGCGGCTCCTCGAGAAAGGCCGGTACCTGGCCCTGATCATCGGAGATAAATATTCCGGCGGCGACTGGATACCGCTCGGCTTTTATTCCATGAGCCAGGTGCTCGAAAGAGGCTTCTCGCTCAAGAGCATCGTCGTCAAAAACTTCGACGAAACGCGCGCCAAGCGGGACCAGAAACAGCTCTGGCGGTACCGCGCGCTCGTCGGCGGGTTCTATATCTTCAAGCACGAATACATATTTATCTTCAGGAAGAAGTAGCGGAAGGGAGGGCGCTTCCGGCGGAATTTCAGGCCGCGGCGGGTTGCAGCGCGTCGCGCGCGAGGAGGGCCGCGCCGATGATCCCCGCGTCCTGGCCCAGCCGGGCCGCGACTATTCGGCAGCCGTCGAACGCGGGCGGAATGGTCCCTCTCTCGGCCTCTTCCCGGATCGGCTTCAGAATCAGCTCTCCGGCGGCCATCACGCCTCCGCCCAGCACGACCGCTTCGATGTTCAACAGGTTGATGATGCTGGCCACGGCGGAACCTAAAATCCTTCCCGTCTCTTCGAGCACGGAGCGGGCGAGCTCATCCTCCTCTATCGCCGCCTGCACGACGCGCTCATTTGTGAGCTTGCCCGCCATGTCCTGCGCGAGGCGCGAGAGGCTGAACGACGGGTCGCTGAAGAGGCGCTCGCGCACGCGGCGCACGATGTTAGGCCCGGAAGCCATCGTCTCCAGGCATCCGTTGCTGCCGCAGGCGCATTCAAGGCCTTTTCTATCGATCTTGAAATGGCCGAACTCGCCGGCGAAACCTCGCCTGCCCCTTTGCAACTGGCCGCCGAGGACCAGCGCCGCGCCGATGCCGGTCCCGAGCGTTATGAAGAAGAGATCGTCGATGCCGCGCGCGGCGCCGCACTTCCATTCGCCGTAGGCGGCCGCGTTGGCGTCATTGTCGAACATCACGGGAAGGCCGGTCGAGCTCTGCAACTCCTCGTGCAGGTCGAAAGATGAAACGTCGATGAGGTTGGGCGTGACTTCGATTCGCTGCGCGCGCTGGTCGACCAGCCCGGCCCACCCGATGCCCGCGGCGGCGACGCGGCCGCCCGCCTCTTCGGACGAGCGCAGCTCGTCTATGGTATCGACGAGCTGACGGATGAAGACCCTGGGATCGCTCACTTCCGACACCACACGCCTCTGGCGCAGGATGCTCCCGTCTTCTCCGACCAGCGCGCCGCGAATGGTGCGGCCGACGTCGAGGCCAAGGTAGAATTTGCCGTTTCTTTCCGCGCTCATCGGCCTTCCTCTTTCCAGGGCGCTCAAGCGCCGTTCGCCTGAGCGTCCGCTTTTTTCAGGCGGCTCAAGGCCCATCGCGCCTTGGCCTGCACTCCCTCGTCTTCGTCGTTCAGCTTCGTCCTCAGCGCGTCGCGCGCGCGCGGGTCGCATATCTGGCCGAGCGCTTCGGCCGCCGCGAAGCGTATGTTCCCGTTTCGATCTTCGAGCAGGGCGATGAGGTCGGGCACGGCCTTCGGCTCGTCGAGCCGCCCGAGCGCGAGGGCCGCTTCACAGGCCACGAACTTATCGTCGCCCGTGAGCAGCTCCACGAGCACGGGCGAGATGCTCCTGTCGCCGATCAAGCCGAGCGCCTTGGCGGCGAATCGCGCGGTGAGGTTGTCGCCCTCATCGAGCGCGTCGTTGAGCAGGCGGATTACCGGCCCGGCCGCCCGCTCGCCCAGCTTGACTATCGCCTGAATCGCCTCGGCTTTGACCTTCAGGCTCGCGTCCCGCAGAGCCTCGACCAGGGCCGCGAGCGCGCGCGGGTCGTGCGAGAACTCAAGCGTGCGGACCGCGTCCAGCCGAATCTCCTCGTTCTCGTCCTTGAGCAGCTGCATCGGGTCGACCGCCGCTTCGCCCATAGAGAGGCCCGCGACGATCCGCTGGCAGATGCGGTCCTGAATGGCGAGCACGTCTTCGGCGTCCGCGTCGATCTTCTCGCTCCAGAGGATGCCTCCCCCGACCGCGTCTATCAACTGCGCGGTGACCCGCAGGCGCTCGCCCGCCTTCAGGAGGTTGCCCATCAACACGACATCCGCGCCCAGCTCCGCGCGGACCCGCGCCGGGTCGATCTGCCGGTTGTGATAGCGCGCCATGTTGCTCGAAGGCAGGACGAGGACGGACTTGATCTTCGCAAGCTCGGTTATCAGGCTGTCGGCCATGGAGAGGCCGTAAAAGTCGGATTGCGAATCGCCCGAGAGATTGCGAAACGGCAGCACGGCCAGGGTCTTCCTCGGCCCGCTGACCAGAGAGAAATCGGAGCTCGCGGGCCGGGACGCCGGCGCGACGCCAGGCTGCCGGTCGGTTGCCTGCTCTCTCGCAAGCAGGCGACCGAAGATGCGCCCGAATAAGCCGGTGTTCGCCGTTCTCCTCGGGGAAGAGAAAGGGACGGTGATCCCGTCGGGCACGCCCTGCGCCCCCGCGCGCAGCCGCGAGTTCGCCTGGTGCAGATCGTCGAGCATAGATTGCATTGTCTGGTAGCGGTCCCCGGGGCTTTTTGCCAGGGCCTTATCTATGATGGACTCCAGCTCGGGCGGGACCTTTTCGTTGACCTCTCTCACCGGCCTGTACCTGTCGTGGATGACCGCGTGCATCATCTCCACGTGGGACTGCCCTTTGAACGGCAGGCGCCCGGTCGACATCTCGTAGATCACGACTCCCAGTGAATAGACATCGCTGCGGTGATCGACGCGCTCGCAGCGCGCCTGCTCGGGCGACATGTAAGAGGGCGTGCCGAGCGGGTTGCCGAGCCGCGTCAGCTCGTCGGCGCCCGGCGCGTCCGCGACGCGGCCTTTCTCGTTGAGCAGCTTGGCGAGCCCGAAGTCGAGCACTTTCGCCTGGCCGCGCGGCGTGATGATTATGTTGCTCGATTTGATGTCGCGATGAACGATTCCCGATGCGTGCGCGGCCGAGAGAGCGTCCCCGACCTGGAGCGATATCGAGAGCAGGTTGTCTATGCCGACGGGCCTGCCGTTGATGACCTTCTTCAGAGTCTTGCCCGGCAGGTACTGCATGGCGATGAAGTACTGGTCGTCGGCTTCGGCTATCTCGAAAATCGTGCAGATGTTCGGGTGATCGAGCGCCGAGGCGAGGCGGGCTTCACGCAGGAACCTCTTGCGCGAGGCCTCCTCGGCAACGAGGTCCGGCGCGAGCAGCTTGAGGACCACCGCCCGGTCTAGCATCTCGTCATACGCCTTGTAAACGCGACCCATTCCGCCCTGGCCGATCTCTTCTTCGAGGCGATAATGAGAAACCATCTTATTCATGTCATCTCTCTCAACCGGCTCGCGAATCCTCGAACCTCGCGCTACTTTTGCAGAGTGTGCTCGTACATCGGCTTCGAATCCGTGCCGATGTAAGTGACTCTGAGCCTGTTCCGGTCGGCCTCCAAGACCGCGAAGCCGTTGACCCCGCGCGCGAAGTTGGAGCGCGGCCCCGGGCCGACCTGCCTAGTTATCTGTCCGCCGCCGCCGGCGATGAAAAAATGGACGCCGCCCTCAGGCTTCAAGTGCTGCATGTCGTGATCGTGGCCCGCGATGTAGACGTCCACGCGCTCCTTAAGCAAAGGGAGCAGGCGGGCGATCAGGACCGGATTTTCCCCGTGCGCGCCCGCCGAATAGATCGGGTGATGGCCGTAGACGACTTTCCATCGGGCCCGGCTCTCGGATATCGCGGCGTCGAGCCACAGCAACTGCGCCTCCGACATCTCGTTCGTATCGATCGCGAAAAACTGGACCTGTCCCGCGGTGAAAGTATAATACGGCGACGGCAGACGCCAGCTCGGACTTCGGCCCGAGTAGAGAATCTCGGCCGCGGGGCTGTCCGGGCCGTACCAGTCGTGGTTGCCGAGCGTGGCATAGATCTTAATGCCGAGCGGGTCGTACAGGTCGCTGTACCACGTCTGCCATCGCGGGTCCGACGGGCTGTCCATTCCGGCCCGATAGAAGTTGTCTCCCAGGGTGATGCCGAAGTCGAAAGGCGTTTGCCCGTGGTAATCGCGCATCGCCGCGGCGATCTTCTTCTGCATGTCCGACCCTGTGCCGAAATCTCCGAAAGCAAGAACGCGAACGGGCTGGTCGCTTGCTTTCACCGAGAAGGCGGCGGCGGGCGCTCGAAGGAACGCGGGCAACATCGCGCCCGTGGTGATCGATATCCACCGCTCGTCCTCGGCCGCGAGCTTCCGGAGAGCTTCTTTATCCCCGTCGCGCCGCGCCATCGCGATCCTCTTCGCGAGCAGCTCGCGCAGCTCCCGGGCGCGCTGGCCCCTCATTTTTTCGAGCGCAAGGATCGCCACGCCCGCCTCGGGGTCCGAGGCCGCAACCATTTCGAGAGCCTCTCGAACGCGCGGAGAGGGGCGGCTCCCGATCCCTTCTATTATGGCGTAACGCACCCTGGCCGAGCGGTCGCTCGTCAATACCGAGATCAGGAAGTCCATGCTTTCAGGCGTGCCAGTCCGCGCAAGCTCCGTCGCGATGCGAATTCTTGCGACCTCATCCGGCTCGCCGAGCACCGCGAGGCCGCGCTCGCGCATCTCCGGTTTCAGCCTGTTCGCCAGGTCGCGGGGCGAAGGCTGTTGAATTGCCGGGGCGGCCTTGCCTGAATTCGAGCGGGAGCCGGGTGGCTTCGCCTGCCCCCAGGCATTCGCCGCGAGCAAAGAGATGGATAAGACCAGGGCTTGAAATCTAGAAGTCATAAAAAGGCCCCCGTGGTTTGATACTCGCAGATTACACGCAGAGGCGCGTTCAGCCAAGCGATAGAGGGAGGGTAAGTCACGACCGGGGCAGGCGGTTCCTATTACGGAGCTGGCCCCGCGGGGCCGAAGAGCGCGCGTGCGCTCATTTGAAACCGGGTTCAGGATTCCATAGACGGGATCGCTTGATTTTCGTTATATCTCGCGACCGCATCCTGAGCGGCGGCGGAAAGGGTGAAAGAGAACCGGGAGCCGCGACCCGGCTCGCTTGAGGCCGAGACCTCCCCGCCGTGCGCCTGCACCAGGTGCTTCACGATGGCGAGCCCGAGCCCCGTGCCCTCGACCTTGCGCGAGCGCGACTTGTCCGCGCGATAGAGCCGCTCGAAGACTCGCGACAGGTCGGAGGCGGCTATGCCTGGCCCCGTATCTTCGACGTGGATTCCGACTCTGCCGTCCCGCTCTTCGGCGCTGATCGTTACCGCGCCGCCCGGCCTGCTGAACTTCATCGCGTTGTCTATGAGATTGTAGAGGATCTGTTCGAGCCGCGTGTAATCGGCCTGCACGAAGAGCTCCGGGGCGATGGAGACCGTGAAGGAGACGCCGCAATTGGTCCTTCGAGACTCCGCGAGCGAGATGACTTCCGACACGAGGCTGCGCAGGCGCACGGGACCGAGCGCCAGCTTCACCCGGCCCGATTCTATCGCGGACAGGTCCGATATATCCGAGATCAGGTCCGTCATGCGCGAGGCGTGCTTGTGTAGTATCTCTATGAATCGCACGTTGTTTTCCGGGTCGTCGAGGGCGCTGCTCAGAAGGGTTTCGGAATAAGCCATGATGGCCGTGAGCGGCGTGCGCAGCTCGTGCGAGAGGTTGGCGAAGAACTCGCGGCGAACGCGCTCCAGGCGCTCCATCTGGGTGATGTCGAAGAATACTCCGACCGCGAGGTCGCTTCCGAGAGGGGCGACGTTCAGCTGATAGCTGCGAGCTTCGCGGTCGGCCATCTCAACGCGCACCTCCACGGCCGCGCGCTCGTCGAGCGCGTGCCGGAAAGCGTTATTGATCGCCGGGTCGCGCGTGGCATCGACCAACCTGCACGGGCGGATAGAAGACAGGAGAGAGGAGGCGGCGGAAGGGCCGCGCGGCCCCGCCGGGGCGGGGTTGCCGCCGGCGGCCAGGTGTTCTTTGCTCGCGTCTCCGACGGGCAGCTTTACTATATAAGCCGCCGCGTCGTTATAGAGCACTATCTTCATCTCCGAATTCACGATCACCACGCCTTCGCGCATGGTCGCGAGCACTCCCGACAGCAATCTGTTCGTATCATCCGTCATTGAGGTCTGCCGCTCGATCTCGGTCAGCGCAACGCTGTAGCGGTGAAACGCGTACCGGGAGACATAGAAACTGAGAACACCGACGACGACGACCGTTATGACGTGCGAGGTGATGACGGTCATATCGGGAAAGAGCAGCACTTTTGCGGCCTCGTAGACCGCAAAGATCGTCACCGCCGCAAGTGTCACACGCCATACGCGTCGCGCAACGTTTTTCATTCTTCACTCTTGAGCCGGAAGCCCGCGCCCCGGTCCTACTCCTCCGCCTTTCGCGTGTCGCAGAGTCGATACCCGATGCCCGTAACCGTTTCGATCAACGAGGAATTCCCCAGTTTCTGTCGCAGCCTTCTTATGTGCACGTCGAGCGTGCGCGAGTCTCCATAGTAGGTCAGGCCCCAGACCCGGTCCAGCAGCACCTCGCGCGTAAGGACGCGGCCCTGGTTGCGGGCGAGCTCCGACAGGAGCGCGAACTCCTTTCGGGTGAGCCTGACTTCCCGCCCCTCGCAGCGGACGCTGAAGGTCGAAGGGTCGATCACCAGCACGCCGTCGTCGTAGACGGGCCGGTCCATCTCCTTCCCTTCCGCGCGGCGGAGCACGGCGTTTACGCGCGCGACGAGCTCGCGCATGCCGAAGGGCTTGGTTATATAATCGTCCGCTCCCAGGTTCAGCCCCAGCACTTTGTCCGACTCGTCGGTGCGGGCGGTCAGGATCAGGATGGGCACGCGGGCCGTCGTCGACTCCGCTCGCAGCCGCCTGCACATCTCGAAGCCGCTCATGTGCGGGAGGTTCAGGTCGAGCAGGATCAGGCTCGGAGGCCGGTCGAGTATGACATTGAGCGCGGCTTCGCCCGTCGTCGCCACGCGCACGCGGAACCCTTCCCGCTCCAGGTTATAGCGAATGGAGTCCCCGATGTCCTCGTCGTCTTCGACGATGACTATGCTCCGTATGCGTGTGTCCTCGGTGGTTGCTACCATATCGTGTGTTTGATGACCTGGCCTCTCGCCATGTAGACTATCTGCTCGCATATGTTGGTCACGTAATCGGCTATTCGTTCGAGGTGTTTCAGTACGAAGAGCCAGAGCGCTCCGCGCGCGACCGTGGAAGGATCGCTTTGCATGGCTTCGATCACCTGCGAATAGAGCCGGTCATAAAGCGCGTCGACCGCGTCGTCGCGCGCTATCGTTTCGCGGGCCCGCTCCGGGTCGCCCGACGTGAAAGCATCCAGGCCGTCGATGAGCATCTGCTGCACGAGCAGGGCCATGCGGTGGATGTCTATGTTCATCTCGATCTGCGGCTCGTCGTTGAGTTGCAGAGCGTGCTTGGCGATGTTGACGGCGTGGTCGGCTATCCGCTCGACGACCGGGGCGGCGCGAGCCACCGAGATTACGAAGCGAAGGTCCGACGCGGCGGGCTGCTTCAGAACGAGGATGTCAACGCAGGCCGCGTCGATCTCGAGCTCCAGCTGGTCTATGGCGTCGTCCTCTCTTATCACGCGCTCGGCGAGATCCGAGTCGCGCTCGATGAGCGCGCGGGTCGAGAGCGCGATGGCCTGCTCGGCCGCGCCGCCCATTACCAGCAGCCTGTCGCGCAAACGGTTGAGATGGTCTTCGATAAGTCGCCTGTGCATTGATTGCGCTCCTGAAAGGGAGGCCGGCGGGGCGGCACGAGCGCCGGTTGAAAACCGATTTTTGCCCGGCCTCCAGCTTCAGCTCATCCGAAACGCCCCGTGATGTAATCTTCAGTCATCCGGTTATCGGGCTTGGTAAATATCTTTTCGGTGACGTTGAATTCTATGAGCTCCCCGAGCCAGAAGAAGGCCGTCAAATCCGAGATCCGGGCGGCCTGCTGCATATTGTGCGTCACGATTACTATCGTGTAACTGGACCGCAAGTCCGCTATCAGCTCCTCGATCTTCTGCGTGGCTATGGGGTCGAGGGCCGAAGACGGCTCGTCCATCAAGAGAACGTCGGGCTCCACGGCGAGCGCCCGGGCGATGCAGAGGCGCTGCTGCTGCCCGCCCGAAAGGCCCAGGGCCGATTCCTTCAAGCGGTCCTTCGCTTCTTCCCAGAGGGCCGCCGCCCGCAGGCTCTTTTCGACTCGCTCGCTCAACTCCGCTTTCGATCCCGTCAGCCGATTGATTTTAACTCCATACGCGACATTATCGAATATGGATCGCGGGAAAGGGTTGGCTTTTTGAAAGACCATGCCGACGCGGCGGCGCAGGGAGACCACGTCCATCGAAGAAGAGTAGATGTCCTGTCCGTCGAGCGCGACTCGCCCTTCGACCCGCGTGCCCGGGATGACGTCGTTCATGCGGTTGAGGGTGCGGATGAGCGTCGATTTCCCGCATCCCGACGGACCGATGAAAGCCGTCACCTGATTCGGCGGTATCGCGAGCGAGATGTCTCTCAGCGCGCGGACGCGGCCGTAATAAAAGTTCAGGCTCTCGATGCCGATCTTCGGGTCCGGGCCATTCACGTCCGGCTTTCGTTCCGGGCCTGCCGCCCGTTCCCTCGGAGGTACTCTCGGGACGCTCACCGCCGGGGCGGCGCTCCGCACGGCTTCGTTCGCTCGTCGCAGTTTCTGTTGTTCGCTCATAGCTCAAAAGGCGGTATCAAGCGCCGATCATCTTGCGAGCCGGCCGGGCTCGAGATGCCCCGGTCTTCATTGATACCGGTTCCCGGCGAGCAGTCTCACCGTTACGTTGATCGCGAGGATCATGCCTACTAAGACCAGAGTAGCAGCCCATGCCATCGAATGCCACTGATCGTAGGGTGAGCCCGCGTAGTAGTAAATCTGGTACGTGAGCGAGGCGATGGGCTGGGACAGGTCCGTGCTCATGTAATTGTAGCTGAGCGCCGTAAAAAGAAGCGGCGCCGTCTCGCCCGCTATGCGCGCTATCGCAAGCATCACGCCGGTCGCCACGCCGCCCGCCGCCGTGCGCAGCACTACCCCGAGGCTCATGCGCCAGACCGGCGCGCCGAGCGCGAGCGACGCCTCGCGCAGGCTGTGCGGCACCAGCCTGACCATCTCTTCGGTCGTGCGGGCCACTATCGGCATCATAATGATCGCGAGCGCGACTCCGCCGGCGAGGGCGGAGAAATGGCCCATCGGGCGGACCATCACGGTCCAGACGACCACGCCCACGACGATCGACGGCACGCCCGTAAGCGTGTCTATCAGGAAGCGAACGGCGGTGCCGAACTTGTTCGAGCCGAATTCCGCGAGGTAGATGCCCGCGAGTATTCCGACCGGCATGCCGATGAGGGACGCGACGCCGATGAGTATGAACGTGCCGACGATCGCGTTGGCTATTCCGCTCCCCGGCTCGCCGACGGGCTTCGGAGTGTTGATCAGGAATCCGAGGCTCAATTCGCGGGCGCCGGTAATGGCGATGTAGCCCATTATGATCAGCAGCGCCCCGATGACGAGGACGGCCGAGAGGGTGGTCAGGCCGGTCATCGCCCGGCTCACGAATTTCCTGCGCCGGAGACCCTTCATGCCAGGCCCCCGTCGCGCGCCGTCGCCCTGAGGATGCGCGCATCAAGCATGAGAAGCCCTCCCCTGTCCCCTTGTTACGCTCCAGACCAGCAGCCGCGCCGAGGCGTTGATGATGAAAGTGATGACGAAGAGGATCAGGCCGAGCTCTACGAGCGCGTGGCGGTAAATCTCCGAAGTCGCTTCGGTGAACTCGTTGGCTATGGCCGAAGCGATAGTGAACGAAGGGGCGAAGAGCGAGGCCGAAATCTCAGGCCGGTTTCCGATGACCATCGTGACGGCCATCGTCTCGCCCACGGCGCGCCCGAGCCCCAGGATGATCGCGCCGGTGACGCCCGACCTCGCGTTCTGAAGCACGACGCGCGAGGCCTCCCACCGGGTCGCTCCGAGCGCGAAGCTCGCCTCGCGCTGAGAGCCGGGCACGGCGCGCAGAACGTCGGTCGTGACCGCCGTGATTATGGGCACGATCATGATGGAGAGAATTATTCCCGCGGTCAGCATCCCGAGCCCGCTTATGTTTCCTTGAAAGATCGGCAGAAATCCGAGCGACGCCTGGATGGACGGGTAGACGTGATCGCGGAGCAGGGGCGCGAGCACGAATATGCCCCAGAGGCCGTAAACGACCGAAGGGATCGCCGCGAGCAATTGCACGAGAAACGAGATCGGGGTCGATAGAGCCCGAGGCGCGTGCTCGACCAGGTAGAGGGCGACCCCGATGCTGACCGGGACCGCGATCAGCAACGACAGGACCGACGACACGGCCGTGCCGTAGATGAACGGCAGCGCGCCGAACTCCTCCTGCACCGGGTTCCAGACCTGACTCGATAAGAAGCCCGCCCCGAACTTCTCGAACGAAAGAGTGGAGTTGAGCGCCATCTCAAGGATGATCAGAAGGACCAGCCCGGCTATCAGCAGGGCGAAGACGAGCGTGGTCGCCTTGAAGAGCCGGTCGCCGATCCGCTCCGGCCCGCGCACCCAGGTGAGCGGGGCGGAGAAAAAGCGGAGAGCCCCCGCGGTCGAAGGCCCTTTGTCGGTCATAATCGATTTCATCGAGGAGTCCGCCATCCGGAATAAATGATTCGGTGACGACGCGCCGGACCGGTCCCGCGTCTAGCTGTCCGCAAAAAGCGGCTTGCCCTGATACGTGATCGACTTGATCTTCGCTTCGGCTCTCGTGACGACCTCTGCCGGGAGCGGCGCGTAGCCCATCTCGGACGCCATCTGCTGCCCGTCGTGAATCGCCCACCAGAGGAAATCGACGAGGGCCTTGCCTTTAACCGGGTCCTTCTGATCTTTGTAGACGAGCAGGTAGGTGAAGGCCGATACCGGGTAAGCGTCCGGGCCGGGCGCGTTCGTAATCGATACCCTGAGGTCGTCGGGCATCTGGCCCGCGATGCTCGCCGCCGCCGCCGTGATGGATTGGAGCGCGGGCTTAGCGAACCGGCCCGCCGCATTCTTGAGCGTCGCGGCCGGCAGCTTCTGCTGCTCCGCGTAGATCAGCTCCACGTAGCCGATCGAATTGGGGGTCTGCTTGACCTGTCCGGTTACTCCTTCGTTGCCCTTGGCCCCGAGCGCGTTGCTTCCGGCGGGCCACTGGACCGAGGTTCCCGCGCCGACCTTCTCTTTCCACTCGGGGCTCACTTTGCTCAGGTAATCCGTGAAGACGTAGCTGGTCCCGCTTCCGTCCGAGCGATGAACGCTCGTTATGCTATTGGCGGGCAGGGTCAGGCCAGGGTTCTCTGAGGCGATCGCCTGGTCGTTCCAATTCGTGATCCGGCCGAGGAAGATGCCGGCCACGGCTTCCGGCGTGAGCTTCAGCTCGCCCTGCACGCCGGGCAGGTTGTAGGTCAGGACCACGGCGCCCAGCACGGTGGGGACGTGGAGAATATCGCCGCCCTTCGCGGCCTTCATGTCCTCATCTTTCATCGGCGCGTCGGTGCCGCCGAAATCGACCGTGCCTTCCGATATCTGCTTGATGCCGCCGCCCGACCCGATCGACTGATAATCGAACTTCGAGTTCGGATGGGTCTTGTTGTACTCGCTGAACCATTTCTGATAGAGCGGATTGGGGAAGGTCGCGCCCGCGCCCTGTAGCCTTACCTCGCCCGTTGAGCCGGAGGAGCTCGAAGCGCCTCCGTTGCAGCCGACGGTCGCTAACGCGGCCAGGGTCAGTGTCAATAAGCCGACGGTCAAACGCGACAGAACCTCTTTTCTCATTATGTTCAAGACTCCTCCGGTGATTTCACTCTGTTAAGCAACACAAAGGAGGGAGTATAGAGAAATCGCGTTACACTTTTGTAAAACGCATGTGAACAATTAGTGAACTCGCGCGGGGCGCGAAGGCGGTTTGACGGGGCTGACCGGCAAATGCCCGGAAAGAAGCGATTAATCCGGCGCGCAGGCAGATGCGCCGGGTTGTCGCGGAAGGCCGAATCGAGATAAGCGGAAGATAATGGGGATCAAAATCTGTGCAGGAGCTCGACGAGCCAGAAGGTCAAGGCGGCGATGAGGGCCGACATGGGGATGGTAAGGACCCAGGCCCAGACCACCCTTGAAGCGACGCCCCAGCGGACCGCCGAAAGCCTCCGCGTCGCTCCCACGCCGACTATCGCCCCGGTTATGGTGTGCGTGGTGCTCACGGGAATGCCTCCGTAGGTGGCCATGTAGATGGCGGCGGCTCCCGCCGTCTCTGCCGCGAACCCGCCGACCGGCTTGAGCTTGGTCAGGCGCGAGCCCATGGTGCGGACGATTCGCCAGCCTCCCGAAAGCGTGCCGAGCGCGATTGCCGCGTGGCAGGTGAGCACGACCCAGAGGGGGATTTGATTCGTGGCGTTCGTATCGAGGTTCGACGCGACCAGGACTCCGGCGATGATGCCCATCGTCTTTTGCGCGTCGTTGCCGCCGTGCCCGAGGCTGTAGAGGGCGGCGGAAAATAATTGCCCCTTGCGGAATATTTTGTCTACCTTGTCGGGAGAATATCTTCGGAAGATCCACATGATCGCGACCATAATCGCGAAGCCCAGCACCATCCCGACCAGCGGAGAGATGAAGATGAAGGAGCCCGTCTTTATCCACCCTTCGGGTTTCAGCAGGCCCGCGACTCCTCTGTGTGCCGCGATGGCCGCGCCCGCGTACCCGCCTACCAGCGCGTGCGACGAGCTCGAAGGCAGGCCGTAATACCACGTGATCACGTCCCAGATGATCGCTCCGAGCAGCCCGCAGAGCAGGACCCAGAGCTGCCACTGCTCGGCTATTATCTTGATATTGATGAGGTCGGCGGCTATGGTCTTGGCGACGTGGGTCCCGAAAACGAGGAAGGCCGCGAAGTTGAAGAAGGCCGCCCATATGACGGCGAGTCCCGGCGACAGCACGCGAGTCGATACGACTGTGGCTATGGAATTGGCCGCGTCGTGCCATCCGTTGACATAATCGAATACTAAAGCGACTACGATGATTAGAAGGACAAACGCCATCAGCGCCGTCATCGATATGGGCCTCCGCTGCTACTTGTTTTTGACCACTACGGCCTCGAGCGCTTCGGCGACATCTTTGCAGCGATCGATGGAATTCTCCAGAGATTCGTAAATCGACATCCACTTTATAACTTCGATCGGGTCTTTCTCTTCTCTGAACAAACGGCGGATCGCATCGCTATAGAGCGAGTCGGCCCGCTTCTCGAGCTGGCTTATGTTGCTGCAATGCTCGTTGAAGCCCTTGCCGCGCTCGAGCAATGCGAATGCGTCGTGAAGCTCGACGGTCGCGCGGCTCAAGAGATTGGCGATCTCTACCGCCTCCGGCTTCGGGGCCGTTATGCCGTATATCTCGAGCCTGCGCGCCAGGTCGTTGATCATGTCGATGACGTCGTCCAGTTCGTTCGTGAGGAGGTATATGTCTTCGCGATCGATGGGAGTGATGAAGCTGGAGTTGAGCTTCTGACTTATCTTCGCGACCATTTCGTCGCACTCGACCTCGACCCGCTTGATCTGCTCGGCATACTGCGGGTGATTCTGATAGTCCTTGAATAATTTCGCGAAGAGGTCTCCGCCGTTCTTGACCTTCTCCGCCATCTGGTTCAGCCAGGCAAAATATTTATCTTCGCGCGGAATCAGACCCATAGCCCCTCCTGAAACATCCCTATCCCGTTCTTCATTTTACGTCGAATCGCCATGGGTTGTACTAATACCTGCTCGCAGGGCATAAGTCAACGCCATTCACTTTAGGGCCGGGCGGGGCCGGGACGTACGGGCGTAAATGGAATGCCGCGCGCCGCGAAGAGCTGGGCCGCCATACCAGCCGCTCGGCGGAGCGATCTTTTACGCCGTTTCGCGATCGAAGAAGGGATTGAAGAAGTGGCTTATGCGCTCAAGCCGCCTTCCCCGTCTCAACGGGATCGATGCCCCACGGGAGCGATATTCAGCCCGCCCGCAATAGAGCGGCATATCGCCCCCGCGGGGCCCGAGAGATTTAGCATCTGACGTAGCCAAGCGCCCAGAAGATAATGATGAAGATAAGCACTGTGGAGAAACAACCACCGCCCAGTTTCTTAGCGCCGTATCCGGCGATCAGCGCGCGAAAGAGATTGTTCATTTATTGGCTCCTGAATCGTGCATGCACAGCTCTTGAATCGGAAGGTGAGACGGGCATGAACTCTTTCATACCGATCGGAAAGATTTATAAGGCAGGCACC
>DATLMR010000130.1:0-26452 GCA_035537555.1 Blastocatellia bacterium
ATCGCGGCGAGCGTTCGCCCCATAGCGTCCGCGTCGTTCAGCAGCTGGTAGATCAAATCGTCGTTGCTCTTATTGAACTTCACGAGCTTGATGAGGTTGTTGCCGCGATCGAAATTTATGATGAGCGGCTTCGAGGCCACATTGAAGGTGAACTCTTTTTCCTTCGAGTCGACCTGCACGCGATGGACCACCTCGCCTTCCGAGGTCGTTACGGCGATGTCGACCGGCATCGTGAAGAATTCGGGGGCCTGGAACCAGGGGCGTTTGTCGTCGGGCCTCTGCCCCTGCTTTACCGAGAGCTTGAGACTGTTCTTCCCGTCGTAGCTCGACGATATTTCGAATTCCGGCTGGCCGACCTTATATACCCATTCGTCGAAGAACCATTGCAGGTTCTGGCCGGTGGCTTCCTCTATAGCGATGACAAGTTGCTGCGTCTCGACGTTCTGCCCGCTATGCTTCTTGACGTAATGGCGGACGGCTTTCCAGAAGAGGTCGTCGCCCAGGACGAATCGCAGCATGTTGAGCACGGCCGCGCCGCGCTGGTACGAGTAAGCGTCGAAGAGCGCGTCCGGATTCGAGTATCGCTTCGTGACTATGGGCCGCCGGTTGCCCTGCCACCAGGCTTGAAAATAGGTCTGCTGGTTGCCGAGCATCTCGTATTGATAGCTCTCTCTGCCCTTTTCGTGCTCGGTCCAGAGGGCCTCGAACAGAGTGGCGAAGGACTCGTTCAGCCAGAGCTCGCCCCAGTCGCGGCACGTCATCATATCGCCGAACCACGAGTGCGCCAGCTCGTGCGAGACCACCGTGTCCGTGAGGTGCGCGACATCGAGGTGAGCGCGCCTGTCGAGGACGAGGGTGTCCGCGAGGGTCGTCGCGGTGATGTTCTCCATCCCGCCGTTGAAGTCCCGAGTCGTCACCTGCGCGTATTTCGAGAAGGGGTATTCGAAGTCGAGCAGCCCCGCGAAGAGCTTCATCATCTCGGCTGTCTTGCCGAAAGAGATGCGGCCGTTTTCGACCTGATCCTTGTAGACGTACGAGGTGACGGGCGTGCCTTTGAACTGGTCTTTCACTTCGGCGAACTCGCCCACGACGACGGAGATGAGGTAGCTGGAAAACGGCTTCTCCATCTTCCAGTGCCACGTGCGCGTTCCGGCCTGAGCGTTGGGCTGTACGGTGACGAGGCTGCCGTTAGAGATGACCTGGTACTTGTCTTCTACCGTGGCAAGCAGCTCCGCCGTCGCGAAGTCGTTCGGATAATCGTAGCATGGGAACCAGTAGTGGTTGTCCTCCGACTGGCCCTGCGACCATATCTGGTAAGGCCTGTTGGGGTCGGACTCGCTGGGCGCGATGAAGGTCAGCCCTTTCCTGGGGCTCGCGGAGTAGTTGATAGTTACGGCTATATCGCTCCCGGAAGCATAAGGCCTGTCGAGCGCGACCACCAGCTTTTCGTGATTCACGTACCGAAATTCGAGCGGGCCGCCCCGGGCCAGCCTGACCGAATTTATCTTCATGTCGCCCGCGTCGATGACCACCTCTTTGAAGTCGTTCTTGAACGGGCGGAAGGCCATAGTCGTCTCGCCCGAGACCGACTTTTTGGACCAGTCGAAGCTGACCGCGATTCGATAGTGCTGAACGTCGTAATCGTGGCTGCGAGGCCACCTGACGGGGGGCGCTTCGGGCGCCTGCGCGAGCGCCCGGAGCGGGGATGCTCCCGCGAGCATGGAGAGGGCTATAAAAGATGCGAGCAGCCTTACCGCTGTAAATGCCCGCGTAAATAACGGCCTCTTGAGTTGATACTCGAACATCAAGTCACCCCTAAAAACCACGGGCTGGCATAATGCCCCATATCCGAATGGGGGTCGCCGGGCCGGCTTGCAAGAATTGGATTACCGGTCGGCCTTCAGCTCGTCGTAGACGGCCCCGACATTCGACGCGAAGCGCTGGCCGTACCCGTTGAGCTGGGCGTACTGTTCGAGCTTAACGTCCTTCACCGCCTGGTCGCGCGACAGCCCCTTGTCGATCGCCTGCTTCACGACCGCCCGCAGGTCCACGAAATACTGCCTGAATGCTTTCAGCTCGGGGACTGTCGTGGCCTCGCCGTGCCCCGGAATTACCTGAGAGGAAGGATCGACTCGGGCGACCACGGCATCGATCGTCTCTATCCACTCCGAGGTCGAGCCCCCGTGCGCCCTGTCGATGAAGGGGACCAGCTTGTTGAAGAACAGGTCTCCCATGTGAACGACCCTGTCGGCGGGAAAATAGATTATCGAGTCGCCGTCGGTGTGGCCCCGCTTGACGTGAAAGACCTGGACCTCTTTGCCGCCCAGGTACATCCGGATCTCGCGATCGAAGGTGAGCGTCGGCGCGGCGATGTCGGAGATCTTGACGGCGCGGGCCGTCTCCAGGTTTTGCTTCGCGTTGGCAAGCTCCTGGCGGAGGGTCGCGAGCTCTTCGGCTTTCGGGTTCTCCTTTTCGACTTTCGCGATCTTCGCTTCGGTCTCTTTTATGCGCTGGGCCGCGTTGTTAAGCGTCTCCTGCGGCTGCGCGAGCATGTTCTTGCGCACGTTGTCATGCGCGACGATGGTCGTCATCTTGATGAAGAAAGCGTTCCCGCCCGTGTGATCGAAATGATGATGCGTGTTTATCAGGTAGCGGATGGGCTGAGAAGTCACGGACTTGATCTGCTCGGCTATGCCGGGGGCGAGGTCGGCGAACTGATCGTCGATGACGACGGCGCCCTCGCTCGTCACGGCCAGGCCGATGTTGCCTCCCCGGCCGTAAAGCACGTAAACGTCCTCCGTGAGCTTCTTCAAGGTGAAGGGGCCTTTGTCCTGGGGCGCGCTGCCATCGTGAGCGTACGGGGCCGCGGAGCCGCGCATCGACAACGAGATCGGAAGCAGCGCCCAGGCGAGGGTAAGGATCACTATTTTTTTCATATTCGAGACACCATTATCGAGTCAGGGTAAGGAGCCGGGGCCGGGTTTGCTGCCCGCGCACGATCGCATCAATGGGATTTCGCGGAGAGAATTTCAAATGATGCACGATCGCGCGGCGCATTCGCCCGCCCGGCCCCGGCCTATGGCTTCAGGGTTTCTTCTCCGCCGGTTTCTGCTCGCCCGCGTGATCGTGCTGCTCGGCGAGGTAAGGCACCTTGAGGGGGGCGGAGGTTCGTATCTTGCCGTAGCGGCCTTCGAAGGTGAAAGTATCCGTCGCGTTCTCCGGGCGAAGGTCGAAGCTCAGGTAATTGACGACGGGGCCGTCGGTCTGAGCCATGAGGGGGATCGTTATCTCGTTCCCGGCTCCCCCGAGGACCAGCTTGAAGTTATCCTTCGCGTCGAAATTGAAGCCGAGGTCGTAGGAGCCTTTCGGCACGCGCACGTCTCCGATCATAACGTCGAAGTCGGTGTCGAGCTTGCCGATCTTCTTCCACAACCTGTTCAGATTCGTCAGGGTGCGCTCGTTCTGTTTCACGCTCAGGTAGGCGGCCTCATTGTAGTGGAGCGACTTGTAGCTAAGCGTTAGCTTGCCCGCGCCTTCGATCGACATGGTATGGCTGAAATCCTTGGCGACGGTTCGCGGGTCGTGAGCCAGCGCCAACTGCGCGCCCGCGACCAGGACGATTAGAGTTCTTAAGAAAGCCTTCTTCATTTCAATCCTCTCCTTATGACGAGTCTTTGGTGCGAGCCTCTCCGCTCGCGTCTCAGCCCGGCCGTGGCCGCGGGCCGGCCACGGCCAGGAGGTTAGTTGCTCGGAATTTGCTCTGCATGCTTACGGGCCGAAAAATAATTCCGCTTGAAGTCGAAGATTATAACGTCTATCAGCGAGTGTGACAACGCGCGGCGATTCCGCCGTTTGACCCCGGCAAGGGCCGGTCCTTATTATATCCGCCGGTTGAGCAAGCTTATGAGCGACGCAATCCTTATAAAAGGCGGGACGGTGATCACCGTCGATCGAGCAGACCGCATCCGCGAGGCCGACCTGGTCATCAGAGACGGGCGCATATTCAGAGTCATAGACAGGCCCGCGTCGAGCGGGTCGGCCGCCGGGGCCGAAGGCTTCGAGCGCGCCTATTCGGAGCGGCAAAGGCTCTCTGATTTCTCGCATCTGGGCCGGCCGCCGGTCTTCGAGGTCCTGGACGCCCGAGGCTGCGCCGTCATTCCCGGCTTCGTGCAGACCCACGTTCACCTCTGCCAGACCCTTCTTCGCGGCCACGCCGACGACCTCAGGCTGCTCGACTGGCTAAGGTACCGGGTCTGGCCGATGGAGGCGGCTCACACGCCCGAATCCCTCTTCGCTTCGGCCCGGCTCGGCATCGCGGAGATGGTCAAGGGCGGGACCACGACCGCCCTCACGATGGAGACCGTCAGGCACACGGAGGCCGTCTTTCGCGCCGTCGAGCAATCGGGCTTTCGAGCGGTCGTGGGAAAATGCATGATGGACAAAGGCGAGGGCCTTCCTCCCGCGCTGCTGGAAGACGCCCGCGCCTCGATCGACGAATCGCTCGCCTTGCTCGCGGCGTGGGACGGCAAGTGCGACGGGAGAATCCGCTTCGCCTTCGCTCCGCGCTTCGCCGTAAGCTGCACCCGCGACCTTCTGGAATCGGTGGCGGACCTTGCGCGGGAGCGAGGGGTCATCATCCACACTCACGCGTCGGAGAGCCGGGAAGAGATCGCCCTCGTCCGGGCGGAGACGGGCCGCGACAACATCGATTACCTCGACTCGCTCGGGCTGACCGGGCCTCGAACGGTCCTCGCGCATTGCGTGTGGGCGAGCGACGAAGAGATCGATCTGCTGCGTGATACCGGCACGAGCGTGGCCCATTGCCCGTCTTCGAACCTCAAGCTGGGCAGCGGCATAGCCCGCGTGTCGGAGATGCTTGACCGGGGAGTCAAAGTGTCGCTCGGAGCGGACGGCGCTCCGTGCAACAACAGGCTCGATATGTTCACGGAGATGAGGGCCGCCTCCCTGCTTCAAAAAGTCCGGATCGGGCCGGAGGCGCTCCCCGCGCGCGCGGCCCTGCGAATGGCGACTATCGAAGGGGCGCGGGCGCTCGGGCTCGAAAATGAGATAGGGAGCCTAGAAGAAGGGAAGCGGGCCGACCTTGCCGTGATAAACCTGAACAGGCTTCACCTCACTCCGCATCCCGACCCGGTCTCGACGCTCGTCTTCGCGGGCGAGCATTCGGACGTCGAGACGGTCCTGATCGACGGGCAGGTGGTCGTGCGTGACGGGCGGCTCTCGCGCCTGGACGAGGAAGACATAATAGCGGCGGCGCGGGAAGAGAGCCTCAACCTTGCCGCGCGCTCGGGGCTCGCGTGAAGACGGCGTCGGACTCCCGGGTTCCGGGTCAGGGCTCCCGGCGTCAGGGCCTTGCGCTGGCCGTGACATCGACGGGGCAGCTCGCCACCGAGCCCCCGCTGTCTTTCCAGTCTCTCGCGATCTCCAATAATTGTTTCTCTATCTGCGCGTTCGCGTGGCGGTTGATGAGCATCCATTTGAGCTTCATCAGAAGCTCGTTTATGAGCGCGGGGTTCTGGGTGGCGAACGCTATTCGCCGCCCGACCTCGAGCTTCATGGCCGGAACGTCCACGTCGTTGAATCCCCTGGGAAACTCGGCCCGGCGCTCATCCCTCTCCCACGGCGGAGAGATGATCTGCATGCGCCACCGCTTGGAATCCTCCCCGCGCACGATGCCGGATGCGTGGTAGGCGTCGGTGATCTTGCCTTTCATCCACATGCAATCGTTGCAGTAGGTGTGTTGTATGATGGTCAGAATGTACTCAGGCTCTTGCGAGTTCATCATGGTAATCAGCCCTGAAGTCGTTATATTGATGTGGTTTCGGAGGGGCAGAAGTGACGCCTGCGTTTATAAATTAGCTCCGGCGCGATGTCAACAGTTAGTTAAGGCAGGCGGCTTTCGCGTCCCGGCCTCGCGGCGGTCCGCCCCGCCTGTATGCGTGAACAGGAGCGAAGCGGATCTTTGAGATTGAGATGGTTGACTTGGCTGAAGGCGTAACCTAGTATTGAGGTTGTCAAAGGCAGCTGAGGGTGCGGTAGAAGCCGGAGTTTTGTATAAATCGAGACTTATTAATCTCCCTTAGAGTATCTCCTTAAATTAGTGAGGATAAAATTATGGGCAATCTTGGATGGCCTGAGATCATGATCATTCTCGTTTTAGCTCTTATCGTCTTCGGGCCGCGCAAGCTGCCGGAGCTCGGCAAGAGCCTCGGCCAGGGGCTCGCTCAATTCCGAAAGGCGAGCGAGGACTTCAAACGCACCTGGGAGGACGAGGTCGAATTGGAGAAGCATCGAATAGAGCCGCCGCCTCCGGACCCGGAGCCGCCCGCGGACGATTTCGCGATAGCCGGATCGGCCGAGGAGGCCAAGCCCGTCGTTTCGGAAGACTCGCCGACCGTCGCGCGCGCGGAAGGAGTCCATACGACCGTGGGAGAGAACGAAAAGCGCGATTACGTTTAAGGCCGACGACGGCTGATCGCCCGATCCTGCAATGAGCACTTACACCGTAGAAGAAGAGGAGAAGACGGACGAGCTAGAGGGCGGAATGTCCTTTCTCGACCACCTGGACGAGCTGCGCTCGCGCCTCATTCGCATCGCCTCCTTCCTGCTGATCGCCTTCGTCATCTGCTGGGCCTTTTCGGACAAGATATACCATTTCCTCGAAATCCCCGTTCGCGAAGCCATGATCAACGCCAAGCGCGAGGCGGCCGTCACCCTCGACACCAAGCTGATGCGGCTTGTGGACCTGGACGACGGGACCGAAGGTGACTTCACCATCCCGACCGATACGCGCGTGGGGAGCGCCATCATTCAAACCGGAACCACGGTCAGGGTCCGCGTGCAGAGGGACGAGAACGGCACCCCGCTCCTGGTCACCACGAGGCTATGGGTGATCAACGAAGAGGCGGTGATTCCCGAAGGCTTCGTCGTGCCTCGCCACCTCTACCTGACTTCGAGCATCCTGCTCAGCCCCGACGGCCGCCTCGTCGTCCAGACCGTTCAGGGCGCGTTCAACCTGTACATAAAGGTCTCGTTTTACGCGGCGGTCTTCTTCGGCGTCCCCTTCTTCCTCGGGCAGATATGGGGGTTCGTGGCGCCGGGGCTTTACCCGCACGAGAAGAAGTACGCGGCGCCGTTCATCATAATGACCACGGGCTTCTTCCTTATCGGGTGCGCGTTCGCCTACAAGATAGCCTTTCCCCGCGCCGCCGGGTTCCTGCTCGACGTGGCGGCGCAGGGCAATCTCAGGCCCCTCGTATCGGCCGACGAGTACTTCGACCTGATAATCACGATAATGCTGGGGCTCGGGATCGTCTTCCAGATCCCGTCCGTGACGTTCTTCCTGGCGCGGATGGGGATCGTCACTCCGCACATGCTGCTCAAGTTCTGGAAGTACGCCCTGATCCTCATCTTTATCGTCGCGGCGGTCCTTTCGCCGACGACCGACATCCCGAACCTCCTGGTCTTCGCCGCGCCGATGATGCTGCTTTACGGCCTGAGCGTCGGCATCGCGTGGATGTTCCATCGAAAACGGCGGACCGAGGAGCTGAGTCGGCCCGGCCCTCCCGTATAGCGCGCTTTAAATACATCGGGTGCAAAGCGGCCCTGTCCGGGCGTTCTAAGGTGGGCGGGAAAACGGGCGGACCGGCGCGGGCCGCTTCAACCGGAGGCGGGGGCGCGAAGGCGCAATTTTCAAGGCGGCCGAGCTTGACCTGCCGGAATCGGACCACGTAAACTATTTGGTCCAACTACACAGGCAAGAGCTTTCAGACCTTCAGGGTTCAGTTGTTGTGAAAGGAGTAGGGGTATGAAGTGTGAGATCGACCGCTTCAGGAAGTTGTTCGGCCTCGTTCTGGTCCTCGCGATGATCGGGAGCCTCCATCCGCTCGCGCTCGCGCAGGATGAACAGAAGAAAGACCCGAACGAGAAGAAGAAACGCGAGGAATTGAAGAGCGTTTATAAGAAGTGGCTGGACGAGGATGTCAACTACATCATAAACGACGAGGAGCGCCGCGCCTTCAAGTCTCTCAAGACCGACGAAGAGCGCGACCAGTTCATCGAGCAGTTCTGGCTCCGTCGCGACCCCGATCCCGACACGAATGAGAACGAGTACAAAGAGCAGTACTACGAGCGCATTCAGTATGCCAACGAGCGCTTCAGCTCGGGCATACCGGGCTGGCGCACGGACCGCGGCCGAATCTACATTCGGTTCGGGAAGCCGGACGAGATCGAGTCCCACCCGACGGGCGGCACGTATAACCGCATGAGCTACGAGGGCGGAGGCACGACGACCACCTATCCGTTCGAGACGTGGTGGTACCGCCATATCGACGGGATCGGCTCTGACGTCGAGATCGAATTCGTCGATCCGACGGGTTCGGGAGAATATCGCATAGCCCGCAGCCCCGACGAAAAAGACGCGATGCTCAACGTCCCGAACGCGGGCCTGACCCTCGCCGAAAGCCTCGGCCTCGCCAACAAGGCGGACCGGGTCGGAGGCTCCGGCGCCTATTCGTACGGAGGCCAGACCGGCCTCTTCGGAACGCGGGCCAAGGACGCTCCTTTCGAGCGCCTGACGACGCTGGCCGCGCTCGAAAGGGCGCCCGTCATCAAGTTCCCGGACCTCCAGGTCAAGGCCGACCTGCCCGAGATCGCCTCGGACATCCTGCCGTTCTCCGTTCGCACGGACTTCTTCCGGATCGGCAACGAGTCGGTAGCGACGGCCTTCACCGTCCAGTTCGACCACTCGGACCTGGCCTTCAAGAACGTCGGGGGCATCTACTCTTCGACGGCCAATATATACGCGCGAATCACCCAGCTTTCGGGCCGCAAAGCCGGTCAGTTCGAAGAGGTGGTCCAGTCGGCGAGATACACGGAAGAGCAGTTGCCGATGGCCCAGCAGCAGCGCTCCGTCTATCAAAAGAATGTCGTGCTCCAGCCCGGCCGCTATAAGATCGACGTGGTTGCGCGCGACGTGGTGAGCGGGAAGACGGGAATCCTGCACCACTCTTTCGAAGTGCCGAAGTACCAGGAGAAGCAGCTCGCGACCAGCACCTTGATTCTCGCCGCTTCCGTCGAGCCGCTCGATAACAAGACCGTGGCCCAGGGCCAGTTCATCATCGGCCGTTACAAGGTCAAGCCCTTCGTCAGCGGGGTCTACAAGCCGGGCCAGAACCTGGCCCTCTTCCTCCAGGTTTACGACGCGGAGATGGATCAGGCCACTTTGCAGCCCGCGCTCAAGGTCGAGTACATAATCAAGAGAGACGGGCAGGAGCTTCTGCACCTGGTCGAAGACGGGAAGAGCAAAGCGGGGATAGTGGATATGAAGGGCCAGCAATTGACGGTCGCCCGTGGAATCCCGATCCAGGACGCGATCGCCCAGCCCGGCACCTATACCGTGACCGTGAAGATCACCGACCTCGTTTCGCAGAAGGTCGTAACTCCCACGGCCCAGTTTTCCGTAGTAAATCGGTAAAGGGATCCGAGGTATCTTTCGAGAGATTACGCGGGCCTGCGCGAGCGGGCCCGCATTATTTTGGGCGCAGCCCGGCAACCATCAATTGGTCTTTTCGATTCTCATTCGACTTGCTATCATCAACCACTTGAAAGACTCGCGACTATCATAAGGGGCAAATGAAATTCTCATTAAGTAATCCATTCACTGAAGACCTGGCTATCGATCTCGGCACGGTTCACACCTTCATCTACGCCCGGGAGCGCGGAATGGTAGTAAACGAGCCGTCTCTCGTCGCGGTGGACCGCGTTTCAAACGAAGTCATGGCCGTCGGCAACGAGGCGCTCGAGATGCTCGGGCGATCACCCGAAGACATGGAGGTCGTATATCCCATGCGGGAAGGCGTCGTGGCCGATTCGGAGCTTGCCCAGAAGATGCTCGGCAAGTTCGTGAGAAAGGCACGGGGCAGCCGGGCTCGATTCTCGCGGCGCGTCACTCTGGGCGTGCCTTCCGGCATCACCTCGGTTGAAAGGTTCGCCATCAACGAGGTCATCAAAGGCATAGGAGTAAGCCGCGTCTACCTGGTCGAAGAAGGCCTCGCCGCCGCCATTGGTGCTAAACTCCCTGTCACCGAGATGAAGGCTTCGATGGTGATGGATATCGGGGGCGGCGCCACGTCCATAGCCGTCGTCGCCAATTCCGGCATAGTCGAGTCCGAGACCCTTCGCATCGGCGGGCTCGACATGGATCACGCCATAATCGATTACATCAAGCACCAGCACCGCGTCCTCATCGGAGAGCGAACCGCCGAGCGTTTGAAGATGGTACTGGGGTCGGCCGCCGGCGTCCCGGAAGAGCATAAGAGCATCGTCAAGGGTCAAAACATAAACGAGGGCGGGCCGGAAGTCATAGAGGTTACCTCGGAGGAGATTCACCGGGCCATAGAAAGCATCGTCAAACAGATGGTCGAGGCGGCCCGTCACGTCCTGGAGGGCGTGCCGCCCGAAGTAGCAAGCGATATTCACGACAGCGGCATGGTACTCACGGGCGGCATCGCCCTGCTCGCCGGGATGGATGAGCGGATCAGCCAGGCGACCAGATTGAAAGTCCACATCGCGGAGAGCCCGAGGCAGTCGGTCGGGCGCGGACTGATAGCCATCTACGATCAGCCGCTGCTGCTACGCCGCGTGGCGCGTAACCTTGAGCTTTCATAAAAGGAGCCGTGCGAAGCCCCGACGAGGCGGACCGGCTCATCCGGTTCATCGCCTTTGACGCGAAGGCATTTGGGGTGCCGTTAGCGGGCTGACCGGATGAAATACTCTCCGAGTAGTCCCGCGACTCGTCACTTCCGGTAGCCGATCAGGTTCGAGAAGATGCGAAAGGCCCCGGGATTGAGCGCGAGCATCTGGGCCTTCAAATCGAGGCTCGTGTAGATCACCGACCCCGCACCGCTTTGCGCCACCAGGAGGGCGCCTTTCTCCACCTTGCCGCCGCCGCCGGTCCATTCCAGTAGAGCGCGATAGTCGGCTGCCCATTCGCCCGGCAGGTCCGTCGCGCGCAGCCCGTTCCAGTTCTCAAAATCCCTGTCGGTGATCTTGTTCGGCCGAAGCAATAGAGCGTGTTCGGGCTCGATGATCTTGAATGCCCCGGGCTCCGGCCCGAGGCGCTCCGTCGATAGCTTGATCGCATGCGGCGAGAGCTGCCGCGAAACGGCAAGGGAGTTCCATGCCGGGGAGTCCTGCGCGAGGATCACGAGGTTCCCTCCCCGGCCGGAGTATCCCGAGAGGCATTCGCTCGCGCTCGCAAGGCGGGGATGGGCCGAGAGGGCGCGGCTGTCGATGATAATGGTGTCGAAGCGCGAGAGGTCGCAGGCGCGAATCGAATTGCTGCCGGTCTTCTCGTCTCCCGCCGTTATAAGGGGGCTGAGCTCGTCGATCGGGATCTCTGAATGTTCGACCCCGAGCTGACCGAGCGCCTCTGAAAGAGAATGGTCGGGGCCGGAGATGTAGCCGACCTTGAGGCCCTCCGCCAGATTGAACTCGAGAGCTTTGACCGCTATCCTGGCGCTCCCCAGGGCCTCGGTCTGGGAGGGGTCATCCCTGCGAAACTCCAGCAGGATATCCGGCGTCAGCGGAGGCTTCAGGATCGGAAGCTTCAGATTCATCCTGATGGCTATCTCTTCGTCTTCTTCCGCGAAATCGACGCGGACCGGCTGGTACTCTTCTACGCTGAGCGCGAGAGGCACCACCCAGAGCCTGCCCGCGAGCGGCCCCGGAGTTCGATTGCGCACGCGCACGCTGAAGCTGATCTCGCGAGGCTTCGACCAGTCTCTCAGGACGGCGAACGGTATGGTCGCGATCTCGACTGAGGGCGAAATATCGAATCGCTTCAGGACCGGGATCGTTATGGTCGCCTGGCTGATGCCTATCTGAGCGAAGCCGATGAACCGCGCGCCGAACGGTTCGTCCATCTGCGTGCCTGGAAGCGCCGACCCGACCGGATAATAATTCTCGTCGTAGAGATGGGCCGACCGTGGGAGCGTGGCCCCGGCATCTTTGGGGACCTCATATTGAAACTCTTTTTCGATGCCTCCGCCCGGCGGCACTTCGACGACGTCCGAGAGGCCGTAGGCAGGCTTTCCTTCTTTGCCCGGGAGTTGTTCGGGCGCATTGAAGACGACGGGCAAGGCCCGCTCGCTCCCGTTTCTGAGGACCAGCCGGGCGGAGACTTTCTGGCCCGGCACGAGCAGCGAATCCGACAACTCGATATCGAAGCCGATGCCGAGAGCCAGGGCGAGGGCGCGCTCCAGGGCTTCGGTGTACCGGATCACGCGGAAGAACTCGCTGCCGTAACGGCCGAGCAATACCTCGGCCGTTCCTTCGGCTCGCTTCTCAAGGAGCCTGTCTCTCAACGCGTCGACAAGTCGCTCTCGCAGAGCGAGGGCCTCCGTGGCCAGCAAATCGCCCACGCGCGGCGGCGTGATCGATCGCACCAGGTTCTCGGGAAGAACGAGCCCGTCGAAAAGAGGCGAGGCATAGCGGGCGCTCTCTCCCGTCGATGACTTGACGAGCTTGTAGAAGACCTTGCCGGACCGGTCGGGCGGCGGGGAGTCCTGGGGCAAGGTCTGATCGACGGCGGCGAGCCCGATCTTGTTGTAGCTCGTCCCTCGGACGCGGTCGTATTCGTTAAGGTCGATCGCGACTTCGCCCTCATTGACCATAGTCCGCTGAAAGACCCTCCGCGCTTGCCACGGCGACGTGCCCTCCACGGGGAATCTGTCGGCCTCGGGGGCCGCATCGAAGGCTTCGAGCAGCAGCCGGGCGGCGGCCCTCTGCTGCCCTTCCGCCGAGCTCGAACGGTGGTTTGTAATGATCACGTCGGGTCTCAGGAGCCGCAGCGCCCGGACCGTGCGCCTTAAAGCTTCGTCGTGCCCCCACGCAGCCACGGCCTCGTCGGCCGATCTCGCGGGCCCGGCATCCGGCAGGTTCAGAAAGTAGACATCGGACCCCGCTAATCGCGCGGCCCGCAAAGCCGCCCTGGTCCGCTCGACTCCCGGGTCTTGCGCCGAAGACGAGGGCGCGCTCTCGCCTCTCGTCACAAAAACCGCCACGGCCCGCGCGCCGTATCGCTTTCGGTAGTACGCGAGGGTCCCCCAGTCCGCGTCCTCGGGCCTGACGGCCAGGCACATCACCGAGTAGGGGTTCGACAGATCGCGCAATGCCTGGTCGAGCGCGACTATTCCCCGGTCCTCCTGGACGCGCGGCTCACCGTTTCGACCCGTGTCGAGGCGGGGCCTGCCGTCGGCATGCCCGGTCGCAGGGTTAGGGAAGGCCGCGCTTGCCAGAAAGGAAAGGATCAGTAGACAGTTGAAAAATTTCTTCATAATCCGGACCGCTCGGTTGCTTTAACGCGCGCCGGGGGCGCCCGATCTATTTTAACAGACCGCATTATGACGGGGCGATCATCGAGCGTAACGGAACTCTCCGCGATCGAAAGAGAATGACTTTGCCGCGCCAGCGCCGATTAATTTTCACAGAAGCGGCGGCTATGTTAGCATTCCTGGACTTCGGTAGAGATTCGGAGACGCCTTCAACGCATCGCGAGCGGGACCTGCGACGGAGCTTGTATTAATGCTTGAGACCAGGAATGAAGTATCGATCACGGATATCGAGAGGCCGCGCGCGGGCAAGTCCCGCGCGGCGCGGTGGGCCGTCGTGATGGCTTGCCTGGCCGTGTCGGCTCTGGCCGCGGTACCCTTCTTTTTCATCACGAAGGTGGCTCCAGGGACAGAAGACGTGGCGATCGAGATGCCCACCACTCACGATATGCACCTGCACTTCGAGCAGATGAAATCCTTTTACCGCGGCCTCTCCGACGGAGAGATTTATCCCCGGTGGGAAGAAGACACGAATCGAGGCTTCGGCGCTCCCACGACCAGCTACTACCCCCCGGGCATCTATTATTTGACATCGGCCTTCTTTTTGATTACCCAGGACTGGTGGTGGGGCCTGCTCGGGACTCACTGGGCGCTCATGCTCGCCTCGGCGGCCGCTATTTATATTTATGCTCGCCGCGTGATGTCGAGGGCGGCGGCGGCGGTCGCGATGATCGCGTATACGCTTCTCCCGTATCACATAGTGGATCAATACCAGAGGGGAGCTCTCGCGGAACTGCTCGGATTCATCTGGATGCCCCTGATGATGCTGTTCGGCGAGGGGATCTTTACCGCCGTCGCCGATTGGCGCGAATCGAGGCCCGAGCGAAGACGGCTCCTCACTTCGCCCGAAGGCTCGCGGGCGCTTTTGAACGCCGGGGGCCTCGCGGCGACCTATGGGGCCTTCATCTGGTCGCACCCTCCGACGGCCTATCAGTTCGCCCTCGCCTTCGGGCTCTACACGGTCACGCTGGCGCTGGCGCGCAGGGATATGAGGGGGCTGATTGCGACCGGGTGCGCGATGATATTGGGCGGGGCTCTTTCCGCCGCTTATCTTCTGCCCGCGGCGATGGAACAGGAGCTGATCCGGCACGAATATGTTTCGGACGTATGGCCGTACCACGGGAGCTATATATTCGTTCACGCGCTGCCGTATTCTCAGGGCCATCGCGGCTTCTTCGACCTGCTGGACGCGATATGGATTTTCGGCGCCGTCTCCCTCGCGATCGCTTCCCTCGCGCTCCTCTTCAGAAAGCCTCGCGCGGAGTCTTACACGCCGGCTCTGAAGAGGGGCGTGCTCCTCTGGCTTGTGCTTGGCGCGTTCGCCTGCTTCATGACGGTCAAAATATCCGAGCCTCTGGGCCGCTTGATCCCGAAGATCGACATCGGAGTCTTCACGTGGAGGATGTTATCGATCGCGACGCTCGCGACGGCGCTTATGGCCGGGGCCTGCATGCAGGCGGCCATAAGCGCCTGGCGAGAGAGGCGCATAGCCACCCTGCTCCCTTTCGGCCTTCTCTCCTTGCTGATCGCGGTCGGAGGCGCTGTATTCAGCACGATCGCGGTCGCGGGCCCCATGTTCAGGTCTTCCGCTTTCGTGCCTTCGCTCGAGCACGTGAACCTCGCGACCATTCCCCGCACCGCTTTTGAAGACCCCCTCGAGCTGCCGTTCGTCCCGAAGATCAGGTTCGAAAACGAGCATGGTACGGTTTCCATCGACCGATGGGACAGCGAGCACAGGGAATTCGAAGTCCGCCTCGACTCGCCCGACCGCGTGCTCGTTCGCACGTTCAATTTTCCCGGCTGGACCGCGACCCGCGAGGGCGAGGCGATACCCATTCTGACGGGCGAAGAGCTGGGCGACATCGTGCTCGAATTACCGGCGGGCGCGCATAGGATAAGGCTCGATTACCTGACCACCCCGCCCCGGCGCGCCGGGAATTCGATCTCCATTATCTCTTTATGCGTACTGATGGTCACATTAGCTTACGCGTTTTCGGCGAGATTGAGGAAAAGGACCGCGCCTTAGCAGGTTTTTTTCGGGCGAAGGGCGCGATACTTGCGGCCAACCTTGACACTGGAGTGCCAGTGTCTGACAATGCGACCATTAGAAATACACGCATATAGATTGCCCCGTCGGAGGAGATATGTCACACCGTTCAATAGATCCGTCTGTCCTGGAAGAGCTTCGAGAGTCTGGTGATTATGAGAAGCTCGCCGCTTTGCTGACGGATGAATGGCAGAACATCCCCGTGTATGAAGAAGAGAGCATCAGGTACCGGCTGCTCGCCGCGGAGATCGCAGGACGCGCGGGCAGCTTGTACGAAATGGAGGTGGCCCTCGCGCCATACCTCGAAGATGCCGGTCCGGTACCCTTCGCCATGGCGGCCAGGGTCTTGCTTATGTCCGCTACGTACCACTACAGGCGAAACGAGCCGTCGGAGGCCCTGCAGCTCGCTTCACAGGCAAGGATAATCGCGACCGTAAGGGATGACGAGTTCACGGTGGGAGAGGCCGTGCAGATGGAAGGCCAGGCCCTCTGGTCTCTGGAGAGATGGGAGGACGCGGCCGAGAAGTTCGACGAGTCCATTTCGATCTACGCGGGCCAGTCGCGCGCTTACAGGTTGGGGCTTGCCTATCTCTGCCTCGGGGCTGTTATGAACCGCATGGGCAAAGTCGAAGGCGCGCGCGTCGCCCTCGAGCGCGGGATCAAGATTTTATTGAAGAGCCACGACGAATATAACCTGGGAGTCGCCCGCGTAAACGTCGCGCTTTCCCTCAACGTGATAGGCGAGCACGAGACCGCTTTGAAGTACCTGCTCTTCGCCCACGACACCTTCGAGCACATGGGCCACGAGCAGTACGTCTACCTGACCCTGAACAGCATCGCGGCGACCCTGGTCGCCCTGCGGGAGTATGAAAAAGCCGAGAGTTATGTCTCGCGAGCCTTGAACCTGGGGATCAATGCGCGGAGCACGCAGATCGCTTCCACCTACGAGATTAAAGCGAGAGTTCATCTCGCGCGCCGCGAGTGGGACAGCGCCGAAAAGAGCCTCTTTGCCTCGCTCGACATCGCCGAGCAGGCCGGAAGCCATTCGCAGAAAGGCGAAGCGATGCGGACGCTGGGCAGGTTATACCTGGCGCGGGAGCGGGAAGAGGAAGCCTCGGTCGCGCTGTGGCAGGCGCTCGACCTGGCGCAGGACCTTCGCGCCTCGCTGCTCGAACTCGAAGTGAAGGCCCTGCTCGCGCAGGCCATATGCACGACCAACCCCGTGGAGGCCCTGAGGCTCGTGTCGGACGTGGAGGCCGCGCTGAGCGACAGGCCCTTGCCGGAGCTCAAGAGAGACGTGCAGGCGGCCCGCAAGCGCATCAACTCTCTGAACCAGGAGCACTACTTCATCCTCTCGGACGTCAAGATCCCTCTGCTCGCGGAAGCGAAGATCGCTCTGCTCAAGTGGTTATGGGCCAGGGCTCTCTACAAGGCCAGAGGGAACGCGCGCGATGCCGCGTCGATTCTCGGCGTGACGCCCACCTATATTCGGAAGCTCACCAAAGTCATCCCGCGAGACCTGCTGCGACCCGGGAAAAAGAGGCCGAAGAAGACTTAGGAATCAGGAATGCGACTCGATTCGGCGGCCCCTGACCTCGATATCCAAATCGGGTCCGTCGAGCCCGCAAGCTCCTCCTTTACCCGCGCGTACTCTTTGCCGAACGTGCGCCTCTCGTCGTCAGAGAGCGCGAGGGTCCCTTCAGCCACGATGTCCGATTCGATCACACCTTCGAGCCTCAGAGAATATTTGAGGCAGGCGATCAGCTTGCTTGCGGGCCTGCCGTCGTGCGCGAACCGGCAGGCCGCGAGAAACCTGTCGAACGACGCCTGATAGATAGACATCAATCGCTCGTCTCCGACGTAGCAAGCCCGCCATGCCCTCTGCCACTCCCTCGGAAATAGATTGGCCGGGCCTGCCACCACGCCCACGGGCAATTCGTTGTGCAGGAGGTAGCGATTCCAGTATTCGCGGAGGCGGCCCGCCAGCCCGTCTTCGAGCCTGAAGACCTGAAACATCAGCATCGCGTCTCCGATGTAGATTCCGAACCCTCCCCTGGCTTTGTAATGCAGAGCGCCCCTGGTGTAATTCCCGAGCACGCGGCGCGGAGCCGATACTTTCAATCCGTAGATGAAAGGGAGGCGGCTGATCTTCTTGACGTCGCGAGTCCGGATGTGAGGGACGCGAGGGTTAACGGCGATCTCGGCATTATCGTAAAGAAAGATCGGAAGGCTTGCGCCTTTATGATCGAACAGGTCGCTCACTTCGCGCTGAAAAAAGACGGTCACGTCGCCTGAATCCGTGATCGAAAGCGGAGCTATGACCGCGGCGTCCGCGCCCGCGTCGAGGGCGCATTCGAGATTGGCAAGGGTCTCTGCCCGCGTCCCGGCCGTGACCCCGACCCAGGCCTCGACTCTCTCAAGGCCCCGAGCCTCCTGCTCCTGATTGATGCGAGCGATCTCGTCGGCCTGGATCATCATCAATCTTTGCCGCTCTCCGTTCGAAATGCGATTCCACTCGCCGTTGGTGCCGACTCCGAAGATGATGTCCGCGCCGTATCCTTGCTGCGCGTTATATCGGAAGAGGCGGCGCTGCTCCGCTTCGATCACGCGACCCCGCGAGTCGAGCACGCTTATCGAAGGTATGCTGAGGCCCGGCCTCGGCGCATATCGAGGGCTCCGTCCACGGTCCCTCGCGAGGGGGAATTGGGAGTCGCTTTGAGAGTGTCCGGCGAGCGGTTTCATAATCTTTCGCGAAAGGGCGATTGGAACGAGAATCGGTCAAGAACGGAGCGTAGGCGGGCGGGCGCGGGTTGTCAAGGTGTGCTACAGCCGGGCGCGAACCGGTCCCCGGGACGGGTCGTTGAACCTATTCCGGCTGTTGTGTATAGTGAATGGGAGGGCGACGGGCCGATTATGCACATAGTCTGAAGGTCGCCGTCTGTCGACCGCCGGGGTTTCTTCCGTTTTGTGGTTCAGTATGTGGCGCGCAATCAAAAGTTGAACTGAATCTACTCGCTGATCCCTGTTGAATAATCTCCCATAATCTATTACCGAGGTGCCAGCCATGGAACAATCCGCGAGGACCAATCAGGATCTAATAAGAGCTCTCGAAGCGATGGGCAACCGCCTGCGCATCGACTCAATAGTCGCGACCTCCGAAGCCGGGTCGGGCCACCCGTCGACCTGCCTGTCGGCGGCCGACATCATCGCGGCCGTCTTCTTTTACGCCATGCGTTACGAAGTCTCTAATCCGAAGAACCCTCTCAACGATCGCTTCATCCTGTCGAAGGGCCACGCCGCCCCGATTCTTTACGCGGCCTGGGCCGAAGCGGGGGCGTTTCCCGTCGAGCGGTTGAAGACCCTGAGGAAATTCGATAGCGATCTCGAAGGCCATCCGACTCCCCGCCTGCCGTGGGTCGAGGTCGCCACGGGCTCGCTCGGGCAAGGGCTTTCGTGCGGCGTAGGGATGGCGCTCAACAGTGATTACCTCGAAAAGATAGACAACCGAATTTACGTGCTGATGGGCGACGGCGAGGTGGCCGAAGGGTCGGTGTGGGAAGCCGCGGCGCTCGCCTCCTATTACAAGCTGAGCAATCTGATCGGCATCGTCGATGTTAACGGCCTGGGGCAGAGTCAGCAAACGATGTACGGCCATGACACAGCGGTTTATCACAGGCGCTTTGAAGCCTTCGGGTGGCACGCCATCTCGATCGACGGCCACGACATGGCGCAGATAATCGCCGCGCTCGACGAAGCCTTATCCGTAAAAGACAAGCCTGTCGCGATTCTCGCCGCCACGAAGAAAGGGAAGGGCGTCTCCTTCATCGAAGACAAGGAAGGCTGGCACGGCAAAGCCCTGAAGAAAGGCGAAGAGGCGGACCGCGCGCTGGCGGAGCTCGAGCCCGTGGCCGCCGTCACCGGCGTCTTGAGTGTAAAACCAGTCGAAGGGCGACCGGCGCAGGGATCGCAGGTCAAAAAATCGACGCCCGAGGAATCGGCGACTGCGGAATCGGCTCCCGTCGAGTATGCGATGGGGCAGGAGATGGCGACGCGCGAGGTTTACGGCACGGCTCTCGCGAAGCTCGGCGATACGAACCCCCTGGTCGTCGCCCTGGACGGCGATACCAAGAACTCGACCTACTCCGAAAAATTCAAGAAGGCGCACCCCGAGCGGTTCTTCGAAGGCTTCATAGCCGAGCAGAACATGGTGGGGACGGCGGTCGGCCTGGCGGCGATGGGCAAGATTCCGTTCGCGTCTACTTTCGCCTGCTTCCTCACGCGCGCCTACGACCAGATACGCATGGCGGCGATCTCGCAGTCTAACCTGAAGCTCTGCGGCTCGCACGCCGGAGTCTCGATCGGTGAAGACGGCCCTTCGCAGATGGCGCTCGAAGACCTGGCGATGATGCGGGCCATCGAAGGGGCGACGGTCCTTTATCCTTCCGAGGCCGTATCGACCGAGCACGCGGTCCGGCTCGCGGCCGCGCATGCCGGGATCGTCTATATTCGCACGAGCCGCCCCAAGACTCCCGTGATCTACTCTGTTGACGAGCCGTTCGAGATCGGGAAGGCCAAAGTCGTGAAGCGGAGCGATGAGGACGAGATTACGATCGTGGGCGGCGGAGTCACGCTCTTCGAAGCGCTGTCGGCCTATGACCTGCTCAAGACGGAAGGCATAAGCGCCCGGGTGGTCGATATCTTTTCTCTCAAACCCGTGGACGCGGAGACTCTCCGGGAATGCGGAAGAGAGACGAATAACCTGATTCTCACGGTCGAAGACCACTCGCTCTGGGGCGGGATCGGGGACGCCGTGGCGGGAGCCGTGTCGCCGGTCGGCATAAGGGTCCATCAGCTCGGCATAAGCGAGGTCCCCCGATCGGGCGAATCCGCCGAGCTGCTCGCGGCGTACGGCATCGACCGCAAAGCGATCGCCGAGAAGGCCCGGTCCCTGGTCCGGCAAGCGGGTTAGGCGCGCAAGCCGCATACTCCGCGCGGGATCGATTCCGAGGGAAGCGGTTATCAAAAATCGCTCTGCTTGACAAGCCTCGAACCATCCTATAATTTCGTGTGTTACTTTTAATGGCGACGCCTTGCCATAGGATTTGGACTATTTACTGGAGGTAAGAGATGGGTATTAAAGTTGGGATCAACGGATTCGGCCGCATCGGGCGCAACATCTTTCGCGCGGCGCTGGGCCGCGGCGATATAGATTTCGTGGCGGTCAACGACATAACAGATACGAAGACTCTGGCTCATCTTCTGAAGTACGACTCCGTGCTCGGAAACCTCGATGCCGACATCAAAGCGGGCGAGGGCCAGATCACGGTGAACGGGGACGAGTTCAAAGTCTTCTCCGAGCGCGACCCGGGCAAGATCGATTGGGCTTCCGTCGGGGCCGAGATCGTCGTCGAATCGACGGGACTTTTCACGAAGCGGGAGGATGCCGCGAAACATCTTCACGACACGGTGAAGAAAGTTATCATCTCCGCCCCGGCGAAGGGCGAGGACATCACCGTGGTCCTCGGCGTCAACGAAAAGTCTTACAATCCGAAAGAGCACCACGTCATCTCAAACGCCTCCTGCACGACCAACTGCCTCGCCCCGGTCGCGAAGGTGCTGCACGAGAATTTCACGATCAGGCAGGGGTTGATGACTACCTGTCACTCGTACACGAACGACCAGAGGCTGCTCGACCTGCCGCACAGCGATCTTCGCCGCGCGCGCGCCGCGGCGCTGTCGATCATTCCGACCAGCACCGGGGCGGCCAAGGCGATAGGCCTCGTGCTGCCGGAGCTCAAGGGCAAGCTCGACGGCATCTCTCTTCGAGTGCCCACGCCGAACGTCTCCGTCGTGGACCTCGTGGCGTTGGTCGAGAAGGGCACGAGCAAAGAAGAGGTTAACGCCGTCATGAAGAAAGCGGCGGACGGCCCGCTCCACGGCATTCTTCAATATGAAGAGGAGCCCCTGGTCTCGATAGATTTTCGCGGCAATCCGCACTCTTCTATCCTCGACGCTCCTTATACCAGCGTGCTCGAAGGAAACATGGTAAAGATCCTGGCCTGGTACGATAACGAATGGGGTTATTCGAGCCGCGTGGTCGACCTCGTCCGCTACCTTGTTGAACAGGGCCTCTGATAACGACGGGCCGAGATTTCAGTGCCGGGCTGCTGGCGGAATCGAACGACCTTCCGCCGGTCGCCCGCGCCGGACGATAGATTCCTATGTCAAAACTTTCGATCTCAGATCTCGATTTGAAGGGGAAGCGCATCCTGATGCGCGTCGATTTCAACGTGCCGCTTGAGGACGGCCGCATCACCGACGACACGCGCATTCGCGCTGCGCTGCCGACCATAAGATACGCGCTGGATCAGGGAGCGCGCCTGGTGCTCGCGTCGCACCTGGGGCGTCCAAAGGGGAAGCCCGATCCCGCCTACTCGCTCGCTCCCGTCGCGTCGCACCTGTCGGGACTTCTGGGCAAGGAGGTGAAGCAGGCTCCGGATGCGGCCGGGCCTGAAGTGCGAAAGATGGTAGACGCCCTCGGCGAGGGCGAAGCCTTGATGCTGGAAAACGTCCGGTTTCACGGAGGGGAAGAGAAGAACGACCCCGAATTCGCGCGCCGGCTGGCTGAGCTGGCCGACCTGTACGTGAACGACGCGTTCGGCGCGGCCCATCGCGCTCACGCCTCGACGGTGGGTGTCACGCGCTTCGTCGAAAAATCGGCGGCGGGCTTTCTGATGGAGAAGGAGCTTCGCTATCTGGGGCAGGCGCTCGAAAATCCCGAGAGCCCTTTCGTAGTGATCCTGGGAGGCGCGAAAGTGTCCGACAAGATCGGGGTAATCGAAAACCTGTTGAAGTCCGCCAACTCGATCCTGGTCGGCGGCGCGATGGCTTACACGTTTCTCAAAGCGCAAGGGTACGAGACGGGCCGCTCGCTCGTGGAAGACGACAAGCTGGACGTGGCTCGCGGCCTGCTGAAACGGGCGAAAGAGCAGGGAGTCGAGATACTGCTGCCGGTAGACAACGTGGTCGTCGACAAGGCTTTTTGGGACTCGGAGCCTAAGGATTTCCGCTCTCGCCTCTGCCTCGTGACGGAAATCGGGCCTGACGAAGCCGGACTTGATATAGGCCCGGAGGCTATCGAGCAATTTTCCGCCAGTGTGGCCGCCGCGAAGACGATAGTCTGGAACGGCCCCATGGGCATGTTCGAGCGCGAGCCGTTCGATCAAGGGACCCGCGCGATTGCTCACGCAGTGGCCGATGCGGATGCCACGACCATCGTGGGTGGAGGCGACTCGGTGGCCGCCGTGATCGAAGCGGGAGTCGCCGAGCGTATCACGCACGTTTCGACAGGCGGCGGCGCTTCGCTCGAATTCCTTGCGGGCGATAGATTGCCCGGCGTGGAAGCCTTGACCGATAAGTAATACCCTCGGCTTTGACCGCCCGGACGATCGGAGATCAGAATGAGATCGCTATACGTATTTTTGTTGATGACGGCGGTGGCCGCTGCTTCGGCGTGTCGCTCGAATGAGCCTTCATACAGCAATATAAACCTCAATAAGAACACGCAGACGGGCAGGGCGCCTGCCGAAACCGCGTCTCCGAATGCGGGGGAGACGGCGCCTGTTCCCGGCGCGCAGGGCGGGGGAACTCCCGCGCCGGATGCCGTAGCTCCCGCCCCTCCCGCGACCGCCTCTTCACCGCCGCCGACTCTGAGGATACCGGCATTCTTCGATCCTCAAAAAGGGAACATAAAAGACCTGCCTTCTTATCCCGATAGCGTGAGGATCAACGTCCAATACGGCCCGCTCAGCGGAAGCGACATGGCGATGATCGTATCGCAGGCCTCGGCCCCTATGGAAAAGGTCGCCGAATTTTATGACCGGGCGGCCAGGAGTAATGGCTGGACGGTCGCGTCCGAGTCGCGCGAGCCTGAAAAGTTCAGGCTCGACCTGAAGAAGGGCGCGAAGGACGCCGGCACCGTGCAGGTGACAAAGGAGCCGGGCGGCAGGGGCGTCTCGATCATAATCTCTCGAACTCAGGCCCAATAGCCGATCGCGAAATCATCGGCGAATCTGAAATTGTATGAGACCAACTATGCGAAGACCGCTCATTGCCGGAAACTGGAAGATGTTCAAGACGATCTCCGAGTCGCTGGATTTCGTCCAGGCTTTTAAACCAATGGTCATAGCCTCGACCCATTGCGATATAGTGGTGGCGCCGCCCTTCACGGCGATCAAGGCGGTGGCCGACAGGCTCGAAGGCTCGAACGTCGAGGTCTCCGCGCAGAACGTCGCGGCTCAGATTGAGTATGGCGCGCTGACGGGCGAGGTCTCGGCCAGGATGGTAAAAGACGCGGGCGCGAGCTATGCGATAATCGGCCATTCGGAGAGGCGGCAATTCTTCGGCGAGACGGATGAATCCGTCAACATGAAGATATTCGCGGCTTTGAGCTCGGACCTGCTGCCCATAGTGTGCGTCGGCGAGCGGCTCGAAGAGCGCGACGCGAATCACGCTGAAGAGGTCGTCGGGATGCAGATCGCGGGGGGATTGCGCAACTTGACAGCCTCCGACGCGTCCCGTATCATAACCGCTTACGAGCCGGTCTGGGCGATTGGCACAGGTCGAACCGCGACGCCCGAGATGGCCGAGCAAATGCACGCCTTTATCCGATCCCGCGTCCGAGAGATGTTTGGCGATACGGTAGCAGAGGGAATGAGAATCCTCTACGGCGGCAGCGTCAAGCCTGACAACATTGCATCTTTGATGGATCAGGCGGACATCGACGGCGCGCTGGTCGGCGGCGCGAGTCTTGAGCCGGGCTCGTTTGCGAAGATTGTAAGCTATAAAGAGAACAGGTAGGACCAAAACGTGATCGGATATATTTTAATGACGCTCTATGTCATTGCCTGCTTTGTCCTGATATTGTTCGTGCTCTTGCAGCCGGGTAAATCGGACGCGGCGGCTGTATTTGGCGGGGGGGCGAACTCGTCGGCTTTCGGACCTCGCGGAACGGCGACAGTGCTCGCGAAAGTGACTATAGGCGCGGCGATACTATTCTTTCTGATCGCGTTCGTGTTCTCTATACCGAACCTGTTTAGTCGCGGATCGCTCGGCGAGAGGGTTGGCCCGGCGCAGACAGCGCCCCAGGCTCCCGTGATTCCTCCTGCCGGGACCGAACAGCCCGCGCCCGCGGTTACGACCGAGTCGCCGGCTCCCGCGCCGTCGCCCGGGCCGTCTCAGCCCGCGAAGCAGGGCAAGCAGAACGGCAACTCGGCTCCGGCAAAGCAGGCGCCGAAAAAGCCCTGACCGGTCGGCCGATCTCGCTGGATTGAGACTTGATCTGTGGGATCAGAGTGGTGTAGTTTGACAAGCGGACTTCAGAAAGTGCCGAAGTGGTGGAATTGGTAGACACGTACGTTTGAGGGGCGTATGGGGCGACCCGTGGGGGTTCGAGTCCCCCCTTCGGCACCATTAAATTTCCAGGTATTGATGAGCCCGGATTTACGAGTTCGGGCTTTTTCATTTGTGCCAATCACTTTACTAGCTTCGTGAGTCTATCCGCGTAGGCCCGTCACGCGATGCAGCCGCATCGCTCTTGACTCGCCCCACCAAATAATTCCATCATAAGGTCCGCTTGCATGTTCCTGGGCTGAGCTTCGGAGTATGGGCTGGCCAGGCCTTTTTCTAATTCTCAGTCCTTTCTATGGTCCTTTAAGCTTGCCGGCTTCACTACTGTACCCCGGCGAAAGGAGAAACATGAAATACGGTTCACTCCTAACCTATAGAGCTTCTTCTCTCATTAAGATCTGCCTGCTTCTGCTCTGCTGTGGTATGAGCGGCGCGGTAAACACTACGCAGGCACAGACTCGCGCCTACGTTGTAAATGAATTTGATAACACGGTCTCCGTCATTGACACCACGACTAACGCGGTCGTAAGCACTATCCCCGTCGGCCCTTCACCTTTTGATATAGCCATCACGCCTGATGGCACCCGCGCCTACGTGACGAATGATGTCGGTGATTCGGTCTCCGTCATCGACACTACGACCAACGTTGTGATCACCACTATCGCGGTCAACAACGCTCCGGTCGGGGTAGCGATCACACCGGACGGCGCACGGGCTTATGTGTCGAATTCGGAGAGCAACACCGTCTCCGTCATCAACACTGCAACTAATACCGTGATCGCCACTATCCCGGTTGGCTCTGGGCCCTACATGCTTGCCATCACGCCTGATGGCACGCGAGTTTACGTAGATAATGGCATCGGCCAATCGGTCTCGGTTATCGATACTGCGACCAATACAGTCATTGCCACCATCCCGGTCGGTCCTTCTCCCCTTGGGATCGCCGTCACGCCCGATGGCACGCGAGTCTATGTGACTAACCGGGAGAGCAACACAGTTTCCGTTATTAATACGGCGACAAATACTATAATCACTACTATTGCCGTAGCTTCGGGCCCGCGAGAAGTGGCTTTCACGCCTGACGGTACCAGGGCTTACGTGACGAATCAGTTCGGCAGTAGCGTCACTGTCATCGACACGGGAACCAACACTGTAATAACTACTATACCTGCGGGCTTAGAACCCATAGGAGTAGCTATTACACCAGACGGCGCCCGCGCCTATGTAACCAATATCAACTCCATGACGGTCTCCGTCATCAACACGGCGAGCAACACCCTGATTGCTACCATCCCGGTTGGCGCGGGGCCATTCGGCATTGCGATTACGCCCGCCCAACTTGCGCCACTCGTGCCGACGAGCAAAGATGATTGCAAGAAGGGCGGCTACAAGAATTTCGGACCGCCCGCCGGCCCTTTCAAGAACCAGGGCCAGTGCGTCAGCTACGTCGAGAGCCACTCCGCGCAGCACTGATAACGGCTGAAAGTTGAGTGAAGTAAGGAAGAGAGTTCCGCACTCTGTCTTTCTTTGCCTGCTTCTTATTTGCGGATCGCGCAGTTTCCAGAGCGAACGCCGAGACAGGCGTTCG
>DATLMR010000131.1:0-2830 GCA_035537555.1 Blastocatellia bacterium
TCCTTTCTGGAATCAATGAACTCGAGCGCGCGATCAGAGCCGACTCCCGGCTCGCGCCTCACGAAACAAGAGAACCCGGTTAGCGGCAGCCGGCTCCCGCCCGGATGGGAGGTCACCGGTCCCCGAATCTTTGCGCGAGCACTTCGACGATCCTCTGCGCGGCGAGCCCGTCGCCGAAAGGATTTTCAGCCTCGCTCATCTTCCGGTACTCGCGCGGGTCGGCGAGAAGGCTCGACGCCGCCTCAAGGATGCGCGCGGAATCGGTGCCGACGATCCTGCCCGCTCCGGCCTCCACCACTTCCGGCCGCTCGGTCACTTTGCGCAGCACGAGCACGGGCTTATGAAGCGACGGGGCCTCTTCCTGCATGCCTCCTGAATCGGTGAGGATAAGGTGACATCGATCCATCAGCTTGAGCAGGTCGCCGTAAGAGGCGGGCTCGACGAGATGCACTCGGTTAACGCGAGCCAGCTCTTCGTCGGCCACGCTCATCACGTTCGGATTCGGGTGCACCGGGTAGACGATCTCCACGTCGTCGAAGCGTTCGACGATCATCCTCAGGCCCCGGCAGATAGAGCGCAGAGGCTCCCCGTGATTTTCGCGCCGGTGCGCCGTCACCAGGAGAAGGCGCTTGCCGTCGAAGTCGAGCCGGTTGAGCTTCTCATTCTCGAACTCCCCTTCGAGAGGGATAGCCTTCAAGGCGTCGACGATCGTGTTGCCGGTGACGAAGATGTCATCTTCCGGCGTCCCTTCGTTCAGCAGGTTGCGGCGCGCGCGGGCGGTCGGAGCAAAGTGCATATCGACCAGGCATGAAGCTATGCGGCGATTGATCTCTTCGGGAAAAGGATTTCTCCGGTCGAACGATCTGAGCCCGGCCTCGACGTGCCCGACGCTGAGGTCGTTGTAAAAAGCGGCCAGCGCCGCCGTCATCACGGTCGTCGTGTCCCCCTGGATCAAGATCGCTTGCGGCCTCAGCTCTGAGAAGAGATTCGATAAAGCCTGTAGCGACTTCGAAGCGAAATCCGAGAGGCTCTGATTCTGCTGCATCAGGTTCAGGTCGACATCCGGCTTTATGTCGAATCCCGAAAGGGTCTGATCGAGGAGCCCTCTATGCTGCGCCGTGGTGACGACGAGCGGCTCGAACTCCCCTCCCCTGCGGCGGAGCTCTCCTACGACAGGAGCCATCTTGATGGCTTCGGGCCTGGTGCCCATTATTGTCACGACCCTAATTCGACCCATGTATCAAGCCCGATTCTCGCATTGCCGGAGTGGATTCGGAAACACCGTGGGGTAGCCCCTTCAATCAAATCGTAGATGGTATCACAGAGAGCTTGAAGGCATGTAGGCGATATATGCGCCGTGACCGACCGGGCGGGCTTAAGGACAGGCGGCGAAAAAACGGGGCGAAGCGCTTGCGGCGCTTCGCCCCGAGTGAGTTTCAAAGGCAGCTCGGAAGCTTACTGATTCTTTTCGATCTTCTTCGTCCAGACTCGTCCGCCCGACGGAACCTCTTTCACCGTGTATCCGGCGGGGACTTCGAACAGTGAGCGGGCGGGCTCGCTGCGGTTGATGTTGGTCAGCCTGTAGACGGTCTCTCCGACGCGCGGGTCGCTGTGCTTTCTCATGACGACCGTTTGCAGCTCCGGCGAGTACCATCTCTCGGTCACGATATTGATGGGCGCTTCGTTGCCGATGGTGCCCGCGGGGATGGTGATGGTGGTGCGGGTGCCTTCGGCCTCGACGCCCTCGACCGTCTGCTTGCCGAGCGATTCGGTCTTCTCTTTTTCAGTGCCGGGCGGGACGCGCATGGCGCTGAAGGTGCCGGGCTCTCCCGTGACGACCGTGAAATCGGCGCCGGGCTCGTGCGACCTTCGCATCCGCATCTGATGCTCTGATTTATCCATCTCCGCCCTCTCGATCATGATCTTCTCGGCCCCCTCGCCGGGCTTGAGATTCATGATGCGCGGGGCGGGCAGCTTGCGGGCGGTCTGGCTCTTCGGGTCGAGGATGTAGTTCACGCCCGCGACCGGATCGTTGATGAAGAAGGTCTGGGGCGGGTCGCCGGCCGTAGCCCAGGGGCCGATGGCTCCGAGCGTCTGATCGCGTCTCGTGCGGCCTTCGCTGTCGCGATAGACCGAAGCGGAGGTCTTACGAACTATGCGGTTGCCGTCGCTGAGAGACTGGATCGTTTCCGTCACCGCCTCCGCCGAGTAGGGCGCGCCCTTTATGGGATTTATGTCGAAGCTCATCTCGCCCGATACGAAGATGAACGTGTCGCCGTCACCGGGCCCCTCGTGCCCGCGGGGGAAAGCCCTTATCTGCATCTCGCCGGCTCCCGTGGCGGACTGCTCGATCACTACCTGCTGCCTGGCCTTTCTCTCTTTGACCTTCTCCTGGGCGAATACGCCCACGCAGTTGACGAGCAGCGCGAGCATGCAAACGGGGATGAATATCGAATTTCTCTGAAGTTTCATACGATCCTCTCTTTCGTGATGTCGATAATTTAATGTAGAGCGATTGATCCGCACCGGGCTAACGCACGAACCTGATCGCGCGCGCCAGGCCGTCTTCTCCGATCAAAACGTCGGCTTTTACCCGCGATTCGGCCCGCTCGTGATTGACTGGCAAGCCGAAGGAGGCCAGGGCCGAGCGCGGCAGCTCGACGCGAACTATATGACCGCTGGCCATCTGTGAACCGTTGTCCCCGTACGTCAGAGGCATGAATTCAGTCGCGACCTCCGCCGCCGAATCTTCCTTCGCTCTCGCGTTCGCCGCTCTCGCGTCGGCCCCGGGCCTACGGCCCGCCTGCGCGCTGACTGCGCGCGGGCGCGA
>DATLMR010000132.1:0-18938 GCA_035537555.1 Blastocatellia bacterium
CTTAGATACCGTCTCTTCTACAGTAAGATCTTTATGATCCACGAGAAGCACGAAAACCTGCTCTATGCGATCGACCGGCGCGGAAGGCTTGATAATTATCTTGTGCCACGACGCGTTCGGGTCGACCTCCAGGCGTTCGACTCTGCCGACGACGAGCCCCTTAGGGTAGATGCGGTCAAGGCCCGACGTGATGACGGTCTCGCCGACTTCGATCGATTCGCTCGATGAAATATTCTGAAGTTCACACTGCCCATCATCCAGGCCTCGAACTTCGCCCTTCGCGCGCGACGATTGGAGCATCGCGCCCACCCCGGCGTGCTTATCGGTAATGACCTGCACGACGGCGTGTACCGGGCCGACCGAAATCACGCGGCCGACAATGCCTGTCGCCGTCGCGACGGGCATATTGCGCCTGATCCCGTCGGACGACCCGCGATCGATGACCAGGCGACGGAACCACAGACTCGTGTCGCGCGAGATGACATTTGCGGCGAGCTCCGCATATTGCGGCCGGGTCGGAAGGGCGAGTTGCGAGCGCAGCTGTTCGTAATCCGCCGCGCGCTCTACGGCCCTGTCCCTTTCCTGAGTCAATTCCTCCAGCCGGGCCTGCAGCTCGACGTTTCGCTCCTGGGCGCGTCGCATGTCGGCGTAGCCGCCGATTCCGCCCGTCACCTTCGAGACGCCCCAATCGACCCCCCTCACGATGGGGGTGAAACCGGTCATGATCCACGTGCTGAGGAGCGATTGCTCGCTGTCCGGATGCCGGGCGAAATAGGCCATCAGCATGACATGCCCCAGTAACAATCCTGCCAGGATCCACGGAGATTTTTGTTGTCCCGTCAGTGCGGTCATAGAGATCAGGACGAGAGCTATTGAAAGTCTTGGATAGGCTCAAGGTTCCGGCTTCCGCCGTGCGCCGTTTGCCGGGAGGCCTTCTCTTCGATCGTAAATTCCGAGGCCCGTGCCTCGACCTCTTCAGTTTAAAGTCCGTGATGGAGCATGGTGTTTTCCCAGCTCACGCGGCTCAACAAATCGAAATCGGCGAGCATCTTGCCCGTCCCGAGCGCGACGGACGAGAGGGGGTTCTCGGCCAGTGAAACGGGGACTCCCGTCTCGTGCATCAGGCGCTTATCTATTCCCTTGAGCAGAGCGCCCCCGCCCGTGAGGACGATGCCGCGCTCGGCGATGTCGGCCGAGAGCTCGGGAGGAGTGCGTTCAAGCGCGACGCGGACCGCGTTGACGACCGTCGAGATCGGGTCGGCGAGGGCCTCGCGAACTTCCTCGTCGGTTATGGTGATCGTTCGCGGCACGCCTTCGATCAGGTTGCGGCCCTTGATCTCCATCTGCATCGGCTCTTCGACGGGCCAGGCCGAGCCCAGCTCGATCTTTATCGACTCGGCCGTGCGCTCTCCGATAAGCAGGTTGTACTTCCGCTTGATGTACTGAATGATCGCTTCGTCGAGCTCGTTGCCCGCGATGCGAACGGCGCGCGAGTAGACTATGCCCGACAGAGAGATCACGGCGATGTCGGTAGTCCCTCCGCCGATATCGACGATCATGTTCCCGTACGGCTCGGTGATGGGCAGGCCCGCCCCGATGGCCGCGGCCATCGCTTCGGCGACCAGGTAGACTTTCGAGGCCTTCGCGCGGTAGGCGGCGTCTTCGACGGCGCGGCGCTCGACCTGGGTGATCTCGCCCGGCACTCCGATGACCACGCGCGGAGAGACCCACGACCGGCCGTTATGCGCCTTGCGGATGAAGTGCTGCAGCATCTTCTCGGTGACTTCGAAATCTGCGATAACGCCATCCTTCATCGGGCGGATGGCGATGATATTTCCCGGCGTACGGCCGAGCATCTCCTTGGCCTCTTTTCCGACCGCTTCAACTTTGTTCGTAACCTTGTTTATCGCTACGATGGAGGGCTCACTGACTACAATGCCTCGTCCCTTGGCGTAGACCAGAGTGTTGGCTGTGCCGAGGTCGATGGCAAGGTCGCTGGAAAATGGGTTAAATAGATTTCTCATCCTTGTTAACTATACTCGAGTATTCTTCAAGTTCCTCGTGTGCAGCACCCGACTTCTGTTTCTGAAACTTCTGTCTCAAAAAGCGCGCTCACTTATGGTAATCAACGATTTATCAAGCAGGCGTCCTGCTATCAGCATCAACGTAAAACAATGACACAAAACTCACAACCAGCACAAACTTATAACCGTGCTGCTCACGCGCTTACACGATAAGCCTTCAGGAATGTGGTTGCCCGCTGTTTTCCCACTTATCATCGGAGCGAAAGATTGAAATATATAAGGGAGGATGACAAAGCCCGTGGATTTTCGAAACGGTTGATGAGCCTTAAGCGATGCCCTTTTCCACTCGTCCTTTTGGAGACGCCCAAACTCGGGCCCGGGCGCCTGTCATCTTGGATTCCGTTACGCGCTTCGCACCGCATCGAGCTCGGCCAGTCTGCCCAAATCCATGTAACTCCCTGGAGAAGGAAATCTAGCATGGCGGCATGGAACAATCAAGATGTTTTAGTGTATATATTCCTGAATTTGCCCCAAAAACTTGCAGACTTTCCCTCAATCGGAATCCAACCTTTACGGCGCGCGAAAAAACCGGCTCCGCGCCTCTCGCAACCCGGGAATTGGCGCGCGGCGGCGGGCGGGGCAGAGAGCCGCGAGATGCAGATGGCCCGGCCCGCCGCCGCGCCTTGCCGGGAATACCCTTTCCTTTAGCTCCGCTCAATTCGAATATAGAATGAAACTTCGTGTAACCCTATTTACTGCGAGCTTTCAAGGCGCGGCGGATTGAACTTTTTCGGCGACGCGTGGTACAATCTGCCATCTTCAATCTCGGATAATTTAAGAAGGAAAGACCCGTTATGCTACGCACACCCTGTTCCGTCCGCAGAGACCTTTTCGGCGATTAGCCGCTCCTACCCTTCTCCACTCCAAGATCCCGGCTCTTATCAATAATCGTTTTCAGTTTTTGAATGGAGAAATCATGCAAACTCTCTCTAAGACCAGGCTGCCAGAAATAAAGACTTCACTGCCCGGCCCCAATGCCAAGGAGTTCCTCGAAAAAGATGAGATGTACATCTCTCCCAGTTACACGCGCAGCTACCCCCTGGTGATGAAACGCGGGTATGGAGCCCTCATCGAAGATGTCGACGGCAACACCTTCCTCGACTTCAACGCCGGAGTGGCAGTGGCCGCTCTCGGACACGCGCATCCCGAGATTGCCGAGGTGATTGCGGCGCAGGCGCGCGAGTTCATACACATAAGCGGCACCGACTACTACTATCCTCAGCAGACACAGCTGGCCGAAAAGCTGAACCGGATCACTCCCGGAGATTTTCTGAAGAAGGTCCATTACAGCAATTCGGGCGCGGAGGCTATGGAAGGCGCTCTCAAGGCCGCGATCTACTCGACCAACCGGGACAAGTTCATCGCTTTCAGAGGCGCGTTCCACGGCCGCACGCTGGGGACGCTTTCCCTGACGGCGTCCCGCTCGGCACAACGCAGGGGCTTCGGCCCGCAGGCGCTTGATGTCACGCACGTTCCTTACGCCAACCCGATTCGCTTCCCCCTCTCCTTGAGAGAAGGCGAAGGCCTCGGGCGGCGCGTGGCGCGCTATATCGAAGAGACGATCTTCAGGACGACCGTCCACCCGAAAGACTGCGCCGCGATAGTCGTCGAGCCTGTCCAGGGAGAGGGCGGATACGTGGTACCGTCTGAAGACTTCCTGCCCGAGCTCAGGCGCATCTGCGACGAAAACGGGATCGTCCTGATAGTCGATGAGGTCCAGACGGGTATGGGCCGTACCGGGAAGATGTGGGCCGTCGAGCATTCCGGAGTCGTGCCCGACATCATCTGCATGGCCAAGGCCATCGGCGGAGGTCTGCCGCTCGGAGTGACCATAGCGCGCGACGACCTGATGCAGTGGCACGTCGGCGCGCATGCATCGACATTCGGCGGAAACCCGGTCGCGATCGCAGCGGCCATGAAGACCATCGAGATAATCGAGAACGGCGTCATGGATAATGCCGCCGCTATCGGCGGTCATTTGCTGGAGTCTCTTCGCGAGCTCAAAGAGAGGTACGATTGCATAGTCGATGTTCGCGGGCTCGGCCTTATGATCGGGATCGAATTTGCCCGCGATCCCGAGGCAGTCAATCCCTGGCCCGAGCTCAGGGACAATATCGTCTCGGAGTGTTTCAACCGGGGGCTCGTGCTACAGGGCGCGGGTGAGTCGGCGATCCGCTTCTCGCCCCCCCTGATCATCGACCGCGAGCAGGCGGACTTTGCCATCGAGACTCTTGAAGAGTCCATCAGGGTCTCCCTGTAAGAAAGTAAGAGCGTAAGAAGCTACCGGCCGCTCCCGAACGGAACGGTTGATCAAAAAGTGAAAAGCGGCAGGTCGGGATCGTTACCCGAAACCTGCCGCTTTTTTGGCCTTTTGCGAATCTCAGGAAGAGGCGCTTTTGACCTGAAGCCTCTCTATCGAGACGGCCTTCCCGGTCCGCTCATCTACTTCGACGACGATGCCGTTTAGCCTGGCGTCTCCCGTCGCGGTCTCGAACCTTGTAGGCATTCCCCTGAGGAACCGGTTAATCACGAGACTCGACTCGACGCCGATTATGCTGTTGTGCGGGCCGGTCATCCCGAGATCGCTGATGTAGGCCGTCCCCCCGGGAAGAACCTGCTCGTCGGCGGTCTGCACGTGCGTGTGCGTGCCCACGACGACCGAGACCCGGCCGTCGAGATAGCGGCCGAGCGCGTACTTTTCCGAAGTCGCTTCGGCGTGGTGGTCGACTATGATCACGGACGCCCGCGCCCCTATCTCCGAGATCAGACGGTCCGCCGTCCTGAACTGGCAGTCGGAAGGCGGCATGAAGATCCTGCCCTGAAGGTTGATCACGGCGACCGGGGTCCCGGAGTCCGTTGAGCCGAGCCATAATCCCCGCCCCGGCGTCTCGGGCGCGTAGTTGGCGGGCCTGAGCAGGCGCGGTTCTTTCTCGATGTACTGAATGACCTCTTTTTTGTCGTAGATATGGTTGCCGGAGGTCATGACATCGACCCCGGCGCTCAATATCTCCTCGCCCACGCGTGGAATCACACCCGCGCCCGCGGCAGCGTTCTCAGCATTCGCCACGACGAATTCAGCTTCATACCTGTCCTTCAGACGTTTCAAGGTTTCCGACAATACAGAGCGGCCCGGCTTGCCGACGATATCACCAATTATGATGGCCTTCATCTATCCTCCAAAATGAATGTGAATACATTAAATCACAGTAAGAGGATTATAAACTAATCACTCGGTTTAATCGGAATTGGCTGGATTTATGAGGTAAGCGAGGGCAACCGCTCAGCCGTGTGCCTTACTAATTTAGATCCTGTTCTATAACAGGTGGGTGACCAGAACGCAGGTGCCTTCGCATCCCCGATCTTGTGGGGCATTGCTCTAACCACCGCTATACCCGGCCCCCGTTGCGTTGACGTTGGAAAAAAATTAGCAAGTCAACCACAAACCTCGCAGAAGCCCTCGACCAGTTCGGATGATACACGACCATTTTGCCGGCGGTCAAGAAAACAATATTTCGCCGCTCGAGCATTCGCGAGTCGCGGCCGGCCTGTACGCAATTGGGAATTACAGGAATCGGAGATAAAAAAAGAGGACGAGACCTCTAGCACACCCAGTCATCTCGTCCTCTACCATTCCGCTCACATCAGGAATTGAGGAGGCACCTCAATTGCTGCTTTTAGTTACTGAATTTTTACCATGCCTGAGCCTTTAAATGCAAGTCGCGCTCGCGGCCAAAAGTTTTTCTACTTGATACCGTGAATCAGAGTCGCCTTGATCGATACTTCGAAAGGCAGGCCGGCTCTCTCTCGTTCGATTATGGAGGCGATGCGGTCGGAGACTTCCCCTCTCTGCTCCTCCGGTACTATCGAAAGCCAGGTGCTGAGAAAGGTGTCCCTTATCAGAGGCGATTCCAGGAATTCGCTGCCGGTCTCAAAGGCGAACTCTTCTCTGCTCGACACGCTGTCGGCCTTGCGCAATCCTATCTCTTTCGCGTGCTCCACGGCGTCAGAGACCGTGGGGCGCTCTTTTATAAAGGCCTCGAGCGAGGCCCAGACTTCTTCCACGATCCCGAGCCCGAGAAGCGCTTCCCAATAGATCGAAAAGAACTCGTCGAAGCTGCCGCGGGTTGCCAGCTTCAGGACCACTTTAGCCCCTGGCTTCGCGACCCGAAGCATCTCTGAAAGCACCTCGCCTACCTGCCCGGACGGGACCAGTGACGCATCCCCGATGACCGCGTCGAACTCTCCTTCGCCGAAAGGGAGCGCGGTAGGCGAGGCCTCCTGGAACGAGATAGCCTCAAGCTTCTTGACCAGAGCCTTGGCGCGGGCGATCTCCAGTCGCTCCGGGTGCGGATCGACCCCGATCACCTCTCCTTCGCCTTTAAGTTGTGTCGCCAGCTCGATGGCGTGCGAGCCCGTTCCGGTATTCACGTCGAGGATCCGGCCTTCGACCGGTATCCGGGCCGTTTCGTTTATCAGAGTGTCGAACCGGTCGCGCCATTCGGGCGTGATGAACAGGTCGTATCTATATGCCAGTTCTTTTTGTGTGCTCATGTTCTCATTCTCTCTCCGGAATATTAACATTATAAAATACCTCCAAAAAGTTGAATCGCTCCGGACAGTTCCTCAAGCAGGTAAGCTCCGGTCCATAGAGGGCAGGGGCGGCTCTCGCGGTCGGGAAGGCCCGGGAATCGCGTAACAGAATTGCGGCCCTGATCTCGGGCCGTTAGAATAACAATTTGAACTTACTGATCAGGGACGAAAATGCATTCAACGAAAATATTATGCCCCATTTGCCACAAAGAGGTGGAACAGGATTCGGTCGTACCCTCGGATGCGATCGATGATTCCATAAAATCTCTTCTGACGGTCAACACGCATCGATGGGAGCCGGGAAAGGTAATTTGCCGGACGTGCCTGGGTCGCTTCAATAATTTGCGCGACGAGCTGGCGGTCGCCTTCCCGCATTTTGCCGAGCAGGAAAAGAAGATACTCCCGACTCCGATGCGCCTCGAAGCCCCTGCCGAGTATCGAGGGCGCGGCGTCACGATAGCCTTCCTTGATGCGGGCTTTTACGCGCACTCTGACCTGATTCACCCGCAAAACAGGATTCTCAAGTACGTCAACATCGTAGACCGCACCCGGCCCACCGACCTGCGCACGCCGATGGTCTCTTCCTGGCATGGAATGATGACTTCGGTAGTGGCCGCGGGGAACGGGTTCCTCTCGGGCGGACTCTACCGGGGCATCGCCTCGGAAGCGAACCTCGTGCTCGTGAAGGTGGGCAAGGCTTCGCGCATTCGCCATCGAGACATCGCGGCCGGATTGCGGTGGGTGATACGAAACCGCGAGCAGTACAATATAAGGATAGTCAATATATCGTGCGGGGGAGACGAAGAAGAGAGCTACCTGACGGACGAGCTCTCGCAGGCCGCCGAAGACGCGGCCCGGGCGGGGCTTCTCGTCGTAGCGGCTTCGGGGAACTCGGGCCACCTGCCCGGCCATCCCGTCTTGCCGCCGGCCTCCGCGCCCTCGGTGCTTACGGTCGGAGGGCTCGACGATAAGAACAACCTCGAATTCCACGACAACGATATCTACAGGTCGAGCTTCGGGCCGACCATAGACGGGCTCCAGAAACCCGAGGTCATCGCTCCCGGCATCTGGGTGGCCGCGCCGATCCTCCCGGGCACGCCCACGGCCGATCAGGCGAGGCTGCTTTCGCTCCTCGAGAGCGCGAGAGAGCAGGATTTGAAACGCATAGTGAAAGAGAACCCGGGAATCGATGAGGACCTCGATCAGGCAGCCGACCTCGCTCCCTACCTGCTGCGCCAGATCGTCTGGATCAAGGTGCGGGATAACAGCGTCATCAGCGGCCATTACAAGCACGTGGACGGGACCAGCTTTGCGGCGCCCATAGTCTCGTCGATAGCGGCGCAGATGCTCGAAGTCGTTCCCTCTCTCACTCCTCAACAGGTCAAGCTCGCTCTCATAAAGACGGCCATTCGGATACCGCACGTGAGCATCGACCAGCAGGGGTGGGGGATGGTGAATCCCACGTCGGCAATCAACGCGGTCAAGGCCATGCGCCCGCAAGCGGAAGAGGATCACAAGGTCGCCTGAGGGAGAGGGCGAGTCTAAAGTTGCGAATTCAACTTTCGATATGCTAGAAATCTCTAGCTGGCTTTTGTTTGTAAAATGAATGTAAAACATTGATCCTAAGTATTTTCTTTATGAACGCGGTGAAGTAAGGTGCGTATAAGCTGGGTGGAAAGTACAGGCCGTCTTCCACGAATCGACGCCTGTCGCATTTACCTTACAAAGGAGATAAAAGAGAGATATGGATACCAAAATGGCACCGGAGGCTGAAGGCGAGGAGCGCGCGGCCCAGCCCGAGACCCCCGTATCTAATCCGCAGACCGGCACCGGAAAGCCACCCTCATATTCCATGATGGAACCCAAGATGCGCCGCATCTATGGTGAATTTTATAGAGAGATCTACTTTTCCGAAGCGAAGCATCTGGACACGAAGACGCAGGAACTGATCTCGATCGCCGCCTCTCTGGTCGCAAAATGCCAGGGCTGCATCGAAGGCCATTTGAAGAAGGCCATGGCGGCGGGCGCGACCCGCGAAGAGATCAGCGAGACGATCTCTATCGCCTGCGCCATCAATGCGGCGGCCGTCATAGACCTGACGGACGTGGCCGCGAGCAATATGAACATCAATCTGTTCCCGAGCGATGGGCCGCGATTCAAAGCCTGAATCGCGGTATGAATTGAAAAAATGAATACAACCAGACGAATCGTAATCGGCGCAGTACTGCTGGCCTTCGCATTACCCTTAGCGGCGATATTCACGGGCTTTGGCCAGGCCCCATCCGCTCCACCCGCGGCCACGGCGCAGGCCGCCTCCGAGGACGGCGTCGACTACGGCTCGCTCCAGTCGTCCGCGCTGGGACGGGAGTTGAAGTTTGCCGTGCAGCTTCCCGCATCCTACGAAAAAGAGAAAAAGCGTAAGTACCCGGTGCTCTATTTCCTCCACGGCATGAACGGCAATGAAGGCGAGTTCCAGAGGCGCGGCGTGGCATCCGCCGTGAATCGTCTGCGGCAGGATGGGAAGATCGGGGAGTTCATAATCGTCGCGCCGGCCGGGGAGAACAGCTTCTATATCAATTCGAAGAACGGGCTGCGGTACGAGGATGCGATCATCAAGGATCTGATCCCTTACATCGAGAAGACCTATCACGCCATCGGCACGACCGAGGGAAGGGCCATCCAGGGAATCTCGATGGGCGGCTTCGGCGCTCTGTCGCTCGCCTTCCGCCACCCGGAGATGTTCTCGTCCGTTACCGCCCACAGCTCCGCGCTCTTTGAAGAACTGCCCAGGCCTAACGGCGATGACCGCCGCGCGCAATTCATGAGCCGTTTGATCGGCAACATGTACGGGACCCCTCCCGACGAGGAGTACTTCCGCTCTTATAATCCCATCTTCCTCGCCGAAAGCAACGCGGGCGCGATCAAGAAGGCGGGCCTTAAGGTCTACTTCGACGTAGGAGAGCAGGACCGGTACGGCTTCCAGGGGAGTAATAAGGCGCTCGACGACCGGCTCTCCAAAGCAGGCGTCACGCACGAATTTCACGTCTTTCCGGGTAATCACGGCTGGGAGTACATGATCTCCGTGGCCGACCATTCGTACGAGTTTCTCTGGAAGAATTTCAAAGCGGGCACAAAGACATAGGCATCTTCGCGCCGGGCCTCAAGGCGAGGAGTTTCTCGATCGTGTTATAGTATGGGCGGTGGCATAAGCCATCGCCCATTCTTATTTCATTGTTAATTCGAAAGACCGGTCGTTATCTTGAGAGGAAGGCGGAAGAGGTGTCAAAGCATCTGACGGAGATAACACGAAGCCGTTTCAGGGAGGTCGTGTCGGGCGAAGATGAAGAGATCAACCTGGCCGAGGCCGCCCTGTTGATCGCGGCCGAAGAGTATCCGAGACTCAATGTCGGCCTGTACCTGGAGAAGCTCGACAGGTTCGGAGACCTTGCGCGCGAGAGGTCCAGTGAAGCGCGCGACGATTACGATATGATCAACGCCCTCAACAACACCCTCTTCGAAGACCTCGGTTTCAGAGGCAATAGAAAGAACTACTACGATCCGCGCAACAGCTTTTTGAACGAGGTTATAGACCTCCGCCTCGGAATACCCATAACCATGACGGTCGTCTATATAGAGGTTGCCAGGCGGATCGGCTTCCCCGTGCAGGGCGTCGGGATGCCCGGCCATTTCATCGCCAGGCATTCGCGGGACGGAGAAGACATCTTCATCGACCCGTTCAACGAAGGGAGGCTGCTCGGCGAGCTTGGCTGCGCCGAACTGCTCAACGAAACAAGCGGAGGGCAGATTCAACTCCAGCCGTCGCACCTCGCGCCGGTGACGAATAAGCAGCTCCTTTCGCGCATGCTCGCGAACCTCCTGGGCATCTACGCGGGAAGCAACGATTACAACAGGGCGCTCGCGGCAACCGAACGCATCCTTCTAATCACTCCTGACTCTCCCCCGCACGTAAGAGATCGAGGGTTGCTGCTTGCCGCGATAGGCAAAACGCAGAGCGGCCTCGACGAGCTTGAAAGGTATCTGAATATCTCACCCGACGCGGCGGACGCGGAGTCGGTGCGCGAGCAGATCAAGAAGATCAGGCAAAGCCGCGCGAGATTGAATTGAAACGGCGACTGCCCGCGACGCCGCCCTCTTCGCGCCAACGGAGTTGAACATGCTTCATGCGCGCGCTCATTCGATTCTCCGGGCTCCCATCATTTCTTCTTTCGCGCTTCTAGGTCCGAGATCAGCTTTTCGACCGTTTTATTCCGAAATTCGAGGTTTTGAGGGTTCTTGCTCATAGCCGTCTTGAGTTCTTCGACGGCCTGAGCGATCTCCTTTTTCCCCTCTTTTCCCTTCTTGGACTGCGAGTAGATGATTCCCAGATTGCGATGGGGGAGGCCGCTTGTAGAGTCGAGCTGCATGGCCTTTTGAATGTCCTTTATTCCTTCCTTGGAATCGCCCTTCAGAGCGCGGGCCAATCCCAGTCCCGCGTGCGCCGCCGCAAGGCTCGGGTCGAGCTCTATCGCCTTCCGAAAGGCGTCTATGGCTTCCTTGTACTTATTTCGCGCGTTGTAGGCCGAGCCGAGCGAGACGTAAGCCCAGGGCCACCTCGGCTCAAGCTGCGTCACCTTCACGAACATGGCCTCTGCCCCACCCGCATCGCCCGACTCCAGCAGAACGTGCCCCAGATAGTAGCGCGGCGCGACCGAGGCGTCGTCAAGCTCGATGACGTGCTCAAGCTCACTCTTCAGATCGGCCAGGGACGGCCCGCTCGCGCCGCCTTCACCATTCTGATTTCCATTAGCGTCCGCGGAAGATCCCCCCGCGTAGTGGTCGAGCAAGCCCATCACCGCGTGGAAATATGCCGCCTGTGCCTGCAAGCGCCTGTCGTCGGGTTTGAGGCTCGCCCCGATCCTTGCGGCCTCGCCCGCCGAAGTAATCTCTTCACGCTTGATCGCCCGCAAGTCCCCGGTCGTCCGAAGGGTCGCCCGAGCCGCCTCTTCGCTCAATTTAGTCGCGAGAACTCCTCTCATTCTCTTGACCTCCGGGTGATCCGGAAATCTACCCGCGAGACCGTTGACCACGTCGTACGCGTTAGGAGTCGCCGGACCGATCAGCTTCCCTTCTCCCGCAAGCGTGTCGAACTCTTTGATAATATCGTCAAGACTCGGAGCCAGCTTGAAGACAAGCGTGGGAGATTCGGTCCCGGCCTGGAAGCCGCGCAGAAGAGGCTGGTAGCCTTCCTTGCGGACCCCGATGCTGTATTGGCCGGCCGGCAACTTGTCGAACTGGATCTTTCCTTCGGCGTTCGTTATGCCGCGTTGCTCTCCATTTATATAGACGGTGCTCTCGCCGGGCTCCGTCAGAACCGTGAGCGTCACAGTGAGCGGCTGCGGTTCGCCCCGCCCCTGGTTTTTTTTAGCGGCGGGCTTCCTGGTCTTCGGAGTCGTTCCCGGAGGGCGGCCGGACGGATCCTGCGCCCTGCATTCATCGACCAGGCCGCCGGACAACAGAAAAATAATCAACAGGCCCAAGCAAAATGATTTCATACGTGAGCTCTCAGGATACATAGTTCTACCTCGGGCCGCTATTATAGCGCACCTGGCCCCGCCAACCAATAATTACGAGTGATGCCCGGCAAGCGCCTTTCGCGCCCTCGCGCACGCATCATTATTTTACGGGGCGTGTCTGAAAGGTGGTGGATTTCTGCGACCGGTCAGGTGTGTCCGCGCGACCTTTCCGGAGAAGGCCCGGGAGCCGGTGCGAAGGGGGCGGCGCTTTCTTCGTTTCGGTCTAATAACTGAAGATACCGAACCCCCTACCCTCTTTTTCTGAAGCGAGAGAGAGACGCGAAATGAATCCTGAACCGGGATTCGTCTCCACTCTGTTCATTTTCACCATGTCAGTCCGGGGCTCGGGCCGCTTCTTAATGGCGCAGGCAGGAGCTGCCGATAGTGCTATGAAAAGGAGAATCGCAATCAATAATGGCCTCTTCATAATTCCTCCGGCAAAAGTTGGAGCAACACGCGTACCGCGTTCAGGGGCTGAATGATGCATTATTAATGATCGATCTCTATGGGCGGCCCGGCAAAGTGTATGAACATGATTCAAGAGAGATGACCTGAAAATCCGCGCCGGGCCGAAAAAAGAGGATCTTGTTCGCGGCTCCTTTAAAGTATCACCTCGCCGTAGTAGAATTGCGAGCTATTCAATCGAAGAGGCCGGCCCGGTGACGGGCGAGCGATGTATTGAAAGGTTAATTATGGCTGACATCAAGGTCTACACAACAAGTTGGAGCGGGGACTGCGATCAAGCCAAACGTTTCCTCGACGACGAGGGCATATTTTACGAGGAGATCGATATAGAAGAGTCGGCCGCGGGCGCGAGATTTGTCGAGGCCGCTAACGGAGGCAAGCGCATAGTGCCGACCTTCGATATTGACGGGACCGTATTCACCCTCAAGCCGTTCGATTGGAAAAAGCTTCAGAAACAGTTGGAGCGTCTCGGGGTCGAAGAAGACTGAACACTCCAGGATCACGAGCCCAGGTCATTACTTCCGGGAATACCGATGCCGCAACTTAGCTTCCTCGAACAACTGATGCAAGAGCGCAGGGCTCTCTCGGTTTCCGAGTTGACCGCGCAGGTGAAGATCCTGATCGAAAGGCAGTTCCTCGAGGTCTGGGTCGAGGGCGAGGTGTCTAATTTTCGCCGCCACTCCTCGGGCCACTGGTACTTCACCTTGAAAGATGAGGGCGCGATGCTGCGTTGCGCCAGCTTTCGCATGCAAAATCGCCTCATCAGGTTCACCCCCGAAGACGGCCTGACGGTCCGGGCTCACGGCCGCATCTCGCTCTACGAAACTCGCGGAGAGTATCAGCTGCTGGTCGAGTTCCTCGAACCCGTGGGAGTCGGCGCTCTGCAACTCGCCTTCGAGCAGATGAAGTCGCGGCTCGCCTCAGAAGGGCTCTTCGATATCGAGCGCAAGCGGGCGCTCCCCCTCCTTCCGCGCTGCGTCGGGGTCGTCACTTCGCCGACCGGCGCCGCGCTTCGCGACATACTCCGCGTCATCAAGCGCCGGAACGAAAGCGTGAGCGTCCTGATCGCGCCTGCCCGCGTTCAGGGCGAAGGCGCGGGGCTTGAGATCGCCGAGGCCATCGAGCTGCTGAACCGGCGCGAAGAGGTGGACGTGATCATCGTCGGCCGTGGAGGCGGCTCCGCGGAAGACCTCTGGGCTTTCAACGAAGAGGCGGTGGCGCGCGCCATCTTCAACTCGCGGGCGCCCGTCATATCCGCCGTGGGACACGAGACGGACTTCACCATCGCCGACTTCGTTGCCGACATGCGCGCCTCTACGCCTTCGGCTGCCGCCGAGATAGTCTCGCTGGCCCGCGACGAGATCCACGCCCAGATCAGAGGGCTGAATGACGCGATGGCCGGCGCGGTCCGTTACCGTTTGCTCCAGCTTCAAAACGACCTGTCGGAGGTCGAGTCGAGCCGCGCTTTCAACGAGGTTTCGGCCCTCATCCAGTCCTGCTCGCAGAGATTGGATTCGGCTTCCTACTCCCTGGAGAACGCCTTCCGCGCCGCGATAAAGCGAGGGCGCGCGAGCCACGAGGCCACGGCACTCCGGCTCAGGGATTCGGACGTGCGACGAGATATGATAGAGCGGCGGGGCGAGGTCGCGGTCCTTTCCGAAAGACTCAAAGCGGCAGGCCGCGCGCGCGTAGAGGGCGAGAGCGAGAAACTGGCCGTGCAGGCGGTAAGGCTCAACGCGTTGTCGCCTCTCGCCGTGCTAGGGCGAGGCTACGCAATCGCTTTCGACTCCGACGGCCGTATAATAAAGCGGTCGGCGGATACTTCCAGCGGCTCGCGACTTCGCATCCGCCTGGGCGAAGGCGAAGTCGAGTGCACCGTCGATTAATGAATTCGAGACCCGAAAACTGGCTACTAAGCTGAGGAGAACTGATCTAGTAATGGCACAAGAGATGAACCAACCAAATGTTACGCCGCAGCAAATCACAGAAGACCTGTGGGCAGCATGGAAGACCCAGGCGCTCGTCGCGGGGATAGAGCTCGCGGTCTTCACGCATATTTCGGAAGGCAAAAAGACCGCGAAAGAGATAGCGAAAGCGGCCCGCGCCTCGCTCAAGGGCATGGAGCGGCTGCTCGATGCCCTCGTCGCGATCGGCTATCTGACCCGCAAGGGCGAAAGGTACGGCCTGGCGCCGGTATCCGAAAAGTTCCTCGTGAGCACCGGGCAGACTTATATGGGCGGCATGGCTTTCTCGACAAAACTCGTCTGGGAGTCCTGGGGCCACCTGACGGAGTCCGTGAGGACGGGGCGGCCCGTTGATACGGTCGACGGGGACGAAGGCGGCCGCGAGTTCTTCCCCAAGCTCGTTAGCGCTATCTTCCCCGCGAGCTACGCCGCCGCGCGGGCGACGGTGGCGGCCCTGCCCCGCAAGGCGCTCGGCAACATCAAGCGCATTCTCGATGTGGCGGCGGGCTCAGGCGCGTGGTCGATAGCTTTCGCTCAGGCCATCCCCGACGCGCGGGTGACGGTCATCGATTACCCGGAGGTGACTCCGATCACGCGGCAGTTCACCGAGCGGATGGGGGTGGCTGACCGGTACGATTACGTCGAGGGCAACCTGCGCGAGCTGGACTTCGGTCGCGGTCAATACGACCTCGTCATACTGGGCCATATAATTCATTCAGAGGGCGAGAAGTGGGGCAGGAAGCTGGTCAAGAAATCGCACAAAGCCCTGAGCGACGGCGGCCAGCTCCTGATCGCGGAGATGGTGCCGAATGACGCGCGCACGGCTCCGCCCATCCCGCTCCTGTTCGGCCTGAACATGCTCCTGCATACGGACCAGGGCGATGTCTTCACGATGCGCGAGTACAGGGAGTGGCTCAAGGGCACGGGCTTCAAATCGGTCAAGACCATCAACGCTCCCGCGCCGTCGCCGCTCATCCTCGCAACGAAATAGGAAGAGGTCTGACCCAGCTCAATTATGAAAACCGAGAAGAGTTTTGAAGCATCGCTCAAGGAACTGGAGCAAATCGTCGATCAGTTGGAGGCGGGCGACCTTTCTCTCGAAAGATCGCTCGACCTCTTCGAGCAGGGCGTGCGACTCTCGCGCGAGTGCCAGAAGCGGCTTGACGATGCCGAGCGAAAAGTCGAGATCCTGCTCAAAGGCTCGGGCGGAGCGGTCGAGGCCGCGCCCTTCGATGAATCCGTAGAATGACGGCAGCCGAAACGACAATAGACTATTTCGCGCGGCGCGCGGAGGAGGTGAACCGGTGGCTGGAATGTTTCGTGCCCTCCGAAAGCGCGCGGCCCGGTCAGCTTCACCGGGCGATGCGCTACAGCCTGCTCGCCGGGGGGAAACGCCTTCGCCCGATACTCGTGCTCGCGGCCGGGGAGGCCTTCGGGGCCGGAGCCGACGATCTCATGCCCGCCGCCTGCGCGGTCGAGATGATCCATACCTACTCGCTCATACACGACGACCTGCCCGCGATGGACGACGACGACCTCCGCCGGGGCCTGCCCACCTGTCACAAGGTTTTCGGGGAAGCGATGGCAATACTGGCGGGCGACGCTCTGCTGACCCAGGCCTTTCGCGTTCTCTCGTCGGACGCGGCGGGCCGCGACCCCGCAAGGCAGCTCCGCGTCATCCGGGAGGTCGCGACCGCCGCCGGGACCGTTGACGCGCTCATCGGCGGCCAGGTCGTCGATATCGAGAGCGAAGGGAAAGAGATCGACGCCTCGACTCTCGAATACATCCATCGCTCGAAGACGGGCGCGATGATTCGCGCCTCGATAGTCACCGGGGCGATTCTCGCCGGAGCGGACGAGGAGCAGATAACCGCTCTCTCCGAATACGGGGCGCGGATAGGCCTCGCCTTCCAGATCGCCGACGACATACTCGACATAACCTCGACCAGCGAAGAGCTGGGCAAGACCGCCGGGAAAGATGTCAGGGCGCGCAAGGCTACGTACCCTTCGATCCACGGCATCGCCGCATCCGAGGCCCGGGCCCGCCAGCTTGTCGAGGAGGCCGTAGAGATCGTCTCGCGCCTCGACGCGGACACCGAACGGCTGAAAGAGGTCGCGGAATTCATCATTGCGCGGAGATCGTAATGCGTTTATGCTTCTTGTTTCTTCTAAGCCTCGAAGGGTTTACGAGTGGATAAGCGCGTCGGCGCAGTGAATCCGGACACATTTAACCGAGGTGCCGCGTGCATCCCTGGAGCATGTGCCCGCATCGTAAACGGGCGTGAATCGATATACCTGGAGAACCGACCATCATGAAACTTCTGTCACAGATCAATGATCCGGCGGACATGAGGAAACTCCCTCAGTCCAAGCTTCAACCGCTCGCCGACGAGATCCGCGAGTATATGATCGAGGTGCTCTCGAAGATCGGCGGTCACACGGGCGCGAGCCTCGGCCCCGTGGAGCTGATACTCGGCATGCATTATGTCTTCAACACTCCCCAGGACAAGCTCGTCTTCGACATCGGCCACCAGGCCTACGCCCACAAGATCATCACGGGTCGCCGCGACAGCTTCCCGACCATCCGGCAATACGACGGGATCAGCGGATTTCTCAAGCGCGACGAGTCGCCCTATGACGTGTTCAACGCCGCCCACGCCGGGACCTCCATCTCGGCCGCGCTCGGCATCGCCGCGGCTCGCGACCTGAAGAACGAAGACTTCGACGTCGTCGCCTTCATCGGAGACGCGGGCCTGACGGCAGGCATGGCTCTCGAAGGGATCAATCAGGTCGGCCATTTGAAGAAGCGGATGATCATCCTGCTCAATGACAACGAGATGTCGATCTCTCCGAACGTAGGGGCTCTAGCGGGCTATCTCAACCGCATCAGGACCGCCCGGCCTTACAACGAATTCAAGCACGAGGTCGAAGAGTGGCTGAAGTCGATTCCGGCGGTGGGCGAGATGATGCTCTCAAGGGCGAAAGCCGTGAAAGACACTCTCGCTCGCGCCTTCATCCCGGGCGCTCTGTGGGAAGAGCTCGGACTCAAGTACATGGGGCCGATCAACGGGCACGATATCAACACGATAATCCAGACGTTCGAGGACGCGAAGAAGGAAGAGGGGCCGGTGCTGATCCACGCGCTCACGGTCAAAGGCAAGGGATATGAGCCCGCCGAGCGCGACAAGTGCGCGTGGCACGGCACCTCGGCGTTCGAGATCTCAACCGGAAAGTTCATCAAGGAGCCGGCGACCGCGCCGAGCTACACGGCGGTCTTCGCGCAGGCGACGATCGACCTGATGAAGGAAGATGACCGGATCGTCGCGATCACGGCGGCCATGCCCGACGGCACCGGCCTGAACAAGGTGATGGCGGCATTTCCCGAAAGGACCTACGACGTGGCCATCGCCGAGCAGCACGCCGTTACGTACGCGGCCGGTATGGCTACAGAGGGCCTGAAGCCTATCGTCGCCATCTATTCGACCTTCCTCCAGCGCGCCTATGATCAGATATTTCACGACGTGGTTCTGATGGACCTCGACGTGACGTTCGCGCTCGACAGAGGAGGCGTGGCCGGGGCCGACGGGCCTACTCATCACGGCCTTATGGACTTCGCTTACCTGCGCCCGATGTCCGGCTTCGTCATCATGGCTCCCAAAGACGAGAACGAGCTTAGACATATGATGAAGACGGCCGTCGATTTCAACGGCCCGGCTTCCGTGAGGTATCCGCGCGGGAACGGACTTGGAGTCCCGATGGATGACGAGATTCACGCGCTTGAGATCGGCAAAGCCGAGATACTTCGCGAAGGCAGTGATGTTGCGATACTCGGGATCGGCTCTGAAGTACACTATTGCCTGAAGGCCTCGGAGCGGCTCGCCTCAGACGGCATAGCCGCGACCGTGGTGAACGCGCGGTTCGTCAAGCCTCTCGACGAAGAGCTGATCCTGGCCCTCGCCCGCTCGCACGGCGCGATAGTCACGGTCGAAGATCACTACCTGATGGGCGGGTTCGGAAGCGCGGTCATCGAACTGCTCGAACATCACCGCATGAGCGACGTGCGCGTGCTTCGCCTGGGCTTTCCGGATAAGCTCATCGAGCACGGCCCTCAGAACCTCCTGCTCGCGAAGTACGGGCTCGACGCCGACGGAATCTACTCGCGGGTCAAGGAATTCGCCGCGAGCCGTTTCAGCTTCACCCCCGTTTACAGCAAGTAGCAGACACGCCGAAGGGGCGACGGCACATCACGCGCCGTCGCCCCC
>DATLMR010000133.1:0-5610 GCA_035537555.1 Blastocatellia bacterium
GGAAAGACCCTCAAGGCCCCGGACAGCAAACAGGCCGCGAGCCGCGCTTCGAAGACGCCGCGAGCCGCAAAGAAGAAGGTGAAACCCAACACGTAACGAGACGCAACAAGGAGAGCCGGCCCGGTCCGGAATATCCGGAATATAAAGACTGCATCTTTATAGAAGAGAGTAAGCCCGCCCCGGTCAACTCGGATTATTGACCAGAAGACAAATGATCAGTGGAAAACCTGTTAATGAGCAACCGTCTCCGGGCAAGCCGGCGCAGACGGCCTCAAGCTCGAACCAGGCGTAAGAAAGGGGCAGCAAAGAGGTGAGATAATGAGAATCGACGGAATTAGAACGCTATCAGGCCCTAATATCTACAGCCATAATCCCGTCCTCGTGATGCGACTCTATCTGGAAGACCTTGTTGAAAAAGAGAGCTACGAAATTCCCGGATTCATTGACCGTTTGCTGAGCCTGCTTCCCGGCATGCGAGAGCATCACTGCTCGCTCGGGAGGCCGGGCGGTTTCACCGAGCGCCTGCGCGAAGGCACCTGCTTCGGGCATGTCGTCGAGCACGTCGCGCTTGAGCTGACCGAGCACGCGGGGGCACCTTCCTTTCACGGCAAGACGCGGGAGGCGGGCGAGCCCGGCTGCTACATCGTGGCCGTGGAATACAGGGCGGAGGAGGGAACGCGATTCCTGCTCCAAACCGCCGTGGAGCTGGTCGAAGCCCTCGTCAGAGGCGAAGGCTTTCCCCTCGAAGAAAGGCTGGAACAGGCGCGCTCGATAATCGCCCGCACGGAGTTGGGGCCGAGCACTCGCGCCATCGTCGAAGCGGCCGGGCGGCGCGGTATTCCCTGGATTCGCATGAATGGCGATAGCCTGGTCCAGCTCGGATACGGTAAGTATCGCCGGTTCATACAGGCGGCGATGTCGGACAAGACACCGGGAATCGCCATCGAGATCGCCGCGGACAAAGAACTGACGAAGAATATCCTGAGCCGGTCCTCGATCCCTGTCCCTCGCGGCGTTATCGCCGCAAGCGCGGCGGAAGCCGTCGAGGCCTTTCGCGATTTGGGCCTGCCCGTCGTCGTCAAGCCGCTCAACGGGTGCCAGGGCCGGGGCGTATCGCTCAATCTGACGAGTGAGTCCGAGGTCGCGGAGGCCTTCAAGATAGCGCGCGAGTTCTCCCGCGACGTTCTCGTCGAGGAGTTATTCGAAGGCCGGAATTATCGCGTGCTCGTGGTCGACGGCTCCGTGGTCGCGGCAAGCGAGCGGCTCCCGGCCAACGTCACGGGCGACGGCTCCCACACGATCGCGCAGTTGATAGAGATCGCCAACCGGGACCCGCGCAGGGGCGACGGCCACGAGAAGCCGCTCACCCGGATCAAGGTCGATTCGATCATGCGCGCTTACCTGAAGAAGCGGGGCCTCAGCCTCGACGACGTTCCGCCGGAAGGCGAGGCCGTCTGCTTGCGCGAGGGGGTAAATCTCTCGACGGGAGGGACCGCCATCGACGTGACCGACCTGATTCACCCGGAAGTCGCGCGCACGTGCGAGAGGGCCTCGCGCATCATAGGCCTGGACATATGCGGCGTCGATCTCGTGCTGAAAGATATATCCGAGCCCCTGTCGCGCGGCGGCGTGATCGAGGTGAACGCCGCCCCGGGACTCCGCATGCACCATTTTCCGGACGGGGGGCAGGCGCGCGACGCCGGCGCGGCCATCGTGGAGATGCTCTACCCGGGAGGCTCGCCCTCGCGTATACCCCTGGTGTCCGTGACCGGCACGAATGGAAAGACCACCGTCACGCGGATGATCGCGCACGTGATCGGAGAGACGGGGAGGACGGTCGGGATGACCACGACCGACGGGATTTATATCGGCAAGGAGCGGATCTGCAAGGGTGATACGACAGGGCCTCATTCGGCCAGGAGCATACTGTCAGACCCGGCGGTCGAGGTCGCCGTGCTCGAGACCGCGAGAGGCGGAATAGCCCGGCGCGGCCTCGGTTACGACTGGTCCGACATCTCCGTGCTCACCAATATTCAACCGGATCATATCGGCCAGGACGGCATAGAGAGCATCGACGACCTCGTCTACATCAAGTCGCTTGTAGCCGAGCGGGTCAGGGAAGGCGGGACCCTGATTCTGAACGCGGACGACGAGCGCCTCGCGCGTTTGATGGATGAGCCGCGGATGAATAGATTGAAGCGAAACGTCGTCTACTTCTCGCTCCGCGAAAACCACCTCTCGATCCGAAAACATATAGCCTCGGGCGGCGTCGCTTACTTCGCGAGAGGCGGATGGATCATGGAAGCTCTGGGCCGCAAAGAGTACCACATAGCCCGCGTGGCGAATATCCCGGCCACTCTCGGGGGGACCGCGGAGTTCAACGTGGCCAACGCGCTCGCCGCCATCGCGGCCTGCCGCGCGTATGGAATATCGAAAGAACAGATCGCAATCCATATGAAGAGCTTCGCCATCGGAGGCGACAACCCCGGAAGGATAAACCTGTACCGCGTGGGCGGCGGCCTCGTGATGGTCGATTACGGTCACAATGCCGACGCCATCAAATCGATATGCCGCACGGCCGCTCGGTGGAGGGACCGCAGGATAACCGGCGTCGTCGCGGTGCCCGGCGACAGGGACGATCTCATCATCGAGCAGGCGGGCCGGGCCGCGGCCGCGGGCTTCCATAGGGTGATCATCAAGGAGGACTCGGACCTGCGCGGCCGGGCGAGGGGCGAAGTCCCGGCCCTGCTCCTGAAAGCGATCAAGGATGAAGCGCCCGAACGGAAGGCCTCCATCATATCCGATGAGGCCGAGGCCCTGCGTACCGCGATAATGGAGATGTCCGAGCACGAAGTCGTCGTCGTCTTTTATGAGAACCTCGAAAGGGTCATGAAGGTGCTCGAAGAATTCGACGCCGTCTCTATCCAGGCAATCGAGGCTCCCGTGATGGAGGTGAGCATCGCTCAAGTATGAGCGCCTCAAGTATGAGCGCGAGGCTTGCCCTCCGGCTCCGAATGCTGAAGAATTGATCGCTATGAAGATCGCGACCTGGAACGTTAACTCTGTGACGGCGAGGCTGCCGCTCGTGTTGAAGTGGCTTGAGTCCGCCTCGCCGGACGCGCTCTGCCTTCAGGAGACCAAATGCCCGGATGATAGATTCCCGAGAGAGGCCTTCGCGGAGCTCGGCTACAACTCCGAGGTTTACGGGCAGCCGACCTATAACGGCGTGGCCATACTGTCACGCGCGAAAGCGAAGGACGCGCAGCGCGGCCTCCCCGGCGACGAGGGCGGCGCGCAGGCGCGCCTGCTTGCGGCGACGGTCGAAGGTGTTCGTATCGTCAACGTCTACATCCCGAATGGGCAGGCGGTCGGGACTGACAAGTACGAATTCAAGCTCGACTGGATGCGGCGGCTCCGCGCCTTTCTCGATGAGTCTTATGACACGAAGGAGCGCGTCTTTCTCTGCGGAGATTTCAACGTCGCTCCTGAAGAGAGAGACGTTCACGACCCCAAGCTGTGGCGCGGGAAAATACTCTTCAGCGAGCCGGAGCGCGAGGCTCTCGGCAATTTAAAGGAATGGGGCTTTACGGATGCATTTAGAATCCACCACGAGGAGGGAGGACTCTTTTCCTGGTGGGACTATCGCGCGGTCTCATTTCGCCGCAACGCGGGGCTCCGCATAGATCACGTCTGGGTGTCGAGACCTCTGGCTAAACAGAGCTCCGATGCCTGGATAGCGAAAGAGACGAGAGGGTGGGAGCGGCCTTCGGACCACGCGCCGGTCGTGGCGGAATTCAGCGACGCTTGAATTATCTCGAACAGGGGGAGCGAGCTATGAGCAAGGGAAACGGCAATGGTCTTCTGCTCGCGGCGGCGGGCGCGGGCGCGCTGCTTGCGGCGCGAGAGGTGATTAGAAGATCGCGCGAGTACGATATGCGCGGCCGCGTTGTGTTGATAACCGGAGGTTCGCGCGGTCTCGGACTGGTGCTCGCGCGAGCGCTGGGGCGCGAGGGAGCGAGGGTGGCGATCTGCGCCCGCGACCTCGAAGAGCTGGACCGCGCCCGCAGGGACTTGCAGCAACGCGGAACGACCGTGCTCGCTCTGCCTTGCGATGTCTCCAATCAGGCCGAGGTCGAAGAGCTCGTGCGCGAAGTCTCCAATCACTTCGGGCGTATCGACGTGCTCATCAATAACGCGGGCGTGATCGAGGTTGGGCCGATGGAGGTCATGACGCTTGAGGATTACGATCACGCGATGAAGGTTCACTTCTGGGGGCCTCTCTATTCGGTGCTCGCCGTGCTTCCTCAGATGAAGCAGAGAGGCGAAGGCCGGATAGTGAACATCTCGTCGATAGGCGGCAAGATCAGCGTGCCTCACCTGCTGCCGTACTCGGCGAGTAAGTTCGCCCTCGTCGGACTGTCCGAAGGATTGCGCGCGGAGCTTGCGAAAGACGGCATCGTGGTCACAACCGTCTGCCCGGGACTGATGCGGACCGGCAGCCCGCGTAATGCCATATTCAAGGGTAAGCACAGGGCCGAGTACGCCTGGTTCACGATAAGCGATTCGCTGCCCGTAACGTCGATGAAGGCCGAGCGCGCCGCGCGGCAGATCATCTCCGCGTGCAAGCGCGGGGAGGCCGAGGTCATTCTCTCGATTCCGGCGAAGCTCGCCGCCCTCTTCCACGGACTCTTCCCCGGACTCACGGCGGACCTTCTGGGCCTGACCAACAGGCTGCTGCCGGGACCGGGCGGGATCGGCAAGGATCGCGCTCTGGGCGAAGAGAGCCAGTCGAAACTCGCGCCCTCGTGGCTGACCGCGCTTTCGGAGCAGGCGGCCCGGGACAATAACGAAATAGCGTAATCCGAGAGCTAATAGCCGCAGATAAAGGAAAGAGCCGGCCAATAATAGGTCGGCTCTTTCCTTTATTTAATCAACGGAGAAGGAGGGATTCGAACCCTCGATAGGCCTTTACAGCCTATAGCGGTTTAGCAAACCGCCGCCCTCAGCCACTAGGCGACTTCTCCATAAATTCAAGAAGGACAAAGTATACCCGATGGCTTTCAGGGCCATCAAGCTCACCGCCAATTTCCTTATCAAGGCCAGTCACAGGGCACCTCGCCCCGATTGAGAGAAGGGGAAGCAAATAAAAAAGGGCCGGTCATCAGACCGGCCCTTCGAGGCGTTTGGAGATCGTATTGACTCTCCGTCTCTATTCGACCGTCCTCCTATGGGAAGACGGCGTTACAGGAGTTGTTACTTAGATTCTTATCGGTAATCGTACACACTGTGGTGCTCGGAGGATTCAGGAGTACCGCGGTGCCGCGATTGACCATGTATTCAACCTTTATCATCACCCGGCGATTAGACGGGTTGTGATTAATGGTGTATATGCAGCCCTGAACGGTGACGGTGCCCGTGCCGCTGGCCTTCAAGACTCCGCCGCAGTAGAACGCATACTGGCCGGTGTTGATGTCGAACACCACGAAGCTGGTGGGATCGGAATCATCCTGCAAGCAACCTCCCCTGAATACCTTGACCGTGAACGTGCAAACAGAGGTGTTCTTTGCGGCATCCTTAGCCGTGCAGGTGACGGTGGTCGTGCCGACGGGG
>DATLMR010000134.1:0-24382 GCA_035537555.1 Blastocatellia bacterium
CAGGGGGTGATCAGCCCGCACACTCCGATGGGCTCCCGCGAGCACATCGCGTACTTGCTCGGAAGCTCCGCCTTCGTGGTGAAGCCGTGAAGCCTGCGGCCCTCGCCCGCGATGAAGTAAGTCATGTCTATGGCTTCCTGCACGTCGCCGCGAGTCTCTTTGATCACCTTGCCCATCTCGCGAGTCATGTCGCGCGCGAACGCCTCTTTGCGGGCGATCAGGATCTCTCCGGCCTTGAAGAGTATCTCGGCGCGGCGCGGCGCGGGCACCTTGCGCCACGTGGCCCAGGCCGTCGACGCCGCCTCGACCGCGCGGTCGACGTCTTCGGAGGTCGAGGCCGGGAACCGTCCCACCAGGTCGCGCGAATCGGCCGGATTTCGGTCTTCGATGAATTCGCCGGATGAAGGCGCGACCCATTCTCCATTGATGTAGTTCTGGTATTCCTGTGTCTTTGCTGACGATTTCACTTTTGCTGCTGGCTTAGCCATACGAAAACTCCCTTTCTGTATTTAGGCGAGACCGATGTTACCGAATTGAAGAAAGCGGGCGGCGCGCCCGCGTCCGGGTACTTATGACAGGCGGAGCAAGGAGTCGTCTGGTCGGGCGGCTTGCCTTTCTTGGGATGGCGCGCGGGCATAGGCGCTATTTGCGAATCGAGCGCGTGGCAGGTCCAGCACGTCTCGCGCGGGGTCTCTTTCGTCAGACCCGAGTGCTCCGCGCGGGCCGTCATGGGCGCCGCCTTTCGCCCTATCATCGAGAGAAAAACGAAGAGGCCTATAACTGCGGCAGCCATGGCGAGAAAGTAGAGATCCTTTTTCTTCATAAATATCGCGCGGCCACAGTGACTCTCGCGGGTCGATCCGTTAAATGGCGAATCTAACAAAGCGCTCGCACGATAGTCAAGAAGCGCGCGCCCCGCGCCGCCTCGCCCTCGCCAATCCGATGGGCCGGGCTCCCTCGTAGATCCGATAGCTTATACGGATTTCAAAATCGCTTCACGGAGGAAATGAGAGACCATGAACACGCCGACGCCGCTCAAAGCCGCTCCGAGACTCCTCTTTGCCGCCGCGGTCATACTCGCGACCTCGCTTTCAGGCCTCGCTCAGGCAAGTAAACGCGCGACCGGAAACGCCGCCGAGGTCGGGTTAAAAAAGCTCATCATGGATTACTACAAGGCATGGAACACGCTCGACCCGGAGAACGCGGGCAGGTTCTACGATGAAGGCCCGGGCCTGGTCTTTTACGACATCGCGCCCCTGCAATACAACGGCTGGAACGAGTACAGGCAGAGCCTCAAGGCCCTCTTCACGCAGTATTCCAGCTTCAAGCTCATTCCGGGTAACGACCTGAAGATCCGGCAAAACGGCCGTATGGCGCTCGTCACTCTAACCCTTCACCTGTCGGCCGTACACAAGACGAACGGCCCCCTCGAACTCGACGCGCGCCATACGGCCGTCCTGGAAAAGCGGGGGGGCAGGTGGCTCATCGTCCACGAACATATATCGGCTCCGCTGCCGGGCTAGGTGCCGCGGCCCCGGCGGCCGTCACCGAATAGTTCGTTGACCCTCATCTATATTTTCGTTGGGCCGCTTCGGAAAAAAGGGGAGTTTTTTGCCCGCTCGCGCTTGCGGTCCTTTATGCCCGCGCATACAATTGTGTCGCTTTAAACCGAAATTCCTACAGAAATGTAGATAAGCGATCGCGTATGAAGGAGGGGCGAGGACCTTGAGCTCGAAGGCCGACCGGACAGCGGACACGAGAAAGCTGACGACTCTGAACGAGATAGGCCAGACGCTCTCGAGCGCGCGCGGCCTCAAGGCGGCCCTCCACCGCGTCCTCGACCTGCTCGAACGCCATCACGGCTTCACGCGCAGCGCCATCACGCTCCTGAGCGGCGAGACGGGAGAACTCTACATCGAGGCTTCGAGCGGCCTGTCGGCCGGGGGAGAGCGGGCGCGCTACAGGCTCGGCGAAGGGATCACGGGCCGTGTGGTCGAAAGCGGCAAGCCGATAGTCGTACCCCGGATCAGCCGCGAGCCCCTGTTTCTGAACCGCGCCGCCGATAGAAGGAACCTCGGAAAGCAGGAGCTGACCTTCATCTGCGTCCCGGTGATCATCGACCGCAAGGCGACGGGCGCTCTGGGCGTCGACCTGCGATTCAAGAAGGACCGCGATTATGACCTCGCGGTAAAGTTCCTGCGCGTGGTCGCTTCGATGGTCGCCCAGGCCCTCAAGGCCGCGCGCATGGTCGAAGAAGAGAAGCAGCGCCTGCTCGACGAGAATATCTACCTCAAGCAGGAATTGAAAGAGAGGTATGACTTCTCTAACATCATCGGCAACAGCAGCCCGATGCGGCAGGTCTACGAACAGGTCGCGCAGGTCGCCCCTACCAACACCACGGCCCTCATTCGCGGAGAGAGCGGGACCGGCAAGGAGCTGATCGCCCACGCGATTCACTATAACTCGCCGCGCGCCGGCAAGCCTTTCGTCAAGGTGAGCTGCGCCGCCCTCCCCGAAAGCCTGATCGAGAGCGAGCTCTTCGGCTATGAAAAAGGCGCTTTCACCGGCGCCCAGGCGAGGAAGAAGGGCCGCTTCGAGATGGCCGAGGGCGGTACGCTCTTTCTCGACGAGATAGGAGAGCTGAGCCACGCCACGCAGATAAAATTGCTGCGCGTGCTGCAGGAGCGGGAGTACGAAAGGCTCGGGGGCATCGAGACCATCCGCACGAACGTCCGGGTGATCGCGGCGACCAATAAAGACCTGGAGGAGTCGATTCGCGAAGGCGCATTTCGCGAAGACCTCTACTACCGGCTCAACGTCTTCACCATCTACCTGCCGCCCCGGCGCGAGCGGCGGCCGGACATACTCGCGCTCGCGGACCACTTTCTCGAAAAGTACGCGCGCGAGCACAATAAGCGCATCAAGCGGATATCCACGCCCGCCATAGACATGCTCGCCTCCTATCACTGGCCGGGCAACGTGCGCGAGCTTGAAAACTGCATCGAGCGCGCCCTCCTCGTGTGCGACGGGCAGGTCATTCACGGACACCACCTGCCGCCGACCCTCCAGACCGCTTCCGAAAGCGGCACCATCACCCGGCTCTCGCTCGACACGGCGATCAACTCTTACGAAAAAGACCTCATACAGGACGCGCTCAAGACCACGCGCGGCAACCGCGCCCGCGCGGCCAAGCTCCTCGACACGACCGAGCGCATACTCGGCTACAAGGTCAAGAAGTACGGCATAGATTCGGCCCGCTTTCGCTGATTCTCCGGCAGCGCGGCCCGCGCTCGATATCGGCCGGTAAACTGCTCTACATTTTTGTATGCCGGAGTGATTATTCCGACAACTTTGTAGGAATCCTCAAAAAGCCCGCCGGGCCGCCCGCCCGTCAGAACCAGCGAGTTTTCTAATGTTTTCGACGTTTTTCGGCGCCCCCGCGCCTCTGGCATATCGATTGCCCCGGAGACGGCGAGCAGGAACCACGGCTTTCGTGGGAAAGAGCGAATCAGGAGGCGCGAACAGGTATGAAGCGAACGAAGAGGCTTTTGTCATTTGCCGTATGGATGCCCATGGCTTTTACGGCCCTGGCGGCGGTTGCGCGGGCAGGCGCGGCGGAGTCGGCGCTCGACGAGCGGTTGAAGAAGCTCGAAGACGCGGCCGCCGCGGCCCAGTCGTCGGGCGACAACGCCTGGATGCTGATCTCCTGCGCCCTCGTGCTGATGATGACGGGGCCGGGGCTTGCGCTCTTTTACGGAGGCCTGGTGCGACGAAAGAACGTGCTCGCCACGATGATGCAAAGCTTCATCCTTATGGCGATAGTCACGGTGCTGTGGTTCTTCTACGGATACAGCGTCTCGTTCGCCGAAGGGAATCAGTTTTTCGGGGGGCTGGGCTTCTCTTTTTTGAGAGACGTGGGGCTCTCTCCGAACGCCGATTACGCCCCGACCATACCACATCAGACTTTTATGATGTTCCAGTTGATGTTCGCCATCATCACGCCCGCTTTGATCACGGGCGCGTTCGCCGAGCGCATGAAGTTCAGCGCGTGCCTCGCCTTCACGATCCTGTGGGTGACGGTCGTTTACAACCCGCTCGCCCACATGGTCTGGGGCAAGGGCGGGCTGCTCAACGCCGCGCTCGGGGGCGCGTTCCCGGCGCTCGACTTCGCGGGCGGCACGGTCGTTCACATAAGCTCGGGAGTATCGGCCCTGGTAGCGGCGGTCTACATCGGAAAGCGCACAGGCTATCCCGGTATGGCCGCCCCGCCGCACAACCTCGTCCTGAGCTTCACGGGCGCGTGCCTGCTGTGGGTAGGCTGGTTCGGATTCAACGCGGGGAGCGCGCTGGCCGCGACGGGGCTTGCGACCACGGCCTTCGCGACCACGCATTTCGCGACGGCGGCCGGGGTGCTCGGATGGGTAGTGGCCGAGTGGCTTCGCGCGGGCAAGCCGAGCGTGCTTGGGGCCATCTCGGGCGCGATTGCGGGGCTCGTGGCGGTCACTCCCGCCTCGGGCTTCGTCGCCCCGGCTTCGGCCCTCCTGATCGGGTTCATCGCGGGGGCCGTCTGCTTCATCATGACTTCGGTGGTCAAGCGCAAGCTCGGCTATGACGACGCCCTCGACGTCTTCGGAGTGCACGGGGCCGCGGGCACCTTCGGAGCCCTGCTCACGGGCGTATTCGCCACTTCGTCGATCAACCCGATATTCAAAGACGCGGACGGCAGAGCGCTCGCCGTGGGCCTGATCGACGGGAACGGCCATCAGATCGTAAATCAGGCCATCGCCGTCGGCCTCGCCTGGGCCATCGCCGCAACCGGCACGCTCATCATCCTCAAGCTCGTCGACGTGACGATAGGCCTTCGAGTCAGCGAGCGAGACGAGGCGACGGGGCTCGACCGCGTGGAGCACGGCGAAGAAGCATACGCGTTCGAGCCCGCGACGGCCTCCGCCTCGCATTCGCCGCTGATCCCCGCGCCGGTCGACAAGCCGCTCGGCCCCGGCCTCCAGCAGCCGGCCTACAGCGAGGCCGGAGATTGATCCCCATAAATACGAATCGAATGCCTATTCATCAAACAGGGAGTAATAGATATGAAACAACACGGAGAGCTGATGACACTGCTTCTGCATCACAGGGAGCGCTTCGACACGGGCGAGGCCTTCCAGAAGTTCCTCATGGATTCGGTGCGCGCCCTGGCCTTCGATCTCAAGGAGCTCGACATCGATATCACGGTAAGGCCGGCGATGCCTAATCCTCCGCGCCGCCACTCGGATTGGAACGCTTTGAAGATTACGTGCGAATGACCCCTTCTCCTTCACGACTGACCGGTAGTGTTAGTGTCTTCTTGATGGCCGGCCCGAGACTCCGGTTTTGGAACTCCTCAACTCCAACTCCCCAAACCGGCCCCCCAGGATAAGGACTCCAGAGCCGGAATCTCGGGCCAGCCGTTTTTTTCACTTTCCCGCCCTTTCGAGGAACTCGCGGACGACATCCTTCGCATCCCTGTGCTCGCCGTCGACGGCGTAATTGAGCTTTCTCATCTCCTCGTCGGTCAATTTACCCGCGAGGCTGTTGATGGCCGAGGTTATCTGCGGGTAGCGCGCGAGCGTCTCTCTGCGAACGATCGCCGCGGCCTCGTAGGGAGGAAAGTAGTGCCGGTCGTCTCTGAGCTGGACGAGCCCGAGCTTATCTATCAGGCCGTCGGTCGAGTTTCCGGCTATCAGGTCAACCTGCCCGTTGGCGAGCGCGCGGTAGGTCAGCGAAAGGTCCATCTCTCGCGGCGGCTCGGCGAATCTCAGGTTATACGTGCGCGCGAATCCGGGGTACCCGTCCTCGCGCGACATGAAGTCCTGGCCGAACCCGGCCCGCATGCGGGGCGAGTGCTTCGCCACGTCGGAGATCGTCTCCAGATTCAAGCGCCGCGCGTCGTCTCCGCGAACGAGAATGGCGAACGTGTTATTGAATCCGAGCGGTTCTAGCCATTCGAGATCGAAGGCCTCGGCGTACTCCCTTTTGACCTGATCGTAGACTTCGCGGGGGTCGGTGACGGGGCGGTGCTTCAGGATGGCGGTGAAAGCCGTTCCCGTGTATTCGACGTAAGCGTCGATCTTCCCCGCGAGCAGGTCTCTGTGAGGGATGTCGCCCGCCAGCTCGAACTTTCGCCCGACCTTGACGTCCGAGTTCGCCTCGATCACCTGCGCGATCATCTCTCCGAGTATCACCTGCTCCGTGAAGTCCTTCGACGCGATGATTACCTCCCCGCTCCTGCTGCCGAATGAGTAGATGACCCCGGCGGCGAGGAGGGCGACGGCCGACGCGGCGAGCCCGAGCTTCAAAGGCCTCGCGAGCGGGCGGCTCTTGCCCGGCGCGAGCCTATTTTCGATTCGGCCCAGAAAGAAGTCGGCCGCGAGCGCCATCAGGGCCGCCGGCACCGCGCCCGCGAGCATAAGGGTCGTGTCGAACATCCTCAGGCCGCGAAAGATGTACATGCCGAGCCCGCCCGCTCCGATGGCGGCGGCGATGGTGGCCGTCCCTATGGAGATGACCGTGGCCACGCGCACGCCCGCGATAATCACGCTGGTCGCGAGGGGAAGCTCGACCTGAAGGAGCATCTGCCGCCCGGTCATCCCCATGCCGCGCGCCGCCTCGCGCACGGACGGGTCCACGCCGACGATGCCCGTAAACGTGTTCCGTATGATGGGGAGGAGAGAGTAGAGAAAGAGGGCGATGATCGCCGGGAGCGCTCCGATGCCGTAAGAGCCGAGTATGGGGATCAGGAAGCCGAACAGCGCCAGGCTCGGGATGGTCTGAAGCACGCCCGCCATCGCGAGCACGGGCTTGCTCAAAGCGGGCTTTCGCGTGAGAAGGATGCCGAGCGGGATGCCGGCCACGGCGGCCGCGCCCGTCGCCACGAAGACGAGGACGAGGTGCTGAGTGGTGAGCGCCAGGACTTCCGCCCGGTTCTGTATCAGGAAATCGAAGAGCGATTTTGTCTGTTCCATCTATTATTCATCAAGAGCGGCGCGATTCGAGATGCCGGTAACTTCGAGATTCTGGCAACCGGGCACGCCTCATCCCGTGCTCTCGTCTCTCCGCGCGTCCGGCGCTTCGAGGGTCTGGATGAAGGCCCGCGCCTCCGGGTGCTCCGAGGCGGCGAACTCGCGCGGCCCTGCCAGCTCGACGAGGCGGCCTCCCTGAAAGAGGCCGATTCGGGACGCGAGCGCGAACGCTTCGCGAATGTCGTGCGTGACGAAGACTATCGTCTTGTGGAGCCGGGCGGAGAGGGCCGCGAACTCTCGTTGCAGCTCGGCGCGGGTGAGCGGGTCGAGCGCGCCGAAGGGCTCGTCCATCAGAATGATCGGGGGGTCGCCCGCCAGCGCGCGCGCCACGCCTACGCGCTGGCGCTGGCCGCCCGAAAGCTCTCGCGGATAGCGCCCGGCGAATGTCTCAGGATCGAGCCCGACCAGACGCATCAACTCTTCGACCCTTTCGCGCGTGCGCGAGGGCAGCCAGCCTTCGAGCGACGGGACCAGGGCCACGTTGCGCTCGACGGTGAAGTGGGGGAAGAGGCCCGTCTCCTGGATGACGTAGCCGATGCGCCTCCGCAATCGAATCGGGTCCCACGCCGATGCGGCCTTACCTTCGACTATCACTTCTCCGCCGGTCGCGTCGAGAAGGCGATTGATGAGCTTGAGCGTCGTCGTCTTGCCCGACCCGCTCCGGCCAAGCAAGACCAGGGTCTCTCCCCGGTTAACGTCGAAATTGAGGTCGGAGACGAGCGGGCGGCTCCCGTCGATGCGGAGGCTCACGTCGCGAAATTCTATGACCGGCTCCCGGTCACTTTTCGGTTCTGAAATTTCTGATTCCAAATTTGAGTTCTCACAAGCTCATGCGACGCGCAGGTAGTCTACGGCCCGGGTTATATCGCCCTTCCACGCGCCCTCGAAATTGCGGATCAGGATGTCGGCCGGGCTGACCCTCTCGCGGATCACCTGCTGTTCGAGCACGTCGAGGTAGGCGGCCTCCGACGGCGCGAGGGCTTCGAGCCCGGCCCTCGCGAGCTCCACCGCCTCGCGCGCGACCTCCTGGACGGAGAGCTTGCCGAGTTCGGCCTGAAGCCCGCGGCGCGCGACCTCTTTCTGGAGCTCGACGAATTCGCCCGCGCCGAGCCGGGGCGCGAGCTCGCAAGCCCTCTCGAGCGAGTCCTTCGAGTACATCAATCCTTTCCAGAAGGCGAGCGAAGCCATAAGCATCTCCGCTCCGCCGCAATCCATGCTGCGCTGTTCGATGTGCGGCTTCAGACGCGCCTCGGTAAAGATGGTAGAGAGGTGGTCGGTGAAATCCTGAAAGATGGGCTTGAGCCCGTTGCCGCCTTCGATGAACCGGGCGAACGAATGGCCCGCCAGGTTCACGTACTCGCCCTCTCGTCTTATGAAGAACATCGGCACCGACCGGACGTGATCGAGGAACCGCTCGATGGAAAAATCTTCGATTGCCGCGGGCGAGAGCCCCGTGCGGTCCCGGTCCGTCTGGAGCCACACCGCGTAGCGCGTCGATTTATAGCCCGATAGTCTACCCCGCTCGAAAGGGGAGTTGGCGAAGATGGCCGCGGCGATCGGGCCGAGGCGATTGGCCAGCGTGAACTTCTTCGCCAGGTCTTCGACATCTTCGTAATCGAGATTCACCTGTATGGCCGCGGTCCGGCACATCATATCGAGCGCCCGCCCGCCGCGCGCCGAAAGGTAGGGCCGCATGATCTCGTACCGCTTCTTGCCGATCCAGTTCTGTTCCTCGATGCCGCGCACGGGGTCGAAGCCGGCCGCCAGGAAGATAATGTCGTTCTCGTCGCCGATCTCTCGGAGCCGCTCAAGGTACTTTCGCACGTCTCTTTCGATCGGGCCGAGCGAGTCCTGATGGGTGCCCGAGAACTCCAGTTGCCCGCCCGGCTCAAGGGTGATGCGCCCGGCGCTCCGGGCGGCCGGCGGCGGAGCTTCAGGCCCGGCCTGCTCGCAGAGGCCCGCCACGAGGGTTGCTTCGGTTATCTCCCCGGCCTCCATTTCGAAGGCGATGGTCTGCGGCGAAAAGCCGCGCATAACGGTCTGCACCTGGGCCGAATCTATGCGGGCGAGCGGGCCGCGCGTGAAACCCATAAGCTCTATCTCCGGCCCGATTGCCCATTGCGAGGGGGGCTTGCCGCTCCCGGAGAAGTAGCACTCAAGGTCGGTTGACGAATCGATTGCCTCGTCCGGAGACGGGGCGTGGGCGGACTTCCCGGTTTTCTGTTGCATGCCAGGTTACTACGTCAGACGGCGGCAAAGAGATTGAAGCTGAACCTCCGCGCGCGATCGAACCAGGTCTTTTCAAGTGAGAAGCCGGTCTCGCGAGCGAGCCAATCAAGTTGCGCGATGTCGAATTTGTAAGAGTTCTCGGTTTGAATCGATTCGCCTTCGTCGAACGTGACTTCGAGATTCAAATCCCGCACGCGCACGCTCCGGGCGGCCCGGCTCACAAGGTGTATCTCGACGCGGCCGAGCTGCTCGTTATAGATGGCTTTATGCCTGAAATTTTGGATGTCGAACTCGCCGCCCAGCTCGCGGTTGATGCGGACGAGCAAATTGAGATTGAAGGCGGCCGTTACGCCGAGCGCGTCGTCGTAAGCGGGCTCCAGTATGTCGCGAGATTTCTTCAGGTCCGCGCCCATCAATAAGATGTCTCCGGGGTGGAGCACCCTTCGGACCTCTCCCATAAAGAGGCGCGATTCTTCGGGGTTGAAATTGCCGATATTGGATCCCAGGAAGAGGACCACGGCCCTCTCCCGGCGGGGCGACCTCTCTTCGGCGCTCGCGAGCGCGCCGAGGGCCGTGAAGTAGTCCGCGGCGTAGGCGGTTATTCGCAAGCGCGGGTAGCTGTGCAGCAGCTCCGCGCTGCTTCTTTCAAGGCTCACGTCAGAGATGTCTATCGGCAGGTAGTGGAGTTCCTGCTGCCGTTCGAGCCATGCCTCGATCAGATACCGGGTCTTTTCGGCGCTCCCGCTCCCGAGCTCTATGAGGCGGATCGGGCCTTCGATGGAGGCGGCTATCTCTTTCGAAAAATCGCCGAGCAGCTCGCTTTCGGCCCTGGTCAGGTAGTATTCCGGCAATCTGCATATCGCTTCGAAGAGGGCCGAGCCGAGATCGTCGTAGAAGTATTTCGGCGGAAGCATCTTCGGAGTCGATGAGAGCCCCGAATAAACGTCCGCAGCGAAGGCATTGGAGTCTCCGCCGTGAGCGAGGCGATGTATCGTCAATCTGTCGGGCGGCGCGGAACGTAGGTCTGAAGGCATCCACAGTCTCCCAGGCTGGTTATTTCATAAACCGCTCACACGCTCACTAACCGGCGGTATGGTGATAATGCTATATTACTTTGGTTCTTATGCCAACCGCTGGCTTTCGGGAGAACGTATCAGCCGGCGGGCCCGGCCGGAAGGGAGGGAGACGCGATGGCCCACGCTTTTGATCCGAGAGAGATGGCGCGATTGATGCGCGAGGCGCGCGCGCGTTCGCGCGAGCTGTTCGGCATGGTGATTTCCGAATCCGACCTTCGCCGCCCTCCGTCGGAGGGATTTCGCCCGCTCCTGTGGCACCTGGGACACCTCGGCGCGTTTGAAAGCTACTGGCTGTCGCAGCAGGTGAAAGGGCGGCCTTCCTTCTCCGAAGGATATGACGCGATCTTCGACCCGATCAAGACTCCGAGGGAAGATTCGAGCAATCTTCCGCCGGTCCCCGAGATCGAGGGCTACCTCGACCGCGTGCGTGAAGAATCGCTCGCGTGCCTTGCGAGCGCGGACCCTGCGGCTGCCTCCCCCCTGCTCCACGGCGGCTACGTTTTTTATATGGTCCTCGAACACGAGTACCAGCACCAGGAGACGATCTGCTACCTCCTCCATATGCTCTCGCCCGAGCTGAAGCGCCGCCCTGCGCGAGCGGGCGAGCGAGGAGCGCCCGCGCGGGGGCCGCTTCACGAGACCGGGATGGTTCGCATTCCCGGGGGGCCTTTCGAGATGGGCTCGCGCGGCTACCCGTTCGCCTACGATAACGAGCAGCCGCCTCACATGGTTGAGGTCCCGGAATTTCTGATCGACAGGTATCCCGTGACGAACGCCGACTACGCGCGCTTCATCGACGAGGGAGGCTACCGCGACCGCTCGCTCTGGACCCGTGAAGGGTGGGCGTGGAAGGAAGAGGCGGGCCTGGAGCAGCCGCTCTACTGGTCGAAGGCGGAAGGCGCGCGGGGCGATGATCCGCTTTCAGATGAGGGCTCGTCGCCCGCGCTCTGGCGGGTGCGAGAGATGTTCGAGGACCGCCCGTTGCAGCCGGACCTTCCGGTCTCCGGGGTGAGCTGGTATGAAGCCGGCGCTTACGCGCGGTTCGCAGGCAAGAGGCTGCCTTCCGAAGCCGAATGGGAGAAGGCCGCGACCTGGGACCCGCGCGCCGGGCGAAAGCGCAGGTTCGCCTGGGGCGACGAGCCGCCGCGCGCCGGGCTCGCGAACTTCGACAATAATCTCTGGGAGCCGACTCCCGTGGCGGCCTTCCCCGAGGGGAGGAGCGCTTACGGCTGCTTCGATATGACGGGCAACGTGTGGGAATGGACCTCGACCGTCTTCGCCGCGTACGCGGGATTCAAGGCTTTTCCTTATCCCGAGTATTCCGAGCTATGGTTCGACGGCGACCACCGGGTCCTTAAAGGGGGGTCGTGGACTACTCGCGCGCCCCTGCTGCGCGGCTCGTTCAGGAATTTCTTCAGGCCGCGCTTTCGCGCAGCGTTCGCGGGGTTCCGGTGCGCGGCCGATTGGACGCCTGCCGAAGACTCTTTATGAAGCAACACCGGATCGAGACGGACCGGCTCGTCCTGAGGCCTTTCGCGCTGTCGGACGCGGCCGAGGTTCAGAGGCTCGCGGGCGACGAGGAGATCGCCTACAACGCTCTGAATATCCCTTCCCCTTTTACTACCGCAACGGCCGAGCAATGGATAACCGGAAGCCTTGAGGAATACCGGGAAGGGAGGGCCGCCAGCTTCGCCGTGACTCTTCGGCCGGGCGACTCGCTCATCGGCGCGGTAGGCCTTTCGATCGACGAGACAAACCTGCGGGCGGAGATGGGCTACTGGATCGACAAGACCCTCTGGGGGCGCGGGTATGCTTCGGAGGCGGCCGAGGCGGTGATGAGATACGGGTTCGAAGAGCTGGCGCTCAATCGCATCTACGCAAGCTGCCTGAAGCGCAACCCGGCCTCCGGACGCGTGCTGCGAAAGATCGGGATGAGCCTCGAAGGGTGCCTGAGACAGCACGTCAGGCGCAGCGGCTCGTTCGAAGACCTGGAAGAGTACGGCATCCTGATCGAGGAGTACATCGCGCGCAGGATCAGGAAGCAGGTGGAGTGAAGGGGGAGTTCCGGGAAGGCTTCGATCTTATGGATACCGCCAGAACGAGAAAGATACTGGTTCGCGGGCTGAGGCTCAGGTGCCCGGACTGCGGGCAGTCATCGCTCTACGCATCGCTCTTCAAGATGAAGCACCATTGCAGCCGCTGCGGGCTGGTGTTCGAGCGCGAGCAGGGGTATTTCATAGGCGCTCTATACATCAACGTCATGGTGACAGAGTCCCTGCTCCTGTTCTTATTCATCCTCTATTACATGACCAGGCCCGTGAGCGAAGACGCCCTTTACGCCGTCCTCTTCGGCCTCGCCCTGATCCTGCCTCTGATCTTTTTTCGACACAGCCGCAGCCTGTGGCTCGCCGTCGATCACATCATCGAGCCGAACGCGAAACGGGTCGAGCCGGACGAAGGGCTCGACCGCGGAAATTAGAATGCGGGCAAGCGGCCTGCGCGCATTACTTCGCGTAATACCCGCGTCTCGTTCTGGCCACGAATCCCGGGCGATTGACCGTGATCCTGATCTTGCGCCACTGGCCGTCCCTCCGCGTATCTTTCGGGGTGTAGGCGAGGCTGTAGAGCGTGCGCAGCTCCTCGCCTACACGCGTGTAAACCCCGTTGAGGTCGTCTCCCCGGCGGACCATGAAGTACGTGCCCCCGGTCTGGTCGGCCAGGACTTCAAGCTTCCTGCGCGCTTCGGAAAAGATCCGGGGAGTGTAGCTGCTATCGGACACATCCGGTTCCGTGTCGAAATATATCGGGTAGATGGTCACGTCTTCTTCGACGGCCCGTTCGATCAACTGATCGAAGCTGCGGTCGGAGCCTTCCTCGTCCGGGATCTCGGAGCTGTCGACGCCGTCGGTGAGGATCACGAGGGCCTTTCGCGCCTCTTTGACCTCCCTGAGCAGGTCGAAAGCCGACCACGTGGCGTCGTAGAAGCACGTGTCGCCGCCGGGCCTTCTGATGTGGTCAACGCGGTCTTTCAGTAGCCCCCGGTCCGTCGTGAAGCCCGAGATCAGCTTGAAGCGGGTCGCGAAGGAGGCGACCGCCATGCTGTCGTCGCGACCAAGCGAGTCGATGAATTTCTTCGCGGCCTTTCTCACGAGCTCAAGCTTGCTGCCGATGCTCCCGCTCAGGTCGAGGAGCAGGAGGAGGTTGACGGGCGCTTCGACCGGCTCGAAGTAGGCTATCTCCTGCGGGACGCCGTCTTCGAGCACCTGAAAATCCTCGCGCCTGAGCTCGCGAGGGTTCCTGCCTGAGCGGTCCATGACCTTGATGTTGAGATTGACGAGCCGGGTATTGAGCTTGATTACATCGTCATCCTCTTTTGCCGCCCGCGACTCCGCTGCCTGGCGCGGCTGCTGGCCCGGGGCGAGGAGAGGTGATACAGGGGTGAGAAAAAGCAGCAGTACGAGAAGGTTGAGAAGACCTGTTAATGCCAAGACGCACCTCCAGAAGATCAGAGCCGTAGACTGGTGCTCCCAGCGCACAGCCGATGAATCTCACCCCATCGCTGGTAAATACGCGCGAGCCGGCCCGATCGAGTGCATCCTCAGGGCTTTCGCAGATTAAAATCTCGGATTAGATTCTCGCGCCCTCCCTCCCCGTACTTTGATTCATTTTTTCGTACGTTCTTCACTTTTCCGTGCGGCCTACCGGCCCTCGAAGCGGGGCGGGCGGCGCTCCATAAAGGCCGCCATCGCTTCGGAGAGGTCGCGGGACTGTAAGAATGCGGAGTTCCACACCGCGACGTGGCGCAGGCCGTCGGCCGTCGATCTTTCGATTCGATGATTCATGACCTCCTTGATGCCCTGGACGACGAGGGGCGGATTGTCGGAGATCTCGCGACTGATGCGGCGAGCCGCTTCGAGCGCGGCCTCGCCCGTCTCGTAAACGTCGCTTACCAGCCCTATCGAGCGGGCGCGCTCCGCGTCGATGTCTTTGCCCGTGAAAGCTAGCTCGCGCGTGTGGCCTTCTCCGATGATGTGCGGCAATCGTTGCAGGCTGCCGAGGTCGGCGATGATTGCCACCTTGACCTCGCGCAGGCTGAAGCGCGCGCCCGCCGAGCAGACCCTGATGTCGCAGGCCGCGATGAGGTCGAGCCCTCCGCCCACGCACCACCCGCTGACGGCCGCGATGACGGGCTTGCGGCAGGAGGCGACGTTGTTGAAAGCCCTCTGCGTCTCCTCGATGAGGTCCAGCAGGCGGGTGCGCTCGAAGGCGAGGTTGCTTCCGCCGGAGTGCCGGCCGATACTCTCCATCATCGAGCTGAGATCGAGCCCGTAGCTGAAATTGTCGCCCTCCCCGCGAACGATCACGGCGCGCACCTGCTCGTCGCGGTCGAGCTCGGCGAAGAGTTCAGGCATCTCGCGCCAGAAGTCAGGCCCCATCGCGTTCCCTTTGCCCGGCCCGGTCAGGACCACTTCTACCACATCCTCGTTCTTTTCCACCCTGAGAGACTTGTATTCCGTGTTCATACGCTCCTCCAATCTTGATTACTAAAACAGGTAGAGCTTATATATCTAGATGCTCAAATGAAAGGGAGACGATCATGATCGACCCGGGCATCGATCGAGGGCGGGCGAGTGACATTTGAATCGAGTCGAGAGGTGAAATTTGATCATAATGAAGTTCGGCGGAACGTCCGTCGCGGACGCGGCGGCCATACATCAGGTCGCGGAGATCGTCTCCGCGAGGCTCGGGCGCTCTCCGGTGGTCGTAGTCTCGGCGATGGCCCGCGTGACGGACGCCTTGCTCTCCATCGCGGGCAAAGCGATAAGCTCAGAGCTCGATGCGGAAGGGCGGGCGCTGGAAGTCGCGTCGGCCATAGAGGGCCTGCGCGAGCGACATTACGCGACCGCTCGCGACCTGCTGCGGGGGCGGGCCTCGGCGAGCGACTCGTCGCGGGCGGAAGGGCAGCTCGAAGCGCTCTTTGTGGAGCTCGGCAGATTCGCCCATTCGGTCGCGATGATCGGCGAGCTCAGCCCGCGCAGCCAGGATGCCATTGTTTCATTCGGAGAGCGTCTCTCTTCGGCCATAGCCTCGGCCGCTTTCCTCGCTCGCGGCCTTCCGGCCCGGCTCGTCGATTCGCGCGATTTCATCATAACCGACTCGAGCTTCACGAGCGCCGCGCCCGACTTCGAGGCGACGCGCGCGCGCGCGCGCGCGGAGCTTCTTCCGGTGATAGAAGCGGGCCTGGTCCCCGTGGCGCAGGGCTTCATCGGCTCTTCCCCGGACGGCGTGACGACGACGATCGGCCGCGGAGGCTCGGACTTCTCCGCCGCCATAATCGGCGCGGCGCTCGGAGCCGAAGCGATTGAGATCTGGACGGACGTGGATGGCTTGATGACCACGGACCCGCGAGTCGTGCCCGAAGCGCGGCGCATTCGCGTTATCTCTTTTGCCGAAGCGGCGGAGCTCTCCTACTTCGGCGCGAAGGTCCTGCACCCGAGCACCGTGCTTCCGGCGGTCGATCTGGGCATCCCCGTCCATATCTTCAATACTAAGAACCCCTCGTGCGAAGGCACCCTGATCGTGAGCGAGCCCCGGCCTTCGCCGAGCGCCATCAAGTCGATCGCTTTCAAGCGCGGGGTCACGCTCGTCAATATCACTTCTACCCGCATGCTGCTGGCCTACGGCTTCCTTCGCAGGGTCTTCGAAGTCTTCGACCGCCACCGGACGTCGGTCGACGTCGTGACCACGTCGGAAGTGTCGGTATCGATCACTCTCGACAGCATTCACCGGCTCGAAGCGATCAGGCGCGACCTCGAAAGCTTTTGCCAGGTATCGGTCGAGCAGGGGAAGGCGATCGTTTGCGTCGTGGGTGATGGTCTGAAATTCAGGCGGGGCTTCGCGGCCCGCCTGTTCCGCGCGGTCGAATCCACGAACGTCAACATGATCAGCCAGGGCGCGTCCGAGATAAACCTGACCTTCGTGATCGACGAGGCGGACGTGGACGGGGTCGTCCGCTCCATGCACGAAATGTTTTTCGACGAGCCCGATCCCGACACGTTCGCGTGAGGGCGATTGACTTGGCATGTGACGGGGGTGTATTCTTGGCCCTTGATAATTTAAACGTGGCGATTTAGAAGGTAACTTGCTCCACGTAAAAAACTGCTAAACAGCCCGGTTTTAGCCCCGCGCAGTTTAGCGCGGGGCTTTTGATATTTACGGTGATATTTACGGCTGTTTTTTGAAGGCGGCCAAGGTGCCGGGATCTCAAGTATGAAAGATTTCAGAGAGGTTGTAACCGATGATCGAGTCTACGTCTTCGACGGCGCGATGGGCACGATGCTCTACTCGCGCGGCGTCTACATCAACCGATGCTATGACGAGTTGAACCTGACGAGCGGGGACCTCGTGCTCGCGATCCACCGCGACTATATAAAAGCAGGCGCGGACATAATCGAGACCAACACGTACGGCGCGAACCGGGTCAAGCTCGCGGGCTACGGCCTCGAAGACAAGGCGCGGGCGATAAACGAGACGGGCGCGCGGCTGGCCCGCGAGGCGGCGGGCGACCGCACTTTCGTCGCCGGAGCTATCGGGCCTCTCGGCATTCGGATCGAGCCTTACGGAGCCACCTCGTCGGAAGAGGCGAGGGCCATCTTTCGCGAGCAGGCCGAAGCCCTCCTCGAAGGCGGCGTGGACCTCTTCATATTCGAGACCTTCTCGGACCTGGCGGAGATCCACGAGGCGCTCATGGCCGTGCGCTCTCTGTGCGACCTGCCGGTGGTCGCGCAGATGACCATACAAAACGACGGCAACACGACCTACGGCACGTCGCCCGAAATCTTCACCAAGCGGCTGGATGACTGGGGCGCGGACGTGATCGGGCTGAACTGCTCGATCGGACCCCACACGATGCTCGGGGCGATCGAGTCGATGCGGCAGGTAACGCGCCGCAAGCTCTCCGCGCAGCCGAACGGGGGGCTTCCCCGGCAGGTCGACGGGCGCATGTTTTACATGGCTTCGCCCGAGTACATGGCCAAGTACGCCAAGCGATTGATCCAGGCGGGGGCGAAGTTCGTCGGGGGCTGCTGCGGGACCATGCCCGAGCACATCAAGCAGATCTCGAACGCCGTGGCGGCGCTTTCGCCGGGGCGCTCCAGCGTGCGCGTGTACGTGGATGAAGAGAAGCCGCTCGATGTCGAAGTGACTCCCCGCGAGCAGAAGTCGAGGTTCGCCGCCAAGATCAGCGCCGGCGAGTTCGTCACCTCGGTCGAGATCGTGCCGCCGAAAGGCTGCGACCCTTCGCGCATGCTCGAAAGCGTCCGCGCGCTGAAGGAAGCCGGGGTTGACGCGGTCAACGTTCCTGACGGGCCGCGCGCGCAGTCGCGCATGGGAGTGCTGGCCGTCTCGACGCTCATAGAGCAACAGGTGGGCATCGAAGCCGTGATGCATTATTGCTGCCGCGACAGGAACCTGCTCGGGATGACGAGCGACCTTCTGGGCGCGGCCGGGCTCGGGCTCAGAAATGTCCTGATCATCACCGGTGACCCTCCCAAGATGGGGCCGTACCCGGAGGCGACCGCCGTCTTCGACATCGATTCGATCGGCCTCGTGAACATGGTCAATCGACTCAACCACGGCCTCGACATCGGCGGAAACCCGATAGGCAAACCAACCTCTTTCTACATAGGCGTGGGGGTGAACCCCTGCGCGGTCGATCTCGATTACGAGCTGCGGAGGTTCGAGTGGAAGGTGGAAGCGGGCGCGGAGTATGCCATCACCCAGCCGACCTTCGACGTGAAACAGCTTCGCCACTTCCTGAAGCGGATCGAGAATTATCGCATTCCGGTGGTCGCGGGGATATGGCCCCTGGTGAGCTACCGTAACGCGGAGTTCCTGGCCAACGAGGTGCCGGGCGTGGTCGTGCCCGAGACGGTGCTCGACCGCATGCACCGGATAACGGATAAGGACGCGGCGCGCGAGGAGGGGCTGGCCATCGCGCGCGAGACCCTGCTCGAAGTGCTCGACGTGGTGCAGGGGGTCCAGGTCTCCGCGCCATTCGGCAGGGTACAGTACGCGCTCGACGTCTTCTCCGTCCTGTAGCGCCGGCGCGGCGGCCGGGGGCGCGCGGCGAAACAGGCCTTCGCCGCTGCTTGAAATCGCTTGAGCCGGAGTGTTAGGTTTGATGGCCCGGATTACGGGCGACCACGTTCTTTGAATATGAACGCGTGAAATTAAGCAGGAGTATACCGTGATGATGAGAATGCGAATCGCGATGCCTATTCTCGCCGGGGCCGTGCTGGCGCTCGCGCCGGGCGGTAACGAGCCCTCGAAGATGAACATGTCCGTGGTTCGAGGCTACCTGGACAAGATGGGCGCACGATATGTGCCGCATCCGAAGAGCGAGCACACCCTGGTCGTGACGCGGGCGGTCAACGACCGCGCGGAGAGCATCGATCTCTACGTCGACCTGAGACAGGACAGCACCCTCGTGCTGACGGCTTACGCGAAGGGGAAGGGCAGGTACTTCAGCCTCGCGCGCGCGGCCTCCCGCGAGAAGATGCTGCGGAGATTACTCGCGGCGAATCACTACGCGTTCGCCACCTTCTTCGTGGACGAGCAAGATGACGTGGGCGTGCGCTTCACCTTCACGACCGAAGACGGGGTGGGATTCGAGTCTTTCCGGGTGGCCGCGACGGAGCTGCTTCGCATAGCGGACGAGTATACCCCCATACTCGAAGATTACATGCGCAAGGAGTGAACCCGAGAGGGTGAGACGCGCATAAAGGCGACCTTATGAAGAACCGATTATTGATTACGGCTCCCCTGGCGCTCGCGCTCGCAACCGCCTCGGCTACGGCGCGACAGGCGGAGCCGCAGACGCCGCCGAAAGTGGCGCGGCCCGCGCCGCGCCTGACCTTCGCCGAGGTGACTAGGCGCAACCTTCAGCGCGTCGGCGCGACGGTCGACGATAACAAGAGCACGGCCGATATGGTCGTGTCGGCTTATCTCGACGAGAAAGGCGCGAAGACCACCGTCGTCGTCCTGAACGACAGGCGCAAGAACCTGCTCGGCTTCTACATCTACAACTTCGGCAATCTCAAAAACGCGGCCCGGCGCGAGGACGTTTACAAGTACCTTCTCTCGGCCAACAACCAGATAACCATCGGCAGCTTCTTCGTCGATGAAGAAGAAGACATCGGCTACAAGTACCTCGTCAACGGCTGGCAATCGCTCTCGCAGGCATCGTTTGAATCGGTCTACATGGCCATGATCGCGGCCACGCGCGAGCACCGCCCCGAGATAAAAGAGAGGCTCGCGGCTTCAGGCGGCAAGGACGACAAACCGAGTGAAGAGAAGAAGGGCTCGGAAGAGAAGCCGCCGGGCTATCGACAGTGAGGAGTTCCGGGCATCGGATACAGGCATGGCCGGCGGGCCGAGCGACCGAGGATTCCGCCGGTTCTCGGGGTTTTATTATGGACGAGCGACAGGAACGCACAAAGCTTCTGGAAGAATTATTGGCCGAGCGCATCCTCGTGTTCGACGGGGCCACGGGGACGGCCATCCAGGCTCATAACCTCTCGGCCGATGATTTCGGCGGCCCGCACCTCGAAGGCTGCAACGAGAACCTGGTCGCCACGCGGCCCGACGTGGTCCTCGACATCCATCGCGGCTACCTGGAAGCCGGGGCCGACATCATCGAGACCAATACGTTCGGCGGCACTTCCATCGTGCTGGCCGAGTACGGGCTCGAAGACCGCGTCTTCGAGCTTAATAAAAGGGCCGCGGAGCTCGCGCGGCAGGCGGCGTCCGAGCTCAGCACCGCGCGGCGGCCGCGCTTCGTCGCGGGCTCGATGGGGCCTACCACGAAGGCGATCTCGGTCACGGGCGGAGTCACGTTCGACCAGCTGATCGAGACTTTCCACGACCAGGCCGAAGGGCTCGTAGAGGGCGGCGCCGACATCCTGATACTCGAAACGGCCCAGGACACGCGCAATATCAAGGCCGGGCTGATAGGCATATGGCGGCTCTTCGACGAGGTCGGCTACCGCGTGCCCGTGATGGTGTCGGGCACAATCGAGGCTACGGGCACCATGCTCGGAGGGCAATCGGTAGAAGCCCTTTACGCCTCCATCATGCACGCGGACCTCTTGTCGATCGGGCTCAATTGCGCGACCGGACCCGAGTACATGACCGATCACGTGCGCAGCCTCTCGGCGCTATCGGAGACCCGCGTCTCCTGCATCCCGAACGCCGGACTTCCCAACGAGGACGGCCTATACCTTGAGACGCCGGAAGGCTTCGCCTCCACCATCGAGCGCTTCGTCGATCACGGATGGCTCAACCTCGTGGGCGGCTGCTGCGGGACGACCTCCGAGCACATACGCGCGCTCGCCCGGATGGTCGAAGGCAAACGCCCGCGCGTTCCCGCGCGGCACGAGCGCACGCTCTTTTCAGGCATAGACTTCGTGGAGGCGAGCGAGGACCAGCGGCCGCTCATAGTCGGAGAGCGCACCAACGAAGTCGGCTCGCGGAAGTTCAAACGGCTCATCACCGAGGAGAAGTTCGAAGAGGCGAGCGAGATAGCGAGGCAGCAGGCCAAAGGCGGCGCGCAGGTCATCGACGTGAACCTCCAAAACGCCGACCGCGACGAGCTGCGCGACATAGACCTCTTCTACGACCAGCTCATTCGCAAAGTCCGCATGCCGATCATGATCGACACCACGGACCCCGTGTCGATCGAGCGCTCACTGACCTACTGCCAGGGCAAGTCGATCATCAACTCGATAAACCTGGAAGACGGCCTCGAGAAATTCGAGCGCGTCACGCCTCTCGCCCGCAAGTACGGCGCGGCGCTCATCGTCGGCTGCATCGACGAGGACAAGGAGCAGGCGCAGGCGATCACGCGCGAGCGAAAGCTCGAGGTCGCGAAGCGAAGCTACAGGCTGCTCACGGAAGAGTACGGGATCCGCCCGGACGATATAATCTTCGACCCGCTCGTCTTCCCCTGCGCGACCGGAGATCGGAATTACGTCGGCAGCGCCGTCGAGACCATCGAGGGCGTGCGCCTCATCAAGCAGGAGCTGCCCCGCGCGAAGACGATACTCGGCATCAGCAACGTCTCGTTCGGCCTCCCGGACGCCGGGAGGGAAGTGCTCAACTCGGTCTTTCTCTACCACTGCACCAGGGCCGGGCTCGACCTGGCCATCGTCAATTCCGAAAAGCTCGAAAGGTACGCCTCGATCCCGGAGGAAGAACGAAGGCTCGCCGAAGACCTCCTGTGGAATCGCGGCGACGACCCCATCGCCGCTTTCGCCGCCCACTTCCGCGGCGCGTCCTCGCGGGCGAAGAAGAACACGAGCGACCTCCCCCTGGACGAGCGGCTCGCCGATTACATAATCGAAGGGACGAAAGACGGGCTCATCGAAGATCTTAACCTGAAGCTCAAGGAGGCCGCGCCTCTCGATATCATCAACGGCCCTCTGATGTCGGGCATGAGCGAGGTGGGCCGCCTCTTCAACAACAACGAGCTCATAGTCGCCGAAGTCCTTCAGAGCGCCGAAGCCATGAAAGCCGCCGTCTCTCACCTCGAACGGTTCATGGAGAAGAGCGATACGAGCACGCGCGGCAGGATAATACTTGCGACCGTCAAAGGCGACGTGCACGACATAGGCAAGAACCTCGTGGACATCATCCTCTCAAACAACGGCTACGAGGTCGTGAACCTCGGCATCAAGGTCCCGCCCGAGATCCTCATCCAGGCCGCCCGCGAGCACAAGCCTGACGCCATCGGGTTATCGGGGCTGCTCGTGAAGTCCGCGCAGCAGATGGTCATCACGGCCGGGGACCTGAAAGACGCGGGGATAGACCTCCCCTTGATCGTCGGCGGCGCGGCGCTCTCGAATAAATTCACGCGGGGCAGGATAGCTCCGGCCTACGGAGGCACGGTCCTCTACGCGGGCGACGCGATGAGCGGGCTGGCCTTGCTCAACGGAGTGATGGACCCGGAAGCGCGTGCGCAGCTCGAAGCCGATCTGCTGGCGAGCGATCTCGGTCCCGTCGCTCCCGTTCGCGAGGAGGCCCCGATTGAAACCGAGCAGCGCAGCTCGAAGATCTCTCTCGACGTTACCGCGCCTCCGGTGCCGGACCTCTCGCGGCACGTGATCGAAGCGGAAGACCTGGACGAGGTCTGGAGCTACATAAACCCGCAGATGCTTTACGGCAGGCACATGGGATTGCGCGGCAGGTTCGCCGAGCTTCTGGCCTCGGGCGACAGGCGAGCCGTCGAGCTCGAAGAGAAGATCGAGGGAGTGAAACAGGAGTGCCGCGCGGGAGCGATGCGCGCGCGCGCGGTCTGGCAGTTTTTCGAGGCCGAGCCCGAAGGCAACCGCATACACATCTTCGCGGGCGAAGGCTCGGAGACGCCCGTCGAGACGTTTCTCTTCCCGCGACAGAGAAAGCCGGACGGCGTGGCTCTGAGCGACCTGGTGCTGCCCGCCGTGCGCGACGAGCAGGGGCGGCTCGTGAGGCGCGACCACGTCGCCCTCTTCGTGACGACCGCCGGGGACGGCATACGCGAGCTTGCGGAAGCGGCCAAGCAGAAGGGCGAGTACCTGAGCTCCTACGCTTTGCAGGCGCTCGCGCTCGAAACGGCGGAGGCCGCGGCCGAGTGCGTCCACTCCCGCCTGCGCGCCCTGTGGGGATTTCCCGACCCCGAGGACCTTTCCCGGCAGGCTCTCTTTCAGGCCCGCTATCGCGGAAAGCGCTACTCGTTCGGATACCCGGCTTGCCCGGACCTCGAATCTCAGGCGGGCCTTTTCCGGCTGCTCCGGCCTGAAGAGATCGGAGTTCACCTGACCGAAGGGTTCATGATGGAGCCCGAGGCGTCGGTCTCGGCCCTCGTCTTTCACCACCCGGACGCGGCCTACTTCTCGGTGGGGGCGCAGGAGCTGGCCGAGGCGACCGCCGATTGATACCTGTCGGCGGCCTGAAAATTGAAAGAGCCGGGCCTGAAGAGGTCCGGCTCTTTCAATTGGAAGGGCTCGGTAGAGCTTAGTAAGCGGTGAAAGTGTCCGTGTAGATGACCTTCACTCTCACGCCGTCGATTGTCTTCGGCAGGCGCGGCCTCCTGCCCGTCGTCTCGTCGACGTAGACGACCAGGACCGCCTCGTTCGGGTCGGTGTCGGAAGCTCCGACGCCGAAGCCGATTACGGACGCTCTCGACATGATGCGGTTCTCGTGGCGCTCCTTGATGCCTGTCACGCGCGCGACGGCGTCTTCGGAAAGGCCGGGCAGGTCCTCATTCGGCTGGAAGCGTGCCGCCGTGCCGCAGGCGGTGCCCACGAAGGTGACGGTGCTGCCCAGAGAGGCGGTGAGCCTTGCGATCACATCGACGGCGCGGTTGCCGATCGTCGAAGTGCTGCTGCCGGCGAAGAGCAGGGCGACCGGCTGCGGGCAGGCGCCGGTGGTGACGATCAGCGAGCCGGAGTCGCCGCCCGCGCTGAACGTGCTGCTGTTGATCACGACCTGATTGGTGAAGGTGAACGTGGGGCCTTTGGTGCCGCCGCAGGCGGTCGGGTACTTGATGCTGACGGTCGCGTTGATGGAGCCGATCGTCCCGGTCGTGTGGCCCGTGGTGCGGCCGCTCTTCTGGACCGAGAGGCCCACGGCTGGAACCTTGACTACGCTGCTGATCGTGCCGATGTCTTCGATGGTCCCGTTCGCGTCCATCGCTCCCGTACGTAATTGCGCGATGGCGGCATCGACATTCGAGCTGAGCGGGGGGGCCACGGTGAAGTCCGCGACTACCTCGGCGACTCGGCATCCGTTGTCTATTAAGCCCGGCTGCGAGATGTCGTCTCCCACGGCGGCCGCGCCCGCGAGGCCCAATACGTGATTATTGCTGAGGATGTACTTGGTTCCAGTGGCGCTCTGCACGAGAGAGCCCAGCGTGCCGCTGCAGCAAAAACGACGGCTGATGTCGTTGACGTTTCCGCCCGATACTCCATAGTTGTTGTTACT
>DATLMR010000135.1:0-8223 GCA_035537555.1 Blastocatellia bacterium
CGTAGTCCTCGCGGGGCTCGCGGAGCGGGCGGTGACGGGAATCAGGATGGGCCGCGTAATCGGAGTGAAGCGGAGCGATTTAGGATTGCTCAAGGATGTGGGGAAGATGGCCCTCGCGGCGGCCGCCGCCGGGCTCGTGACGATCGCCGCGCGGGTATTACTGCCCCACGCGCGGCCCTTCATCACTTTGATCGCCTGAGGCGCCGTCTTCTCCGTTGCATACCTCTCCATATTCCTGCTGTCTGGTATTCTTACCAGAGATGAGTGGAGCACGATCCGCCGCCAGCTCGCGCGCCTCCGGCGGGTGCCGGGCGGGCGGGCGGGCAGCCTGCTTACCGAAGGGGATTATTGATGCGTCCGGCATCGGATTCATCTTATTATATTCATCCCGGGTGTAAGGGGTGTGAATCATCGCGCCTGCGCGATCCGGGCCGGGGAAGGCCTTACAATCGGTTCGGTTGATTTTATGAAGATCATTAGCGAATTAACGACCAGGGCTCACGATGCTTTTTCGATGAAGCTGTTTCCGTCAGTCTCTAATCTGCAGCGGCTCGCCCGGCCTTCGCGCAGGCCGTTCGCCCTCGCTTACCTGGAGGGCTTCAGATTCAGGACCTCGGCCGCCGGGTGGAGCGAAGACCGCAAGCTCGAATGGATTCTCGGCCGCCTGCGCCACAGCGTGCGCCGCGCCTACGACGAGACGACCTATTATCGCAGCCTCTTCAGGCGCATCGGGTTCGATCCGTGGGCCGATTTCACGTTCGAAGATTACGCGCGCTTGCCCGTGCTCGAACGCCAGGACGTTCTCGACGCCGGGGCGGATTTAATATCAAGGGCCGTGCCTCCCAGCCTCTTGCGAAAAGATGCGACGGGAGGCTCGACGGGGCGGCCTACCGAGCTCTGGCTCGGGCCGGAAGAGATCGGCTGGCGCGACAGCGCGGGAGATTTCTTCAGGCAGGCTATGGGCGCGCCCCCGGGAGTGCGAACCGGCTTTTTCTGGGGCCATCACCTCGACCCGGTTGCCAACGATCGCCTGCGCGACCGCTACTACTCATTCGTCACCAACGTCCGCTGGTTCGATTGCTTTCGCTTATCGCCCGAAGTGCTCGAAGGCTATCACCGGGAGTTCGAGCGCTGGAGGCCCGCGTGCATCGTCGCTTACGCGGGCGCGCTCGGCGTGCTTGCGAATCATATTAAGGACCGGGGCTACCGGCCGAACTACCCTTCGAGCTGCCTCATCACGGGAGGGGAGAAGCTCCTGCCTCACCACCGGCAGGCCGTCGAGTCGGTGTTCGAGTCGCCCGTTTACGAGCGGTATGGAAGCCGGGACGCCGGATACATCGGCTTTCAAATGCCCCAAGCCGGGTCGCACGATTTCATCATCGACTGGGCCAACATCATCGTCGAACCGGAGACGTCCGACCCGCAGTCGAGCGTGCTCGTAACCAAGCTCCACGCGGACGGGTTCCCCATGCTCCGCTACCGAATCGGAGACATGGCGCGTTTCCCCGATGGGGCCGCTCCCGGGCACCCCGCCCTCGCTCTGCGAGAGGTCGTGGGCCGCGAGGTGGACCGCATATGGCTGCCCAGCGGGGGATGGGTCAACGGAATAGAGATGCCCCACCTCATCAAAGACTACCCGATCCAGGCATTCAACGTTGTCCAGCGCGCGGACTACTCGATTGAAGTCAATATCGTCCCGAGAAAAACGTTCGGGGACGAAAGTCGCAGGAACCTACTGGCCATCATGGCGGCGAATTTTCAGGGCCTGCCGATAAAGATCGAGCTGGTCGAGGATATACCGCTCACGAAGGCGAACAAATGGAGGCCCGTCATAAGCGAAGTGAAGATGAGCCAGGGAAGGCCCGCATGAAGAGCATGAGAAAAGAACCTGAACCATTCTTGGGCGAAGCGCAGTTGTCGGATTCGTCGGTGGCGGCAGCGCGCGCGTCTTATACGGAGCGCCCTGGCGGCGAAGAGTCGGTGAGCGCGGCGCTCGAACGCGCGACCCGCGCGCTCGGCTGGTCGGATGACGAGCGCGGCCAGTTCGCCTCGATAATACCGAAGGGCGCGCGGGTGCTCATCAAGCCCAACTTCGTGCTGCACGAAAACGAAGGCCCGTGGGGCATGGAGCCGCTCGTCACGCACCCTTCCGTCATTCGCGCCGTGGTCGAAGCCGCGCTCCGCGCGGGGCCGTCGGAAGTGATCGTGGGAGACGCGCCCGTGCAGGGGTGCGATTTCGACGAGCTGCTCAGGCGCACGGGGCTCGACGTCTGGGCTTCGGAGTTGATGGAGCGCGAGCCGCGCTTCAAGGGCATACGCGACTTCAGGCGCACGACCTGCGTCTTCGTGGACGGCGTGAGAGTCGCTTCGGAAAACCTCGTCTCAGAAGACCAGTTCGTGCTCTTCGATCTCGGGAGCGAGAGCCTGCTCGAGCCGATAAGCGACGATCGCGGTTCGTTCCGCGTGACCTGCTACGATCCGCGATTGATGGCAAAGACGCACACCTCCGGGCGGCACCAGTACCTGGTGGCCCGGGACGTGATCGAAGCGGACGTGGTAATAAATCTGCCCAAGCTGAAGACCCATAAGAAGGCCGGCGTCACCTGCGCCCTCAAGAACCTTATCGGCATCAACGGCAACAAGGAGTACCTCCCGCACCATCGCGTCGGAGGCTCTGAGAGCGGGGGCGACTGTTACCCCGGCGGAAGCCTGGTCAAGCGCGCGCTCGAATATACTCTCGACCGGCAGAATCAAACATCCTCGTTCGCCGTCGGCAGGCTATGGAGCACGGCCTCCACGCAGCTTCACCGCGTCTCTCATCTGATGGGGGACCGCATCGATGTCGAGGGCTCGTGGTCGGGCAACGACACGATATGGAGGACGTGCCTGGACCTGAATCGAATCCTGCTGTACGGTCGCGCGGACCGGACGCTCGCCCAGTCCCCGCAGCGCCGCGTCATCCACGTGGTCGACTCGGTGGTGGCGGGCCAGGGCGACGGGCCGTTGCGCCCGCAGCCTCTGCCGCTCGGCCTGCTGCTCGTCGGAGGCAACGCCGCCGCAATTGACTGGATAGGAGCCGAGTTGCTCGGGTACAATGCCGGTCTGATTTCGGTTGCGCGTGAAGCCTTCGGCAGATTCCCGCATCCTCTCACCTCATTCGCTCCCTCGGACATATCGATGGTGGGCGATCTCGGATCGGGAGGCGTCATGGAAGTGCTGAAGCACGCGAGCGCGCCCGCGCCTATCGTCTATCCGATCGGGTGGCGAGACGCCGTGCGAAGCGGCGCCTGAGCTGAAGCGGCGAAGTCGCAAGCTCACGGGCGGGGGCTTTCATAACGTTGAACGAGCGAACAAGGCTTTTAAAGGGATGGTCAAATAATGCGCCTTAAAAAAATCTGCGCCGCGATCTGCGGCCCCCTGTTTTTAATCGCCACTCTGGCAACTCCCGCTGTAAGCAGCGCCGTGGCGGCCTCGGGTCTCTTCGAGACGAGCGCCTCTGCTCTTGCCTCGTCCATCACGGTCCGCGCGGGCGAAGACCTTCAAGCAGCGCTCAACCGGGCCGCGCCGGGCGACACGATCCTGCTCGAAGCGGGCGCGACCTTTACCGGCAACTTCGTGCTGCCGGTAAAATCCGACGCGAACGACCAGAATTGGATCACCATCCGCTCTTCGGCCGCGGATGCGGACCTGCCTGCCCCGGGCGTGCGCGCCCATCCGGCTATGTCTCATCTCTTTCCGAAGCTGGTCAGTCCCAATGCCGATGCCGCGCTCAAGACGGCGACGGGAGCCCATCACTACCGCCTCATGGGTATCGAGCTGGCCATCGGCGAAGACGTTAAAATCAATTTCGGAATCGTGAAGCTTGGCGAGGGAAGCGAGGCCGAAGCGTCGATGCTGCCTCGCGACATCGAGCTCGACCGTTGCTACATTCACGGGCACAAGACGGCGGACCTCTCGCGCGGAGTCGCGCTCAACGGCGCCAATACGTCGGTCCTCAACTCTTACATAGCCGAGTGCCACGGCATCGGCTTCGACACTCAGGCCATAGCCGGGTGGAACGGGCCGGGGCCGTTCAAAATAGTCAATAACTACCTCGAAGCGGCGGGCGAAAACGTCTTGTTCGGCGGCGCCGATCCGAAGATCCAGGGACTCGTCCCTTCCGACATCGAATTCCTGCACAACCATTGCTCGAAGCCGGTGGCCTGGCAAGAAGGGATTCTTTCTCGCCCGTCCGGCATAACCGCGCGCGGCCTTGCCCCCTCCGACGGCTCCTTCCCGGCGGGCAGTCTCCCGACCGGCGTCACTCACTACTACAGGGTCGCCGCGCGCGCGCGCGCGGGCCAGAGCGTGACGGCGACCTCGGTCGCGTCGGATGAGATCGGCGTGACTCTCGCGCAGCCTGAAACGGCCGTCGAGCTGACCTGGGCTCCCGCGGAGCTCGCTAAACAGTATCGAATCTATCGAACGGCGGACGACCCGACGGCGGCGTCTCGAAAATGGGTCTACTTCGACGTGGACGCGTCGGGCTGCGCGACGGCGGATGGAACCTGCCCCTTTGTCGATACGGGCGCGGTCACGATTGCGGGCGAGGGCGCGCCCCCGGAGCGAGCTACGCGGTGGACGGTGAAGAACATCTTCGAGCTCAAGAACGCGCGGCGAGTGCTTGTCGACGGCAACCTCTTCGAGAACAACTGGGTGGACGGGCAGAACGGGACGGCGATACTGTTCACGGTGCGCAACCAGCAGGGGACGGCTCCGTGGTCGGTGGTCGAGGACGTAACCTTCACCAACAACATAGTCCGTCACACGGCAGCGGCCATAAACATCCTCGGCAGGGATAACAATCATCCGAGCGAGCAGGTCAAGCGCCTGAAGGTCAGGAACAATCTCTTCGTAGACGTGAGCGGCAGAGCATGGGGTGGCGGCAACGGCACTTTTCTGACCATAACCGAGTCGCTCGACGTGACTGTCGATCAGAACACGATCATCCACGCCGGCAACTTGATCACCGCTTACGGCGTGGCCAATGTCGATTTCTTCTACATCAACAATCTCGCTGCGCATAACGATTATGGAATCATCGGCGACGGGACCGGCTCCGGCTTGCCCACGCTCGATAGATACTTTCCCTCGATCACCTTCAAGAAGAACGTCATTGCCGGAGCCGTCAGCGCGCGCTATCCCGACAAGAAGAACTTCTACCCGTCTTCGCTCGACGCCGTTGGCTTTCTCGATAAGGAGAACGGCAATTACAGGCTCAACGAATCGAGCCTCTATAAAAATCTGAGCACGAGGAATAAAGACATCGGCGCGGATATAGACGCAATCGAGCGGGCGACCGGCCAGCCCATCGGACGAGCCGGGCAATAGGGAGGAGACCGCGACGCAAGCGCGCGAGGGCCGTCCCCCGCGCGCTCGCGTCGCTTGCGATGCTCCTCCGAATAGTCCCCTCTGACTCGATCGGCAACGCTTGTAACATTACTGACCCTGATTTTGCAAATTACCGGCAGTTAAGAGTATCTATAATAAAGTACAGGCATTTTCGCGTTTACCGCAGGGAATTATGATGCCAACATTTCGAGCCAGGGGCTGATATTGAGATCGATTGCTTGTGATGCTGAGAGTATTAATCCAGCCTTGAGTTGCGAGACCTGACTATTATGACCAGCCACAGCGTTAAAGAGGTTGCGCTAAACTCAAACGGATCGGAGGGTACGGCCTTCGCTCGCGAACTGGCCGAAGCCCTGTCTGGCAGGTTCGAGATCTTAGAGCTGCTCGGCCATTCCGATGGAGCCGCGTTTTACATGGCGCAAGACCTGAGCGCGTCAGGCCCGAGGCTCGTCAGGCTTAAAGTATTCGCGGGCGCGGCCGGGAATGAAGAGATGCTCGACCTCTTTAGACTTGAAGCGCAAGCCGCGTCTTCGCTCTCGCATCGAAACATCCTGTCTGCGGGAAGCGAAGAACAGGTAGGCCCTTATCATTTTTGCGTCATCGAGCATAGCCCCGGAGCGAATACTCTGCGCGGCCTGCTCGATAAAAAGGGGTGGCTCGACGCGTCTCTCGCGGCGACCATTGCGATACAGGTGGCTCGCGCGCTCGAAGTAGCTCACGAAGAGGGGGTTCTGCACCTCAAGATCAGCCCCGACAAGATTCTGATAAAGCCGGACGGGTCCGTCCAACTGGCGGACTTCGGCATCGAGGCGAGACCCGACCTCGAATGGGCGCGTGCTCGGCGCTCCGACCTTTGCTCCCCGCTATACGCGAGCCCCGAGCAGGCCTCGGGAGCCCCGGTCGATCATCGCAGCGACCTCTACTCGCTCGGCGTCGTCTTGTTTGAAGCCTTGACGGATCGTGTCCCTTTCGATGGAGAGAGCTCCGAGCGCATCAGGCTGAAGCACAGGACTCGCTCGCCCCTTTCGCCCGATGTCTACTGCGAAAGCGTGCCGCGATCTTTATCGTCTCTAGTGATGAGATTGCTCGAAAAGGACCCGCGAGACCGATTCGAAAGCGCGTCGGAGCTTCGGGCGGCGCTGGCCGAATTCGCGCCCGCCGCTTTCTTTGAGCCCGCGCCCGAGGTTTCGACCGTGGAGACATCGCCCGCGGCCTTTCCGGCCGGAACGCCCTCGGGCGAAGACGCCGACGCGGCGGATTCCGACCTCGAAGATCGCACTCCCGCGCCTGCCTTGATTTCAAATGAGCCGGAGCAGGCGCTGCTCGTCAGCTCCTTTAACACTTTCGATACTTTCGATCTGGACTTCGATATCGAGCCTCTTGGGAATTTACTGCCCGAGGCGGGACTGCAAAAGCCTGAGCACGGCGCTCCGAAACTTGAAGAGCTCGAATCCGCGCACGAGTGGCGGGATCTGAGCGAGCGGGAAGTCGAGGGCGTCGTGGAGACTTTCGATGAAGCCCCGGTGATGGAAGCCGAAGACGTAGAAGATCTCGAAGCCGAGGCCGAGGTGAACGCAGAGACGCCTGAAGAAGATGAAGCAGATATAAGGACGGACTCGATAGCGCCCCCGAAGCCTGATACGGATAGATTCAGAGAGCGCCGCCTTGCGGCCAACAGCCAGCGCATAGCGGAGAAGATCAGAGTCGCTTCCGTAATCGAAGCTCCGGTCATCAGTCGTCAGATTCCGGATGCCGGGGCAACAAGGGCTCCGTTGGCGGATATTTCTTCAACTCAGGCCCCGGCGCAGCCGCCCCCCGCGCTTCAGTCCTCGAAGGCTGACCGCGCCACCGGCCGGCCCGAAGATCGAGGTGAAGCGAGAGTTGCAATGGTGACTGAGCCCGCGCCGCAAAGGTATGAGCGAGTGGCGGAGACCTCGGGCTCTTCAGGCAGGAGCGCGATATTGTGGGTCGCTCTCGCGGCGATAATAGCGCTTTCTATCGTGCTGATAACCTTTGCGGATCGCTTTCCGAAGCTCAGGTCCGGCGGCTCGCCTGACGCCCCGGCCGAACGGGGGCGCGAGACCGGAACTTTCGTTCCCACTCCCGCCTCTGCCATGCCTGAGTCTGCCGCCAGCCATAAGGCGAACGCGCCGAAGGGCGGCTCGACCGGAGGAGAAGCCGGCGGCGACGCATCGAACGGCGCGGGGGCGAACAATCTCCAGGGGCCGTCCAACGCGAAGCCTGCCAAAGAAGCAAGCGCGTCGCCTCGGGAAGGAAACGGCGAGGTTTCTTTGAATACCCCGTCTGCGGTCGCGAAGCCCGAGCCCAGAAGAAGACCTGCGGCGCGGAAGGCGAAAACGAAGAGCCGGATAATCAAGAGCAGTCCAAGGCCGCGCGCAACCCGCCGGGGCAAGCCCTCGGTTTACAATCCCCGCTACAACTGACGTCGGCGGCAAGGGCTCATTCGGCACGAGCGGGATGCCGGGTGAATGCGGGGTCGGGTAAATCTGAAATCGCGGTGCCGGATCGCACCATCAAGACGGGACGAGGAGAAGAGCTAGATGTATACCGAGTTTTACGGGCTTAAAGAGATTCCCTTTGGGATGACGCCGAATCCGAGATATATATTCAAGACCGAAAGCTACCTTGAAGTCATATCGAACCTGAAATATGGCATCAGCCATTACAAGGGCCTCGTCGTCGTAACCGGAGAGGTGGGAACGGGAAAGACGACCACGCTGCGCTCGATGATGCAGCAGCTTGGCCAGGAAGTCCTCGCGGTCTACCTGCTCAATCCGTTTCTCACCGCGAATGAGTTCTACGAGATGCTCG
>DATLMR010000136.1:0-8691 GCA_035537555.1 Blastocatellia bacterium
GTGGAATACGGACGGAGGGCACGTATGGAAGATCCCCGCCGCCGGAGGCAGCCCGCAACAGCTCACGCGGCAGCCCGCCTACTACTCGCAGCTCGCGTGGTCGCCTGACGGCGAGCGAATAGTCGTCGTGAGCGGAGCGCGGAGAGAGTGGATAGAAGATGAGTTCACCGGGGGCTTGCAATTGCGATGGCTTCCCGCGAGCGGAGGCGATACCTCCCTGATCGCGCCTCTCGCGGGCCGGGAGCCTCACTTTGCCAGGGGCTCCGACAGGATCTACGTATGGGCCGGAAACAACGGCCTGATCTCCATGCGTTTCGACGGGACCGACCGCAAGACACACGTCAAGATCACGGGCACGGGCTCGACCCCTCCGCAGCCGCAGCCTTCCGCGAGCAGCGTGCGCGTATCTCCGGACGGCCAGTCGGCCATCGCCGAAGTGCAGAATAAACTCTACATCGTCACGATTCCGAAGATCGGATCGGAGGCCCCGGCCGTCTCGGTCATAGGCGATTCGGCCGTGCCCGTCAAGTCGATCTCGAAAGACGGCGGAGAGTACCTGAACTGGACTCCCGACGGTAAGACCGTAACCTGGGGGCTCGGAGACACCTTCTACCGCCACGAGCTTTCGGCCGAGAAGCCCCAGAGCTTCTCCGCGATCGTCGAGGTACCGCGCCCGAGGCCCGAAGGCACGGTCGTGCTGCGAGGGGCGAAGGCGATCACGATGAAGGGGGACGAGGTCATTGAAAAGTCCGACATCGTGGTCGTCAACAACCGCATCCGCGAGGTCGGCGCGCAGGGCAAGGTGAAGATCCCGGCGGGCGCGAAGATCATCGACGTAACCGGCAAGACCATAATGCCGGGCCTGGTCGACGTTCACGCGCACCTCGACATACCTCGCGGCATCCATCAAACGCAGATATGGTCATTTCTCACGAACCTCGCTTATGGAGTCACGACCAGTCGCGATCCGCAGACCGGGACCAATGACGCGTTCGCCTACCACGACCTCGTCGACGCCGGAGAGATCATAGGCCCCCGCACCTACAGCACCGGCCCGGGCGTCTTCAGCACCTCGGGGCTCGACGACGCCGAATCGACCAGGGCCGTCCTCAAGCGATATAAGGAAGTCTATAAGACGAACACGATCAAGCAATACATGGTAGGAGATCGCAAGGTCCGCCAGTGGGTGATCCAGGCCTGCAAGGAGTTCGGGCTCACCCCGACCGTCGAAGGCGGGCTCGATCTCAAGCTCAACCTCTCTCACATGATCGACGGCTACTCGGGCCACGAGCATAGCTTCCCGATCCATCCGATTTATAAGGATATCGTCCAGTTCGTCGTTCAGTCGAAGACCTTCTACACGCCGACGCTGCTCGTGGCTTATGGAGGCCCGTTCAGCGAGAACTATTTCTACCAGACCGAAAACGTTCACGGCGACAAGAAGCTGCGCTACTTCATCCCGCACTCGGTCATCGACAGCGTGTCGAAGCGGCGGCCCGGCTGGTTTGCCGCCGACGAGTTCGCTTTCAAAGGCATAGCCACGGGGGCCGCGCTCGTGGTGCGGGCGGGCGGGCGAGTCTGCCTCGGCTCGCACGGCCAGCTTCAGGGCCTCGGAGCGCACTGGGAATTGTGGGCCTTGCAATCGGGCGGGCTCACTCCCCACGAGGTGCTTCGCGCGGCGACGATCCACGGCGCGGAAGCCATTGGCTATCAGAGAGACCTCGGCTCGCTCGAAGGAGGGAAGCTTGCCGATTTGATCGTGCTCGAGAAAGATCCTCTCAAGGACATCCGCAACTCCAACACCATCCGTTACGTGATGAAGAACGGCGAATTGTTCGAGGGGGACACCCTGGACCAGATTTGGCCCTTGCAGAAGAAACTCGAGCGCCACTGGCAGGGAGGGAGCGATCCCGTAGAGACCCCCGCGGGAACCGCCGAGACCGGCCAACCGGAGGCCGCGTTGCCCTCCGACAATAAAGCGGTCGCCGGAAGAGGGAGGAAGAGGTAAGACACCCGGGTCGGGAACTCCGTGTCGGAATGGCCGATATAATGAGAAAGGCGCGCGCGGCCCCGCAAGTCCCGGCGGGGCGGTATGCTTCTAGAGCCGAGAGCTTCAAATAAGCGCAGGCCCGCCCATTTCACTAAGAGATTCCAAAGCGGCGGCGCATTAGCTTCTGGTATCTGGAATCGACCCGAAGATTGTCGAACCTCGGGTCCAGGGCGAGAGTCGGAGGCGGCGAGATCCAGTTGCCCGCATCCCGCTCCAGCAACTCGAAGGCTTTGTTGACCTCTCCGAGCCCGGCAAGGATCATGGCCTTGTTGAATTCGACGTTATCTTTCTTCTCGACCGACACGCGAGTCATCTCGGACAAAAGCCTCTGCGCTTCGTCGCGGTTGCCAGCGGCGGCCTGCGCGTGCGCCAGCGCTTCCAGGGCGTAATAGTAGACTCCGCCTCTGCCTTCGGTCTGCTCTCTCACCCGCCCGAGCAAGGCGATCGCTTCTCCGTACATTCTCTTTTGCTCGTAGATCATCCCGAGCGCGATGAGAGACTGGAAGTACTCCGGCTCCGTCTCCAGTACCTTTCGGCATGTTTCGGCCGCTTTATCGTAATCGCGGCGGAGGTAGAGTATATAAGCCAGGTTGCTCCCGATCACGGGCGAGAGCGGGTCAAGCTCGTGAGCCCGCTCGATCTCCCCGAGCGCCTCGTCGAGCCTCCCCTGATCGCGCAGGTAAATCGAGTAGCGATGGTGCGCGGTAGGGTGGCTCGCTTTCAGGGCGATCGCTCGCCTGTTTGCCTGCTCGGCGCCGGACCAGTCTCCGTCCTTGTAAGCCTTCACTAACGCGAGGGCGGAATGCGCCTCGGCGATCGAATCGTCCAGCTCCAGAGCTTTCAGCGCCGCCGACCGGGCCTGCTCGTATGCTTCACGCGGCGGCAAAAGGCCGTATTCGAGATAGGCGACGAGCGCGTAAGAGTCGGCCACGCCCGCGTAAGCCAGGGCGTAGGACGGGTCTTTTTCGATCGCCTGCTTGAAGTACTCTATACTCCTGCTCAGCCCGTCTTCGGTCCTCTTATTCCAGAAGAAGACGCCCCTGACATACGCCTGATAGGCTTCCGGATTCTCCGTGTAGCGTTTGACGAGCTGTTTCCTCTCGTCGCTATTGAGCTTGAGTTCGAGGGCCTGCGCCACCTGCTCCGATATAGAGTCCTGCACCGCGAAGACGCTCGTGAATTTTTCGTCGAAGCGGTCGGCCCAAAGCGGCTCGCCGTCTTTTACGTTTATCAACTGGACCGTAACCCGCACGCGGTCGTTCACGCGCTGGACCGTGCCTTCCAGCACCGCGTCCACGCCCAGCTCGCGCCCTGCCGCCGAAGGGTCGTAAGCCGCACCCGTGTACTTGAATATGGAGCTGGTCGGGCGCACGGAGATCTGCCGGAGGCTGCTGAACTTCGTTATCATCGCGTCGGTTATGCCGAGCCCCAGGTGCTCGTCGTTGCTCCCGTTTCCCAGGGGCTTGAACGGCAGGACCGCTATCGCTTTCGGCTTCGTCCCCAGGCCCTGCCACCCGATCCTCTTCGAGAGCGGGATGTAGGCGACCGCGACCGCGCAGGCGAAGATCGCGCAGGCGAGCGCGAGCAGGGCAAGCCGGGGCGGCGTGAGCCTGCCGCCTCTTCCCGTAACGGCCGGGGTATCGGCCCGCGCCTCGGAGGCGGTCTCTTCGCCGCGCTCGCGCCGGGAGCCCGGGTCCGGGGGCTCGAGCGCGAAATCGGCGGCGTTCTCTCTGAGCTCCGTGACCTTGGCGATGAAGCGATAGCCTCGGCGCGGGACGGTCTCGATGTAAGCGTGCTCTCCCGGCCCTTCGCCCAGGGCTTTTCTAAGGAGGTAGATATTTTGGGCGAGACTGTTTTCTTCCACGAAGCTGTCGGGCCAGAGCTGAGCTATCAATTCATCTTTCTGGACGAGAGATCCATTTTTTTGAACCAGGATCAGCAATGTCTCGAAAGCCTTCGGTGTGAGCGGCACGGGCTCCTCGTTTTTAAGCAGCAGCTTCTCTGCCGCGTCCAAACGAAAGGGACCGAACGCATAAAGCCGGATCTCTTCTGTGTATATACTCACTTGAAAGCCTCTGAGCGCATTATGAGAGTTTTATCATCTCTTTATCAAGACATCTGAATTCCATTATGGCAAAAGTCTTCTGAATCACACGAAGCGAGATACGGATGCCTCTTGAGATACGCCCGGCCCGGTGAAGTGGTTCGCGCCGATCCGCTTGCTAAATCCCTGACCGGCCTCGTATCCTCTGACCGGCCGTGGAGCGGGGAAGCTATGCAGGCCCGCCTGCCGGGGCTCACGCTCGATTCTTTCGATCGGAGAAGAAAGAGATGAAAAGACGTCTTATCGTGTTCCTGGCGGCGATCGCGATCTTGTCCCTCTCCCTCGCGCCCGATTCGGCGCGGGCCTTCGCCGCGAGCGGGAAGAAAGCGGAGTGGGCTCAGTGGAGAGGGCCCGACGGCCAGGGCGTATCACTCGAAAAAGGGCTCCCTTCGGAATGGAGCGCGACGAGCAATATCGCCTGGAAGACGGCCATACCGGGGCGGGGCCATTCCTCACCCATAATTTGGGGCAAGAAGATATTCCTCACCACCGCTATCGAAGGCGCAGAGATTCCCGGGGCGAAGAAGCCCAAGCACACCTTCGACAAAGAGGACTTCGTTCACCCGGACTGGGCGGGCGCCGGGCGGCTCTATACCCTCAAAGTGCTCTGCGTCGATCGCGACACGGGGAAGGTACTATGGGAGAGGACTGCGTATGACGGCCCGATCTCGGATTATCGCCACCGGAAGAACACCTACGCCTCGGCGACTCCCGTGACCGACGGCAGGCACGTCTACGCCTATTTCGGCACCGAAGGATTGTATTGCTACGACCTCGACGGAAGGCAGGCGTGGAAGACCTCGCCCGGGTACATCGACCAGTTAGGCATGGGCGCGGGCACGTCTCCGGTCCTGTATGAAAATCTCGTGATACTGCAATGCGACTTGCGAGACGACGGCCGGGGCTCGTTCCTGCTCGCGCTCGACAAGAGGACCGGAAAGCAGGTATGGAAAGTCCCGCGCATCCATCGGTACACGTGGTCCACGCCCGTGATCGTAAAGACCGCGAGCCGCACGGAACTGATCACGAGCGGAGCCGAAACGATCGTCTCTTACGATCCCGCGACGGGCAAGGAGCTCTGGAGGTGCGAGGGCGTGGAGAGCAACGCGATACCGACGCCCGTCGTCGGCCATAATCTCGTGATCGTTTCCGCGGGGAGCGAGGCCAAGCGCGCCATCGCCATCAAACTCGGCGGGAGCGGAGATTTGACCGACACTCCTTTTATCGCCTGGAAATACCAGAAGGGCACGGCATACGTCCCCAGCCCGATACTCTTCGGCGATTACGTCTACCTGACGACCGATTCGGGAATTCTCACCTGCCTCGACGCCAGGACGGGAGAAGTGAAATATGAAGGCAAGCGCGTGCCCGTGCCTACGAAATTCACGGCCTCTCCGGTCGCCTTCGAGGATAAGATAATGCTCACGAGCGAGGATGGGGACACGTTCGTCCTGAAGGCCGGGCCGCAATTCGAGGTCGTGCGGACGAACTCCCTCGGCGAGCCGATCTATGCCTCGCCCGCCATCGCGGCCGGAAAGCTCTTCATCCGAGGCAGCAATCACCTCTATTGCATCGGTAAGTGAGCCATGCAGAGTGGAGCTCGAACGAATCTACAGGGGGGCCTATCATTGATACCCGGGCGTTTCGCAAAAGTCCACGTTCACCTTCTACTCCTGCTCATTTCGCTGCCCCTTTTGCCGCGATGGGCTTTCGCGGCGGGGCGAGGGGACCAGCCGGACTTCAGCGCACTCGACCAGGTTGTTCTCGAAGAGCTGAAGGCGACCAGGACGCCGGGCGCGGCCGTCGCGGTCGTCCTCGGCGATAGAGTCGTCTATGCCAGAGGGTATGGAGTCGCAAACGTCGAGACCGGGGCTCCCGTCAGCCCCGAGATGCTGTTCCGTTTGGGCTCGACGACCAAGATGTTCACCGCCGCCGCGCTCACGACCCTCGGCGATTCGGGAAAGCTCAGGCTCGACGCGCCCATCGGCGAGTACGTCAAGGGGTTGAGCCCGAAGCTCTCTCGGGTCACCGGCCACCAGCTCCTCAGTAACACTTCCGGCATCAGGGATTTCGCGGCCCCCTTCGTCTCCAACGACGACGAAGGGCTCGCGCGCAACGTGCTCTCCTGGAAGGATGACGCCTTCTTCGCGGAGCCCGGGAGCATCTACTCTTATTCGAGCCCGGGCTTCTGGCTGGCGGGATTTGTGATCGAGCAGGTCGGCGGCAAGCCCTACGCCGACGAGATGGAAGAGCTGATCTTCAGGCCCGCCGGCATGGGTCGCACGACCCTGCGCCCTCTCGCGGCGATGACCTATCCGATGGCGCTCGGCCACAATACGGAAGGCGACGGGCCCCCCGCGATAATCAGGCCGCTATTCAACAACACGGCGATGTGGCCCGCGGGCTCGATATTTTCGAACGTGCTCGACCTGTCGCGCTTCGCCCTCGCTATGATGAACGGCGGGAAGCTCGAAGGCAAACAGGCGCTCGCTCCTTCCGTGGTATCGAAGCTGCCCGCGCCGCATGCGCTCATCCCGGGCGAAATCGACGTGAATTACGGCTACGGCCTGCTCCTATATAATGAGCGAGGTGTCCGCGTCGTGACGCACGGAGGCTTCAGTCGCGGCTATGGCTCGACCATCCAGATGGTGCCCGAGCATCGCTTCGCCGTGATCGTGTTGACCAACAGGAGCGGTGAGACTCTCACGAGGAGCCGTGAGAAGGCAATGGAGCTGGCCCTTCCGCTCAAGCCCCAGGCCGAAAGAAACGTCAAGCCCCTGCCGATCAGCGAAGACGAGATGAGAAGCTTCGTAGGCGCTTATTCTCACGCGCCTCAGGTGTGGGAGGTCTTCATAAAGGACGGAAAGCTCTTCCTTAAAATGGACGGCAAGGAGTCTCCGCTTACAAGGATCGGCGAGAACAAGTTTTCAGCAGGCTCGGCTGGAGAGGAGATCGCATTCGTGCGCGGCTCGAACGGTACGGGCGGCAGGGCGGAGTACCTCTTCAACGGGCTCTACTCCGCGCGGAGGGCCGGGGCCAGAGACGCGGCGACCGACAAGTAATACCGGTATCGCAACCCGCCCGGTATTAGAAAAAAGCCGGTCAATCGCGCGTTTCATACTCGGGCAGGCTCGCCTGATTGATCTGCACCAGCTCGCCCCGGCGCTCGCCGTTTCCGTCCAGGGATTGAGGGCCGCGCCAGAAATCGAAGGTCGATACCTGCTGAACGCAGGCTATAGTGCAGTAGGGAGCGCAGGGCTTCTCCGTCAAATACTCTCTGCGGATGTCTTCCGTGGAATACTTATCGAGAGGCACTCCCGGATAGCCCCTCTGCTGCGAGCAGTAATGCACCAGCCCGTTCTCGCAGATGTAAAGGTACCGCGAGCCCGCGCGGCATCGCCAGTTGTTCGGCTTGCCGTCGGCGAGGTTGTCCTTGAAGTAGTTCACGCGGGAGTAGCTCTTCTCTCCCAGCTTCTTCATCTTGAAGAAGACCTCGCGCTCGACTCCCTCAAGCGGCTTGAGGGTTCCCACTCCGTCGTGAATTATTCCGAGAGAGCTTGAAAACCCGAGCTCCATTGCGCGGCGGCCCACTATCAGGGCGTCTTCCGGGCTCTTGATCCCGCCGCCGATCACCGAATTGATGTTGACTTTGAACTCTGCCAGCTCGCTCAGCCACACGAGCTTCTTGTCGATCACCTTGAGGCTCTTCTTGGAGACGTCGTCGGGCCGGATGTTGTCCACGCTGATCTGTAGATACTCGAGCCCCGCGTCGTTCAGCTTTAGTATCCTCTCACGCGTGAGCAGGTACCCGTTCGTTATCAACCCCGCCAGCATTCCGCGCTTCCTGATCCTGGAGACCGCCTCTTCCAGCTCGGGATGAAGAAGCGGCTCGCCGCCGCTGAACGTGACGGCGGCCGTGCCGAGCTCGGCCAGCCTGTCTATGCGGCGCAAGAGGTCTTCGAGGGGGACCGGGGGCGAGTAGTTGTCATACTCGTTGCAGTAGCCACAGGCGAGATTGCATCTCCTGATCGGGATCAGGTGAGCGAGTATGGGATGATGCGTTGAAAGGAGCCCGCGGGCCAGAAAGTTGAACTCTCGGTAGTAGCTCTTGAGCCTCTTTGTGATCTTCATGTGAAATTTCTAGGGTATCGATTACCGCGCGGATGATCTTTCCTCTTGAAATAAGAGAGGCCGCCGGTGTCCACCCGGCGGCCTTCCGGCGCTCCGGCGCCGCGAGTTCGGTTCAGTCGCCGAAACCGGCGGGAGTGATCTCCTCGGACGGGTTGGCCCGGTTCACCTTGATCTGGACGAGGGGAGCGGCAGGCTCGGCAGGCTCCTTCAGTATCTGCTCCCTGTACAGCTTCGCCATTCGCGCGTTCTCCTGCTCTTTCCTCACCCTCTCCCTCTGCGCCCTCATCTTCTCTTCTCTCGCCGTCTTCGCTATCCCAAGCTTCTCAAGATCGTGCTGCACCTCCTGCGTGATTATCTTCTCGTCCAGCTTCAGGCTGTGCTCCACGCTCTCAAGCTCTACCGACTT
>DATLMR010000137.1:0-6147 GCA_035537555.1 Blastocatellia bacterium
GATGAAGGACGAGGACCTGGAAGTCCGGCGCAAGGCCTCGTGGGCGCTCGGCCTGCTGATGATGAATAGCGGAGGATCGAACGTCGACGTCGACGTGGACGTGGACGTCGATTCCAGCGACGAACCCGCGCACCGGAAGCCTCCCGCGCAAAAGAACAGGCGAAGGCCCGCTTCGAATTAGCTCAAAGAAGTCTGCCGGGTTTCGCAAGCCTCCGTGGAGCGTTACGAGAAACCCCACTTCTCGTAACGCTCCACGGGGCTCGTCAATAAAGGCTCGTGGTTGCTTATCTCCGGGAAGTTGATGTCTAATACAGACGTTTGGGATAACTCGAAATCACCATTCGACTTCAAGGAGATTATTCTTATGATGAAGAAAGCCCTGGGGCTCGCGCTACTGCTCTCGCTTGCGCCGCTCGCGCTCGCGCAGCAGCCGGCCCCTCCCAAGACGCATCTGAAAGTGGGCGATGCCGCGCCCGATTTCACGCTGACGGATACGGCGGGCAAGCCCGTCAAGCTCAGCGATTTTAAAGGCAAGAAGAACGTCATCCTCGCCTTCTACGTGCTGGCCTTCACCGGAGGCTGAACGAGAGAGCTGAAGGCATATCAGGCTGATATTGCCAAATTCGACGCAAGCGACACGCAAATCCTGGGCATCAGTGTTGACAGCTTCGCCGCCAATAAGCGCTTCTCCGAAGACATCGGAGTCACCTTCCCGCTCCTCAGCGATTTCAAACGCAAGGTATCTAAAGATTACGGCATATTCGACGAGGAACGCGGCTTCGCCACGCGCGCGACCTTCGTCGTAGACAAAGAAGGCATCATCCGACACCTCGAACAGGGCTCAACCGCCATCGACCCGACAGGCGCTTATCAGGCGTGCAGCCTGCTTCCGAAGAAATAGTCCCGGCGGCGTTTTTTGATCGTAAGCGCGGGCCGGATCGATCCGGCCCGCGCTTACGAGGTCCGCGCCGTTCCTTCGTCCCTACCGACCGCATTGCTCCCTGCCCCTGAAATATCACGAACCGAATGGCGCAACCCTACGTAACGTGAGGGTCAAGCTTTTTTCAAGCACTCAAGCCTGACGGCGCGGGCCGGGTGAAGGGGGCTTGCAAATGCGTTTACAAATGGTCAAACTTTCAGCGCCCGATCTCTCAATAAGGCTGTAAAAAATTGTAAAACCGGAGATTTGTTCGAGTCATAGATTGCTTTGAGATCGTTACCTGTTTAAATGAGTAGCAGCTAAATCGATTAGGAGAAAGATCGTGAAGATAAAGCTAGTCTTGTTTCCGGCCCTATTCGCTTTAATATTCAATTCCGTAGCGTTCGCGCAGACGCACAGGGGCTCCATTCGCGGCACAGTCAGCGACTCCGCGCAAACGGCCCTGGCGGATGTCCCGGTCAGGCTCATTCACGAGGAGACCAACGAAGTCCGCACGGCGACGAGCGGAGCAAGCGGCGAGTACATAATCTCTCTGTTGCCGCCCGGCTCCTATCGAATAGAAGTCGAGAACACGGGCTTCAAGAAGCACATTCAAAAGCTGACTCTCAGAGTCAACCAGGACGTTCGCGCCGACGTGCGGCTCGAAGTCGGGCAGATAGCCGAAGAGGTCTTTGTCACCGCTCCTTCAACTCCGCTCAGGAAAGATTCGATTGCCCTCGGAGCCGTGATCGAGAATCGCCAGGTGACCGGGCTTCCGCTCGACGGCCGCAACTTTTTGGAGCTGAGCCTGCTCGTTCCCGGGGCGGTCCCGGCCGCACAGGGTTCCGCCGGGTCCGTGCGCGGAGATTTCGCCTTCAACATAAATGGCGCGCGCGAGGATTCGAACAACTTTCTCCTCGACGGCGTCTACAATATAGACCCCAAGCTGAACACCTTCGGAGTCAAGCCCCCCGTCGATGCCGTGCGGGAGTTCGAAGTGCTCGCAAGCACCTACGACGCATCTTTCGGGCGTAACGCGGGAGCCCAGGTGAACGTCGTGCTCAAGTCCGGCACCAACGGCCTTCACGGCACGGTCTACGAGTTCTTCCGAAACGGCGCGCTCGACGCCCGCAACTTTTTCGCCCCGAGCGATCAGAGCGACCCCGAGTACAAGAGAAACCAGTTCGGCTTCTCTCTAGGAGGCCCGATCGCCCGGGACCGCACCTTCTTCTTCGCCGATTACGAAGGCACGCGCGTGCGTGAAGGTATAACGAGGGTGACAACGGTTCCGACCCTTCTTGAGCGGAGAGGCGATTTTTCGCAGAGCCTCTTTCCGAAGCCGGTAGATCCTTTCACGCGGCAGCCCTTCCCCGGAAACACGATTCCGGATTTTGCGATCAATCCCATCGGCCGAGCCATCGCGTCTCTTTTCCCCGAGCCGAACCGCAACGACCCGTTCGGGAACTTCGTATCCTCTCCAAGCCAGAGGGACCGCAACGATTCTTTCGACGCGAGGGTGGACCACATACTATCGACCGCCTCGACCCTCGTGGTCAGGTACAGCTTCGTAGACCGCGACCTGTTCGAGCCCTTCTCCGGGCCGACCTTCGCAGCCGTCCCCGGCTTCGGCACGAACATTCCGCGACGGGCGCAGAACGCGATGGTCGGAGAGACGCACGTCTTCTCTTCCGCCTTCGTCAATGAAGCGCGCTTCGCCTTCAATCGCGTCGCTTCGGGCGCGTTCCAGGAAGGCGGGGGCGAGAGCGTCAACGCCCGCGTCGGGTTGCCGGAATTCTCAAGCAATCCGCGAGACTTCGGTCTGAGCTTCATCACGGTCGGAGGCTTCACTCCGCTCGGAGACGAGTTCAACAATCCGCAGCACAGCGTTACGAATATCTTCCAGGCCCTCGACAACGCGAGCTACGCGAAGGGCAGGCACCTCTTTAAATTCGGCTTCGATTTTCGGGCCTTGCAGCAGAACGCGTTTCGCGACGTTCAATCGAGGGGCTTTCTAAATTTTCAGGGAGTCTTCACCGGCAATCCTCTGGCCGACCTGCTCATCGGATTCCCGACGATCACGGGCGCGGCCCGGCTCGATAATCACCAGCACCTCCGCTCCGAAAGCTATAACTTTTACCTGAACGACACGTTCAGGATCACTCCGCGCCTGACCTTGTCCGCGGGCCTTCGCTACGAGTACAACTCGCCGCCCGTAGACCCCGAAGACCGCGCGACCGTCTTCGACCCGGATACGAGGAGCCTCGTCCGCGTGGGAACGGGAGCCGTGCCGCGCAGCGCCTTCGAAGCCGACAGGAACAATTTCGCTCCGCGCGTGGGCTTCGCCTGGACCCTTACCGAGTCGGGCAACACGGTGCTCAGAGGAGGCTACGGAGTCTATTATGACCAGTCCGCGCTCGCTCCAGGAGAAGGCCTCTACTTCAGCCCGCCCTTCTTCGATTTCAACCTCTTCACTTCGCTGCCCAATCAATTTCTGACTCTCAACGACCCATTCCCGACCGGCCTGCCCAGCCTCTTCCCCGATTCGACGCTCGCGTTTCAGAGAGACCTGCGGACTCCATACATGCAGCACTGGAATCTCAACATCCAGCAGCAGCTCGGCAAGAGCCGCGTGCTCGAAGTGGGCTACGTCGGATCCAAGGGCACGAAGCTGCTGGCGGCCAGGGATTTCAACCAGCCTGCCCCGGCTCCCGTGCAATTCGTGATTCGCCCCATTCCGCAATTCGACGACATAAACATAATCGAATCGCGCGCAAATTCGAACTATCACAGCCTCCAGGTGAGGCTGCAGCAGCGCCTCGATTTCGGCCTCTCGTTCCTCTCGGCATACACGTGGTCGAAATCGATAGACGACGCTTCCAACTTCTTCACGAGCGCCGGAGACCCGAACTTTCCGCAGGACAGCAACAATCTCAGGGCCGAGCGCGGGCGCTCGAATTTCGATGTCAGGCACAGGTTCTCGCTCAGCTATTCATATGACATCCCCATAGGCAGGGGGCACGCGTTTCTGGGAGAGAGCGGCTGGGTTTCGAGCCTTCTGACGGGCTGGCAGACCTACGGGGTCGTCACGCTCCAGAGCGGGCGGCCCTTCACGGTGGCCTTGCTGCCGGACGTGGACAGGAGCGGCACGGGCAGGTCCAGCCTCGGCTTCGGAGCGAACGACCGGCCGAACGTGGTCGGTAATCCCGTGCTCTCGGACCCGACCCCGGACCGGTGGTTCGACACCTCCGCCTTCGCGCTCCAGCCGTTCGGGACGTTCGGCAACGCGGGAAGGAATGTCCTCGACGGGCCTGATTTCAAGAACGTCAACGTGTCGCTCGTGAAGAACACGGGACTGACGGAGAGGCTCAACCTGCAATTCAGGGCGGAAGCCTTCAACGTATTCAACAGGCCGAATTTCAACCTGCCGGACAACTTCCTGCTGTCGCCCACCTTCGGGCGGGTTCTCTCAGCACAGAGCCCCCGGCATATTCAGTTCGGCGTGAAGCTCCTGTTTTAGCGAACAGGGCCAGGGGTCGGAAACGATATCGGTGATAGCGACCGAGTCACCGGAGTTCCTTTGAAGTGAGTTTCAAATGAGCCCTACTTCTTCTGCCCCCTGGCCCTCGCGCTACTCCGTTGCGAGGTTATAGCAGACCATCTCGCTGCCGTTGCGGACCAGCAAACGGCCGTCGGCGATGGCCGGATAATTCCAGGTCTTCCCTTCCACCGCCTGAAACTTCGCGAGCTCGATATGCTTCTCGGGGGTGGCTTTCACGAGCACGAGCTCGCCCGAGTCGGTCGTTATTATCAGATGGCCCGAGGCGAGCAATACCTGCCCGTATCCGTACCGCCCGCCTTTCCACTTGCGCTCTCCCGACGAGACATCGACGCAGGTCAGGATGCCTTCGTCGAGGCCGTAAATGTACCCCTCGTGATAGACCGAAGGGTTGAACTTATTCTTCATCGTATTGTTCTCCCAGACCGCCCGCGCGGTGAAGCCGTTACCGGCCCTGGAGAGCTCTACGACCGCGGCGCCTTTCCCGTACCCGGCGGAGATGAAGACGCGGTTGTCGGCTACGACTATCGGCTGCGAGCAGTTGATGCTGTAAGAGTTCGACCACGGGTGCTCCCACAGGAGCGTGCCGTTATCGGGCGTGAGGCCGAAGAGGCGCCGCGCGCTCACAACGAGTATCTGCCGCACCCCTCCGAGCGTGACGAGCATCGGCGAAGTGTAAGACGCCTGGTCGTCGAGGGCCTTCCATACCGGCTCGCCCGACATCTTTTTGTAGGCCACGACCGACTTGCCCGACGTGCCGCCGGGGCAGACGATCACCTTATCGTCGACGATGAGAGGGGAAGCGGCCATGCCCCATTCGAGGTTCTGCGCCTGGTTATCGGAGAGGATATTGCGCGACCATATGAGCTTTCCGGTCTTCGCCTGGAGGCATCGCAGGTCCCCTTTCGCTCCGAGCGCGTACACGCGATTCTCGTCGAGCGTGGGGGTCGCCCTCGGCCCGTCTCCTCCCATCGACTCGACGAACTCCGCATCCCAGCCGTGCGTCCACACCTCGCGCCCGGTCTGAATGGCGTAAGCGGCGACCACCTCCTGCTTGCGGCGCTGCTCGATGGTGAAAGCCAGCCCGTCGCCGATTACGAACGAGGAATAGCCTCCTCCGACCGGCTGTCGCCACATCTCGGGCAGGCCGCCTGAGGGCCAGTCGGTCCGGATATTGTTGCCCGGGTACAGCCCTGCGCGGCCCGGGCCGCGAAAGTCGGTCCAGCTTGCGAGGCTCGATTTCGCCGCGACCGGCGCGGCGTCGGCCGGAACCGCGGGCGCGCCGTCTCCCGGCGCGGCGGACGGCTCGGTCAGAGGCGCGGCGGTCGCGGCAGAAGCGGCCGACGAGTCCGGCGAGGCTCCGCGCTGCTCCGCGCGATGGCGCTCGAGCGCCGTGTAATGCGCCTCCGCCTCCGGATTGCGAACGAACATACCGGATGTAAGGCTCGTGCCCAGCAAGAGGTAGAGATACCCGGCCCCGAGCAGGACGATGCAAAGGGAGCCGATCAGCTTCGCCTGTTTATTTGTCCTCGGATTCGACCATAGCAGGATCAGCCCCAGGGGCGGCAACAGGAGGCTTGCCAAAAGCAAGGCCGGAGTGGAGCGATACCAGGGTGCAGACTCTTGAACGAACATTACTTGCCTCCGATCATGTCAAATATCCGATCGGGAA
>DATLMR010000138.1:0-3007 GCA_035537555.1 Blastocatellia bacterium
AGTGCTTCATTGGATTTCTTAATAACACCCTGACCCTCTCGATTCGCCGTCAAAGATTAAAGCAAATCGGCTCGCCCGAGCGCAACCGGCCGCCGCCCCATGACCCTAGCGGCGGCTCGGGGCTTTCTCTTGAGCGGTCCGAGCCGCCCGCGACTTCTCCCGGGCGCGTATGGTCTCGACAGCCTTGACGGCCGCGCTTCTCACGTCGGAGCTCGGGTCGGAGTCCGCGAGCCCCTCCAGCTGTTTCAAGGCTCTTGCATCTCCGACTTCGCCAAGGCCCATCGCAGCCATCTGCCTCACCTCTTCGTTCGGGTCCGAGAGCGCCGCGGAAAGGGCCTCAAGCGCGCGGTCGTCTCGGAACCGGCCGAGCGCGCCGATCCCTTTCTTCCTGATCGTAACCGTACTCCCCCGCATCGTCGAAATTATCGGATCTATCGCCGAAGGATCGCCGATTCGGCCGAGGGACTGGATCGCCTCCCCCCGCGCGCCGGTGGCGTCGGCCTTTATAAGCTCGATCAAATAGGGTACCGCTTCTTTCGATTCCATCTCTCCCAGGGCTTCAGCCGCCATCTTACGGACGTTGGGCTTCGGGTCTTTGAGCGCGGAGATCAGGCTCGAAACCGCAACCGGCCCGAGACGTGCCAGAGACGAGCGGGCCTGCTCTCGCAAAGTGCTGTTCTCATCCCGCAGGAGCGCCATCAATTCCGGTACCGCCCGCTCGCTTCCCGTCTCCCCCAAGGCCTTCACCGCCGCCGATCTAACGCCGGGGCTCGAATCGGCCAGAGCGGCGACAAGGCGATCTATCGACTTTGCCGAGCCCGTCCCTCCAAGCGCTTCGACCGCGGCCTCCCTAGTCGAGGGGACTGAAGAGTTCGACATCTCGATCAACAAAACCAGCGCAGGCTCACCCATTTGTCCCAGCGCGAGCGCGGCCTGGTGACGAACGAAGTATCGCTCGTCCTTCAGCAATGAGATCAGAGGCGATATGGCCTGCCTGTCACCGATTAATCCGAGCACCTGAGCCACGCTCGCGCGCACTTCGGGTAGAGTCGATCTTTCCTGAAGCAGGCCGAGCAGGGGCCCGACCGCGGGAGTGCCGATGCGCCAGAGGATCCTGGCCGCCCTGTCCCTTTCAACCTCGCGATCGGACCCCACGAGTCCGACCAGGGGCGCTACCGCCTTCGCGCCAACCGCTTTCAGGGCTTCGGCCGCGTAAAATCTCACGACCGGATCCTTGTCTCTGAGCGCCGACGCGAGAGGTCCGATAGCCTCGTCCATGAATCCTTCTGAAGATACCCGAGATAGCACCCTGGCCGCCCGGGCGCGAACGCGCCAATCCTGGTCCGAAAGCGAATCGACCAGCACGCGCGTGGCACGCGGGTCTCGCATTCTCGCGAGCGATTCGGCGGCAGCAAGGCTCACTCGCGAATCCCTGTCCGAGAGCAGCCCCGTGAGCGGAGCGACGGCCCGACCATCCTTGAGACGACCCAGGGCCTCCGTCGCCTCGACCCTCACCTCCGCGCTTTGATCTCCGAGCGTCCTGATGAGTGGGTCGACGGACCGCGCGTCCGCGACAACTCCAAGCGTACGGGCAGATTCGGCCCTCACGCGATAATCCGGGTCCTTGAGCGCAGGAATGGCGAGCGGCACTGCCCGCGAATCCCCGAGTTTCGCAAACATTGTGAGGGCTGAGACACGCGCCTGCCAGTTCGGGTTCGACAGGTCGGATGACAAACGCTCGACCGAAATCCCGAGCGAACCGAGCGACCTGATCGCGGCCTCGCGCACGGAGGGATTTTCGTCCCTTGCCGCGGTGAAGAGCGCGCCCGTGGCCGCCGGGTCCGCGATCAACCCCAGTGAATTTATAGAAGAGACTTTCAACTCGCTCTCGCTCGAACCGGCAGTCGCCATCAAGGCTTCCACCGCGCGGCGGTCTTTCATCGCGCCGAGCGATTCGGCCACTTTGACCCTCAGCTCCAGCTCCGCGTCGGAGCCGAGCACTTCGAGGAGCGGGACGACAGCTTTCTGGTCTCCAAACCGGCTCAGGCGTTCCGCGGCGCGAATCCTGAGGGGCAGGCTCGCGCCTTTCAACTCCCCGATAAGACTATCGGCGGTGATGTCGATCGCGGCGAGCGCCTGCAAGGTATTCGGGCTCAGCTTGCCGTCCGAGCTCTTCGCGTCGAGCAGCAGGTCCGCCGTCCTTTCCCTGTCAAAGGCCGCGAGCGCCTCATTGATCGCGCCGATTACGACGGGCGATTTTTCTGTCTTGAGCAACGAGATCAGCGCCGAGACATCTTCGGACGAGGCGGGAGCGCCGCTTCCCTGCCCGGCCCTCCTCCAGGCCGCTACCGATGCGACCGCGGTAGATCTCACCTGCGCGTCCGGATCGGCAAGCATAGAGAGCAGGAGGCCGCGCGCGGCTTCGCTCCTGAATTTCACCAGGGAACGGGCGAGAAGCAGCCTGGCCCGGAGCGACTCTTCGTGGCTGGCCGACGCCGCGGGGTTTTTGCCGCTCTCTTCCGCCGCTCTTGCGAATTCCGCGATGGCGGGTATCGAGTCGGGGTCGGCGAATTCGAGCAAATTCTCGAGCGCTTCGATGCGAACGTCCTGGTACTCGCTCTTTAGCGCCGAAGTGATGAGCCCGAGGCCGTCGCGGTTTCCGAGACGGTACAGGGCCGAGACGAGCTCCCAGCGGCCCTCGACTCCGCCGTCGAAAGCCGACGTTATGAGAGGAACCGCCCTCTTGTCTCCTATCTTTCCGAGCGCGACTGCCGCCGCGCGGCGAACCGAAGAATCATCATCCTTCAACAGACCGGAGAGCGGATCGACCGCGGCAGTCGCTTTGATCTCACCCAGGGCGGCGGCGAAAGAGCGCCTTACGGTCTCCTCTTCATCTCCAAGCCCTCGGATCAGGGGGCCGACCGCGGGCTGGTGCCGTAATTTTCCGAGAGCCGAGGCAGCCTGTGCCCGGGCATAAGGGTCGGGGTTTTCAAGAAGCGGGAGCAGG
>DATLMR010000139.1:0-2055 GCA_035537555.1 Blastocatellia bacterium
TTGAAGGAGCGTTCTCTTTGATGAAATATGTATCGCTGAGCCTGATCCTCATCGCCATGAACTTCTCCGCGTCCGAGCTGCCCGGGGAGAGCAGCGTAAAGCCCTCGAAGGTCGTCGAGATACCCGGCTATTGCGAGGGCATCGTCTTCGACCGATCCGGCAACGCCTACATCTCCGATACGCAGAACGGAGAGATCTACCGCGTAACTCCCGGCGGCCAGGCGGCCATATGGGCAAAAACCGGCGCTCCCAACGGCCACAAAGTGCTCGCGGACGGCTCGCATCTGGTATGCGACGGCAGCCAGCGCGCCGTGCTGCGCCTCGATTCGAGCGGCAAGACCCTCGGCAAAGCGTCTTCCGAATATGATAACCGCCCCCTCCGCTCGCCGAACGATTTGACTCTGGATTCGCACGGCGGATTCTACTTCACCGACCCCGGCGGGTCCGATGAGAATAAACCCATCGGCACCATTCATTATGTGGATGCGAGCGGGAAGACGCACCTCGTGGCCGAGGGGCTGGCCTTCCCTAACGGGATCGTGCTGCGCCCCGGCGGCAAGTCACTGCTCGTCGGCGAGAGCAAGCACAACCGTATACTCGTCTATGATGTGCTCGCTCCCGGGAAAGTAGGACCGATGAGGGTCTTCGCCGGGCTGCCTACGAAGGAGAGAGACCAGATCGACAATCAGCCGGACGGCATGTGCCTCGACCAGGACGGAAATCTTTACGTCGCTCATTACGGCATGCGCCAGGTGCAGGTATTGGACCCGAAGGGGAAATTATTACGCAGCTACCCGGCCGGGAACCTGACTACCAGCAACGTGGCCTTCGGCGGGCCGAAGATGGATCAGCTTTACGTGACCGGGGCGCTCGGAGACGAAAGGACTACCAAAGGCGGCCTCTTCCGGCTCGACTTGAAGGGAGTGAAGGGGTTGAAGCTCCTGCCCCGGCCGTAAAGCGCGCCAGACCGGGCACCGCTTTCCGAGCGGGGTGGGATTCCGCCGCGCGTTCATCGAATTCGACGTGATCGACCCCGGCGCGATCGATCCGTCCACGGGCCAGCCCAAGGTTGTGTGGTCGTCAGGCGCGACGAACGACAGGCGCCGACCGCTCCCGGCACGCAACGGCTCTTCTACCTTACGTCCCGGCTCAATACGCAGGGCACGCACATCAAGGATTGGAAGCTCCTGATCGCATCCGCCCGAAGGCAGGCCGAGCGCCGGGCGAGGTAGAGGTAAAGGCGGGAGGCAGCGCTGCCTCCCGCGTTCTTAGCTTCAAGCGGGTCTCAATCGGCTTCGCGCGCCGAGGCCTGATCCGAGTCGAGCGCGGGCTCGCTCTTGAGAATGGCGGGCGAGAGAACGCCGTCATCCGGCGCGGGCTCGCTCCCCTTCCCCGCGTCGGCCGCGGCGGGCGCCAATCTCAGCTCGGAGCCGAGTTCTTCGACTATCTCTCCGCTGCGCCGAGCCTGTTCCGCCTGCGCGAGAGCCGTGGGGGCCGCCTCGCCAACGGGCAAGCCTCCCCCCGCTCCCATTCTGTTCCGCTGCCGGACGGCTATGGAATACTCCTCGTTCGCCGCCTCGATGTCGTCCATCGAGTAGAGCACCCGCCCGAGGTCCTGGTGGGCTTCCGGGTAGTGGCCGCCGCGCTGCTCTATGGCCGTACGATAGGCTCTGGCGGCTGCTTCCGGGTTGCGGCTGCGGACGTGCGCCATGCCCATGTTGTAATAAGCCTCCGGGTATACTCCCCCCGATTGCTTGATCGCCAGGTCGTAGGCGTCGAGCGAGGCATTGCTATCGCCCTGGCGCGCCAGGAGCAGGCCGAGCTGAAAATGGGCCTCGGGGAAGACTCCGCCCTGCTGCTCGATGGCCTGGTGGAGTTCCTTCATAGCCTCGAGGTAATGGCCCGCGCGAGTGAGCGCGCGCCCGAGCTCGTAATGCGCGCGGGGGAAGACCCCGCCTCTCTGCTCTATCGCGGTGCGGAACTCCTCGATGGCCTGCTCGCTCTGCCCTATGTCGTAGAGTACGCGCCCGAGATCGTTATGGGCCTCCGGGTAAG
>DATLMR010000140.1:0-8027 GCA_035537555.1 Blastocatellia bacterium
ATCGATCCGACGCGCCGAGCGCGGAGCCGACGCGCCCTATGTCCGCCCAGATGTCTTCGAGCGCGTCGGGTTGGAGTGAGACGATAACGGGCCTCGAGCTTGTCATCAGGCATACCGCCTCTTCGACATCCTTAAGGCTGACCGCGCAAACCTCGCACTGCGACTGCGTGATTATATGTGTCGGCTGAAGCTCTTCGAGGATGGACGGGTCAACCCGGTAGACGCTGAGCGCGTCCCGCACGATGGCCTTGACTCTCTGGTCGATCTCGCTGCTCGACCCTTCGACGTCGAACTTCGGGCTCGTGCACTCAGGCAGGAGCTTGACGGAAACAGGGAAGTCGCACTCGTGCGACCTTCCAACGAGCCGGTCCTCGAACCCGAGCGCGCAGACGATCTCGGTGGAGCTGGCTATGAGCGAAACGATCCTGGGAGTATTAGTCATCGGGTCCATCTGCTCCGTGCTTCATCGGTTTTAGAGATTCTACCTGCCGGGCCGAAGACTGCAATAGTAATGGAACGATCTTCGGCCCCTACGTGTCTCTCTATGCCTTCGTGTAAATCTCCGACCCGCCCTCCTTGAACTCGTCGGACTTCTCGCGCATGCCCGCCTCCAGGGCGGCCTGCTCGTCCATCTGTTGTTTGACGGCGAAGTCACGCACCTCCTGGGTGATCTTCATCGAACAGAAATGCGGCCCGCACATGGAGCAGAAATGGGCGACCTTCGCCCCCTCCTGCGGTAGCGTCTCGTCGTGAAACTGGCGGGCCAGCTCCGGGTCGAGCGCGAGGTTAAACTGGTCCTCCCACCTGAACTCGAACCGCGCCTTCGACAACACGTTGTCCTGAAGCTGGGCGCCCGGATGGCCTTTGGCGAGGTCCGCCGCGTGAGCCGCGATCTTATAAGCTATAACGCCGTCTTTCACGTCCTGCCGGTCAGGCAAGCCCAGGTGCTCTTTGGGAGTCACATAGCAGAGCATCGACGTGCCGAACCAGCCGATCATCGCCGCCCCGATGGCCGACGTGATGTGATCGTAGCCGGGAGCGATGTCGGTCACGAGAGGCCCGAGGGTGTAGAAGGGAGCTTCGTGGCAGACGGCGAGCTGGCGGTCCACATTCTCTTTGATGAGGTGGAGAGGCACGTGGCCCGGCCCTTCGATCATCACCTGGCAGTCCATCTCCCACGCGATCTTCGTCAGCTCGCCGAGAGTATCGAGCTCGGCAAACTGCGCCTCGTCGTTGGCGTCGGCAATCGAGCCCGGCCTGAGGCCGTCCCCGAGGCTGAACGATACGTCGTAGGCGCGCATGATTTCGCAGATCTCGCGGAACCGGGTGTAGAGGAAGCTCTCTTCGTGATGCGCGAGGCACCACTTCGCCATAATCGACCCGCCCCTCGATACTATGCCGGTCGTGCGCCTGGCGGTGAGAGGGATATAGCGCAGCAGCACTCCGGCGTGAATCGTGAAGTAATCGACGCCTTGCTCGGCCTGCTCGATGAGCGTGTCGCGATAGATCTCCCAGGTCAGCTCTTCGGCTTTGCCCCCCACCTTCTCAAGCGCCTGATATATCGGGACCGTGCCGATCGGGACGGGAGAATTCCGGATGATCCACTCGCGCGTCTCGTGAATATTCTTCCCGGTGGAGAGGTCCATCACCGTGTCGGCCCCCCACTTGATCGACCACCTCATCTTTTCGACCTCCTCTTCGATCGAGGAGGCGACGGCGGAGTTCCCGATGTTGGCGTTTATCTTGACCAGAAAGTTGCGCCCGATGATCATCGGCTCGCTCTCCGGGTGATTGATGTTGGCCGGGATGATCGCGCGCCCGCGCGCAACCTCGTCCCTGACGAACTCGGGCGTGACGAATCTCGGAATGCTCGCGCCGAAGGATTCGCCCTCGTGTTGGAAATTGAGCGCGCCGCGGTCGCCGCTCCCCGACGCTTCAAAGGCGCGCTTTCGGCCCATGTTCTCACGCAGGGCGACGAACTCCATCTCGGGCGTGATGATGCCGCGCCTGGCGTAATGCATCTGGGTGACTGAGCCGGAGCGGGAGGCTCTTAGAGGCATTCTTCGCAGGCCGGGGAATTGGTCCAATCGGCCCCTGTCCTTGCCGCGCGCGTACTCTTTGGCGCCGTCGGTCAGGTAGCCGTCGTCCTGCGGCAGGACCTCGCGGCCCTCGTATTCTTCCACGCCTCCGCGCGCGACGATCCATTCGCGCCTGACGGCCGGAAGCCCGTCGTGCACGCTGCATTCGACGCGGGGGTCGCCCCACGGGCCGCTCGCATCGTAAGCGCGAAACGGCGGGTTCATCTCAATCGCGCCGTTCGCGCTCCGAGTCACGTTGAGTCGGATTTCGCGGAAAGGGACCCTGATGTCGGGCGTTTCGCCTTCGACGTAGACTCTCTGGGAATTCTGGAATTGAAAGTTGCTTGTGTTGTGATCTTCGGAGTTGTCAGTGGTGCTCATCGCTTCACCTCGTTGCCGAGGGAAGATCAAGAAATCGAATGCACGTCGCCCTCTCTCGGGGCAAATGCCTCCTGGTTCCTTCTCTCCCTTCGACGGTATTATCCGTATCAGGTTCAAGGGGTCTCCCGTTAGGGACTCTCAGCCTGCGGCCTCTCGGCCGGAAGCTCCCCCGAAAAGAAGCTATTCGTCCGCGGAAATCATCCGCCGATAAACGACATGGTCCGAGGCGGCTGGACGAAGTCCGCTTCGTTGATGCGGTGGCCCTCTTCCTTCAAGAGCACCTTGCCGATAATAAACTCCGCCAGCTCTTCGCGCGAATCTCCCCGCCTGATCCTGTCTCGAAGATTGAACTCCTCGATCGAGAAGAGACACGTGCGAAGGTTTCCGTCCGCGGTAAGCCGCAGCCGCGAGCACGCGCCGCAGAAGGGCATCGTCACCGGAGCTATGATTCCGATCTCGCCGGGCGCGCCGTCGGCGAACCCATATCGAAGCGCCGTCTCGCTCGGAGCATCCCGATTGACCGGCACCAGCGCGTGGCGCTCCTTGATGCGGTCGAGTACCTCGCGCCCTCCGACCAGAAGGCTGCGGTCCCACTTATGGCCGTTGTCGAGCGGCATATATTCGATGAATCGCACGGAGACACCCGTCTCCCTTGCGAAGTCCGCGAAATCCGCCACCTCGCAGTCATTCATTCCTCGAATGACCACGCAGTTGATCTTCGGAGGCGGGAAGCCCGCCGCGAGTACTCCTTCTATCCCCTCGATCACGGAGTGAAGGGCGTCGCGCTTCGTTATGAGCTTGAAGGTCTCAGGCTTCAGGGAGTCGCAGCTGATGGTGATACGATCGAGCCCTGCGTCCCTGAGCCGCTTCGCGCGATCCTTTAGCCCGTCGCCGTTCGTCGTCAGAGCAACGTCGCGCACTCCCGGAATAAGGGAGAGCTTCTCGATCAGGTACTCGATGTCTCGCCTGACCAGCGGCTCGCCGCCCGTCACGCGAAGCTTTTCGATGCCGAGGCCCGCGCCGACCTCCGCGATCTGCACGATCTCCTCATACGTAAGCAGTTCGCTCTTCCGCTTCCAGACGACGTCCTCATTCGGGATGCAGTAAAAACAGCGAAAGTTACACCTGTCCGTCACGGAAATCCGCAGGTCCCTGATCGTTCTTCCGAACTTATCTTTAAGTAATCCTTCAGTCATCTTTAACGGGCAGTCAGAGGCCCAGTGAATCTTAACAACGCCCGAAGACCATAGCAAGATCGTTTGCCTCGCAGCACCGCGATGTGCTTGCGATGAGATTTCGGCAACCGCTCCGTGACCGGGAGCGCGTCCCCGCCGCTCTTCTTTTGAAGGCCTTCTTTTGAATGCTGAGATTTGAGACGTGACGGGCACCTCAAATACTTTGCCCGGTCGAGCCGCGCGGGCGGGCCCGCCTCTCGTGGCGGAGTGTTAGAGGGTAGGCATTCGCGTATCTCCTTCAAGCAGCGTGGCGCAATCGATGCAGTAGAGAGCGGCCGGGTCCGCATCGAGCCTCTTGATCGCAATCTTTTTGCCGCAGTTTTCACAGACGCCGTAGGTGCCGTCGTCGATTCTTTGCAACGCGGAATCCACCTGTTCCACCCTCTTGCTTTTGAGCTCGACCAGCTCGGCGGAGATGTCGGCCGTCTCTCCCATCAATGCGGCGTCGGCCTCGTCGCGTATCTCGTCGTTTATGCCCGCATAGGTGTCCTCGGCAACCCTGTTGATATTGAGTTCCGCGTTCAATCGTGCCTGTTCTTCAAGAAGCTGCCCACGGTATTTTTCAACGTCTAACGCCATCAAGATTCTCCTTGTGAAAATGGGGGCGGATGTTCGCCCCCACTTTCAGTGATCCAAACTGAAGAGGTCAAGAGACTCAGACTCTTCTCGCCCGATTGGGAGTCGGCTGCGAAATTCGCTCGACCGCCTGGGCCAGCTCCCGGTCAGCCTCGGCTTCGAGAGCTATGTCGGCCAGGGCAATCATGCCGCGGAGGCGCCCGTTCAGGTCTACCACCGGCAAGCGGCGGATCTGATGTTCGCCCATCTTGTCGATGGCGTTATAAAGCGAATCTTCGGCGGTGACGGTGACCAGGTCCTGGCTCATCGCGTCGGCGGCCGTGGCGTTGCGGGTGTCTCCGCCTTCGGCAAGGACCCGGCAGACGATGTCGCGGTCGGTGACGATGCCGATGATTCTCCCGTTTTCGAGGACCGGAAGAGAACCGATGTTTTCGTCATCGAGCTTCTCCGCGACTTCTCGCAAGGTAGTCTCCGGCGTGCATGAGGTAATGTCCTTCGTCATTATGTCCGCGCACCGGAGGTACCCGCCGCCCTGGTAACCCCTGTGGGACTCTTCCTGGTAGTTCGATTCGTTCGAGTAGCGGCCCGAGCCTCTGCCGAATCCCGATCTGCCACTCTCCGGCTCCCGGTCGTAGCCGCCGAATCTCTCGCCGCGGTTATCTCGCTCGAAGCTCCCGTAGCCCATGTCGCGGTTGGCCCGGCTGCTGCCGTAGCGATCGGACTCGTTCGAATAGCGGCCCTGGTAATTCTCGCGAGATCGATATTCCTCTCTGTCTCCGTAGCGGTCTTGCCTTTCGCGCCCGCCCTCTCTCTGACCCTCGGCCCCATAGCGATTGCCGTAGGTGCCTTGGCCTCTCTGCATCGACGTCTCTCCGAAGCTCCTGGAATAGACATCGCCCTGGTCCTCGCGGTTGGTCCCGCGGGTGCCGGACCCGCTTGCCGTCCGGCCATAGCGCCCTCCGCCTCTGTACTCGTTTTCCTGGCGGCCCCTCGATCCGGAACCGATATCGGACCTGCCGGAAGTTCGATTGTTTTGCTCGATCTCCGCGCGGCCCCTGCTTGAAGTGGACCTTCTGGCATACTCGCGCGAGCTTTCACGGCCCGGTGTGTAATCGGTCTGGCCCTTTGCTCCGAGTCTCGAGTTAAAAGCGCCGGTCGATCTCTCCTGGGGCGCCGTCTCGTTATTTCCCTCATTCATTTCTGGCGAATCGTCCCGTCCTTCTTTGCTCCTGCTCATTTTTATCTCCCTTTGCAATTCTGATTGAGAACCCTTCGCTGAATCCTCGGAGGATGCCAGCAAGCTTCCATCGACCCTGCCTTACTACCAGTCGAAGGCTTTAGCCAGGCGGTTAAGCCACGAGCCGCCCTTCGATGCAGGCTCGCTGATCTCTTCAAGAGCGTCCCCGAGTTCACGGTCCTTGCTGGTCTGGACGGCGATATCGGCCATGGAGATGATGCCTACAAGCCTGTCGCGCTTGTCCACGACGGGCACGCGGCGGACCTGGTGGTCGCCCATCTCTCGAATTACGTCGACGAGCCTTTCGTTCTGGTCCGCGGTGAAGAGATCGGTCGTCATGCAATCTTCCGCGCGCAGCTCGGTTTCTTCCCGGTCGCTGGTCAGGCCCTGGACCACGAGGTCGCGGTCCGTGACGATTCCGTCAAGCTTTCCTTTGTCGTCGACGACCGGAAGGGCTCCGATGTCTTCGTCGCGCATTATGCGGGCGACTTCGTGGATTGAAGTGTTCCGATTGCACACCGTCACATTGCGCGTCATAACGTCTCGGCAGCGCAAGTGGGACCGTTGCGGCCCGCCCTGTGACTGATACCCTCCGCGCCGCGGGCCCGCACCCGCCTCGGAGTAATCGCGGCCGTAATTGCCTTCGTATGCGGCGCCTTCTCCGGCGTAGCCCCTCTCGTAATCGGGGGCGGAATTCGGCCCGCCGCCCACGTTGTAGCCGCGCGAGTAACCGCGATAATCCTCGCCGTAACCTTTGCGGTTCGATTGGTCGGGGCTTCTCCTTTCGCGGTTGTCATCGTAATCCATATCGTCTCTGAATCCTCCATAGCTCCTGTTTGAGTAAGCCATATTCTGTTCTCCTTTGGTCGGTGTAGTTCCCGCTTTAGTTCTGCAATACTTATGCCGACTTAGATACGAACTGTCTCGGATAACGCAGGGGGAAGCGTACGTTGAAATTGTCTGAATTGGCCGTAATTTGCAGGTGTTCTCATACTCCCGGATAGAAGAGAGCCGGGCCGCTCGCGGTCCTAGGTTGCATCTTCGCTTGCATGTTTTGAGACACCTATGTCTTGAAAGAGGACTGATGAGCAAATTTGCGGACCTCGGAGGTAGGTGCTGAAGCCTTTCAAACCGCCTGGGGATTCGCTCACGACCCGGGCGAATCAGGTCGAAGACGTCGGGTGATTGCTCGATTACGCGCGAATTTGAGTTTAGTTTTACGCGGTGCTATCCTTCGAGATTGAGATTATGGACGTGAAGGAACCCTTAGAGTCGGGTGAGTCGGGCTACAGGCGGGGTGCGGGGCCGTTGGAGGCCTGGGAGCTCGTCGGTAACACGCCCCTCCTCCGCCTGCGCAATCTCGTGCCCCGGCGCGGCAACGTCGAGGTCTACGTAAAAGCCGAGTGGTTTAACCCGGGCGGCTCGGTCAAGGATCGGCCCGCGCTCAATATAATTCTTGACGGCGAGCGATCGGGGCGGCTAACGCGCGACAAGATCATCCTCGATGCCACTTCCGGAAATACCGGGATCGCCTACGCATGGATAGGAGCCGCTCGCGGGTACAGGGTGAGGCTGGCCTTGCCTCAGAATGCAAGCGAGGAGCGCAAGCGCATACTCAAGACATTCGGCACCGAGCTTGTGCTCACGAACCCCCTCGAGGGATCCGATGGAGCGATACGCGAGGCCCGACGCCTCTACTCCGAGAACCCGGACCTCTACTTCTACGCGGATCAGTATAATAACCCGGCGAACTGGCGGGCGCATTACGATTCTACCGCGCGCGAGATCTGGGACCAGACCGGGCAGAGGATCACCCATTTCGTGGCCGGCCTCGGGACGAGCGGAACATTTGTCGGCACCGGCCGGAGGCTTAAGGAGCTGAACCCGGAGATCAAGATGATCTCGTTTCAGCCCGACTCGCCTTTTCACGGCCTCGAAGGGCTCAAGCACATGGAGACGGCCATCGTGCCCGGAATATACGACCCGACGGTCGCCGACCGGGACTACGAGATCAGCACCGAAGAGGCCCACGAGTACACGCGGCAGCTCGGGAGGCGCGAAGGCCTGCTGGTCGGAATCAGCTCGGGCGCGGCCCTCGCCTGCGCGCTCAAGGTCGCGGAGACCATCGATTCGGGCGTGATCGTCACCGTCTTTCCCGACGGAGGCGAGAAGTACCTGAGCGACCGTTTCTGGGACCAGTGACGGTTACGGACTCAGGCCCGGCGCCGGAAATCTGAGGTAGGAGACGAATACGGCTTGGCTATCAGGGTGAAGAAAGAGCATCTGGAAGCGATCAACGCGCACGGCGAGGAGACGTACCCGCACGAGTGCTGCGGTTTCCTGCTCGGCAGCTCCGAAGACGGCGTCAACGTCCTTCAGGATGTCTATCGCGCCTACAACGAATGGCCTGAGTCGAGCGATGACAAGCCGCTTGCCGAAGGCGCGCGGCGGGAGTCTCAGGCGAACCGGTACTTAATCACGCCGGAGCAGTACAAGGCGGCGGACCGGTTCGCGCGCGCG
>DATLMR010000141.1:0-11742 GCA_035537555.1 Blastocatellia bacterium
CAGCTTCTTCAGGATGGCGACAAGGTTAAGATAGGGAATTATCTGCTCAAGTTCGCTATGCTCGATGAATTCGAGGCGGAGTTTCAGGAGCGCCTGCATCAGATGACGCAGCGCGATGAACTGACCGGATTGAAGTCGCGCCGCAGCCTCTTCGCCGATCTCGACCGCGTGGTGTCGCAAGCTCTTGGACTCGACGAACCTAAGCCGATCGTGGTCTTCATGGCCGATCTCGACTTCTTCAAACGCGTCAACGACGGGCGCGGACATCTCATCGGCAGCCACACGATCCGCGAGGTGGGACATATAATCCGCGACGTGATAGGGAACGCCGACCTCGCGGCGCGCTATGGAGGCGAAGAGTACCTGGCATACCTGTACGGAAGTCGCGAGCGCGGGTTTCAGGTCGCCGAAGAGATACGCAGGCAGGTAGAGGCTTTCCCGTTTCCGGCCTCGACCGAAGACCAGACGCAGACGATGAGTATCACGATCAGCCTCGGAGTCGCGGTCTTCCCGGAAGACGGCACTACTGCCCTTGACCTGATTCACAAAGCGGACCAGGCCCTCTACCGCGCGAAACTCTCAGGTAGGAATCAAACCTGCGTGTACGATAAGGAACTCGACAAGCCGGACGCCAACCGTCCCCTGGCCGATGCCTCGGCTATTATGTACGGCCCCGCCGATGCTCAATAAAGCCGCTCGATAAAGCGGGTCAATCCAGCCCTCGGCAAACTGTTTTCCATCGGAATCTTGACGTGTGAGCGCAAATTTGGCCGGGTGGGCGGGCCGGAAAGACAGATACATCGATGCTACGGCGGAGAAGCGTAAGCGGAGAGAAACCCGAGAGGTCTGTCCTGGACTCAATCGATCATTCAATGGCCCGGCATGTTCTCCTTCACCGCAGACAGGAATTTCTCGAAATCTATAGGCTTTTCAACGAACCCGTCTGCCCCCGCTTCGATGGCGTCGTCGAGCATGCGTTTTCCGTAAGCGCTCATGACGATGATCGGCGTCTGACTGAGCCCGTCATCTTCTCGAATTCGCCTGATCAGCTCGATGCCGTTCATCCGGGGCATCTGTATATCGGTGATTATAAGGTCGGGGTGCTCGGTGGAAGCCGTGCTATACCCAACCATACCGTCTATTGCGTGTTCGACCTCATAACCTTCCATCTTTAACAGCCGGCAAAGCATGAAGGAAGTGTCATGATGGTCCTCGACAACCAGTACTTTTTTACCCATAACCATGTTTTCATTCATATCTATCAAATCGAGGCTATTCTGGATTCTAAGCCCCAAGAAGGGCGGTGCGCAACTGCGCCTCCTGATCCGTCTTCACAAGGGCGACTATCACGTCTCCATCATTGAGCCGCGTATCTCCTCGCGGAACGACCGTCGTATTGCCGCGAAGGATCGCGATCAGGTTGCTCTCAGGCGGCAAAGCGACATCTCTGACCGGGTGGTCCGCCGCAGGCGAGTTGGCGTCCAAAGGGTATTCCAGGATCTGATATTCCCCCGCCTGGAGGCTCAAGAGCGTCTTTATTCGGACGGTCGGCAGCTCTCTCTCTATAACCTGTTGGATAATGGCCGTCGAGCTTACGGTTGAATCGACTCCCAACGTCGCCATTACCTCTTCGTTCTTCGGATTTGAAGCGCGCGCGATAGTCTTCGGAACTCCGAAGACCTTCTTCGCCACCTGGCAGGCGATCAGGTTGTCCTGGTCGCTGCCGGTAGCCGCGACGAATACGCGAGCGCGCTCGGCCCCTGCGGCCTCAAGCACGTCGTGAGTCGAGCTATCGCCGGTGAATACGGGACAGTCGAGCTTGTTGGAAAGGGCCGATGCCCTGGCGGAGTCGCGCTCGATTACGGCCACCTCGTGCCCGTTCTCATAAAGCTCGCGGGCCAGGTTGACTCCGACCTTTCCGCCGCCCGCGACTATGATGTATCGGGATTCATCGGTCGCCCTGTAGCGGAGGTGCGGTCGAGCCTTCGGGGGCTCGGAAGGGATGCGCTCGGGGCTCTCCTGGCCCGCGGCCAGGTCCACCTGCTCTATCATCAACTGGACCGCGAAGAGGGTCGGGCAGACGATCCCCAGCTGCGGGTCCTCCTGCGTCGCCTCGGAGTGGCTCGGCTCGTATACGCGAGCAATGGCGCGTGGGACCTGAAAATGGCTGCGTGCCACCTGCGCCGCCATCAGGTTTACATTATCGTCCCGCGTGAGCGCCAGCAGGAGCTCCGCCTGGCCCATTCCTGCCTCGCGCTGAACATCGACGTCGATTCCGTTACCTTGAATAAGCTCGACGCCTTCAAGTTGAGATGCCCGGCTGAGCCTGGTGGCCTCTTTGTCGATCAAGGAGATCTCGTGTCCCCGTTCGACGAGGGCGGCGACCGTTCGCGACCCAACCCGTCCGTATCCGATTACAACTATCCTCATTTATTGTTCAACCTGACTCTTTGGATTTAGCGCCGGGCTTGTAAGCTCGAAATTGCTTACCTCGACCTGCCCCGGCCCTCTCTTCACTCCCTGATAATATAAGCCTCATTGTCGGGGCGGACAGGGCGCGAGAACCACAGGGGTCTGCGAAGCCCGTCAGGCCCGGGAGCAGGCCTGGCCTTTTCAAGCCAGCTGCGAAAGACTTCGAAAGAAAGATTCGTATCCACCATGACATCTCCGTAGCGGTCGTCAGGACCGGCCTTCTCGATGCGGACCTGCTGGTGCCAGCAGTGCATGCCGCTCACGGGGTCCGGGTGGACGGGGAAAGTAAGGTTCTGATGAACGCCCCCTTCTTGCCACCACACGCGGCCGGAATCGGGATCTTCGCTCTTGAATGGCTTGACGCCCTCGATCTGCCGCAGCCTCCAGCGACCGTCTCCCGACTCTTCCAGATCGACGAGCGCGGACGCCCAGCGGTCGGTGCCTTCATCCTGTTTCAGGCGCCAGCGGCCCAGGTGATGAGAGCAGGCGACGACGCCCGGCCGGATGCCCTCGGTGACCCAGACACGGACCACGAAGTATCCGATCTCCGTGCTGACCCTGGCAAGGTCCCCGGTCTGAAGACCTAATCTAACCGAATCCTTCGGGTTCAGCCATAGCGGATTCGTATGAGAGATTTCATAAAGCCACTTCGCGTTGCCCGACCTCGTATGAATCAGGGTGGGCAGCCTGAAGGTGGGAACGAGAATGTACTCGCCCTTTTCGCGGTCGAGATTCCGCCAGTGGACGTGGCTCCGAATGTAGCCGGGAAGCGCGTGTTCCGGCCACTTCCAATCGGCCATGGTCTTCGAGTAAAACTCGAGCTTGCGGGAAGGGGTAGTGAAGCCGCGAACCGCACTGCCGTCTATCATCACTCCGACCACCTGCTCGCCGCTACCGGTCCGCCTGACTATCCTGCCCGAGGCTTCCTCGACGGTCGTATCCTCGAGCTCCGCTTCCGGGAGGGGGGTCTCGTGCTGCTTGTAAACTCCGGTCTTAACCGAGAAGGCCGCGTGGCGGCGCATGTAATCCAGGGGAGAGAGCCCCGCTCCCGCCGCCTTCTCCGGAAGGCCGGGAATGCTGTTCTCAAATATCCACCTGTAATACTCTTCCACGCTGATCTTGTTGCCCGGCCTGTAAGGCGACTCGAAGTGCTTCCGCACGCCGAGCTCTCCCGTAGGGTCGATTCGCCAGGAGAGCTCGATCCAGAACTCGTCCTCTTCCCATACCTCTCCCGGGTTGGCCTCGTACGTGTGCTCGAATTTTTCGCCCCGGCGCTCGCGCCATACCCTCGCGACCGGCTGCCGGAAGGATACCCACTGCGCCGAATGGGTCTCCTGACTTTGCAGGTCGTGGCGCTCGGCTCCGACGCCCATGGGCAGGACGTAATCCGCAAACCAGGCGGTCTCGCTCCAGACGGGAGTGAGGGCGGCGTGCAGCTCGATCTTCGATTCGTCGCGCAGGACTTCGATCCAGGTCATTCCGTCAGGGTTGGTCCAGACCGGGTTATATACGCGAGTGAAGTAGGCCGAGACGTGCCCGCGCCCCTGTTTCAAAAAGTGCGGAAAGAGGAAGCTCATCTCGTGATGCGCCAGGGGGTACTCGCGCGGCCAGAGCACCTCGTTCCATGTCTTTTGCGGAGCGGGCCTGGAAAACGGCGCGGCAACGAACTTGTTCCAGACGTTCGGAGAGACGCCCCCCTCCGTGCCGATACTGCCCGTGAGCGCGTTGAGAAACATCAGAGCGCGCGCCACCTGCCAGCCTCCCAGATTGCCGGAGGCGGCGCTCCGCCATACGTGAGAGGCGAAGCGCGATCCGGCCGAGGCGATCTCCCGCGCGATGGTGACGATCTTTTCCGCCTCCACCCCGCACTCGGTCGCGGCGAACTCTGGGGTGTATTCGGAGTAGAGCTCTTTAATCGCTTCGATATATGAATCGAACGTCGAAGGGAGCTCGGGCCTCTCGTTGCGAAGGAAGTCTTCCCAGTTCACCCACCGCCGCATGAACTCCTTGTCGTACCTATCTTCCCGCAGGATCACCGATGCCATCGCGAGAAGCAGGGCGGCTTCGGTCCCCGGGTAGGGAGAGAGCCAGTAATTTGCCATCGAGGCAGTGTTCGAGAGGCGAGGATCGACGACGGCGATCTTCGCGCCCGAGGACCTGCCCTCGATGATCCGCTGCGCGTGCGGGTTGAAATAGTGGCCGGTTTCGAGATGCGAGCTTAAGAGCAGGATGAAGCGCGCGTTCGCGTAATCGGGCGAGGGCCTGTCGGCCCCCTGCCATAGCGCGTAGCCGACTCTCGCCGATGAAGAGCAGATGTTCGTGTGAGAGTTATGCCCGTCGACCCCCCACGCTTGAAGCACCCGGTCGATGTACCCGTCGTGGCCGGGGCGTCCGACGTGATAGATCACTTCATCCCGCCTGTTTTCGACGAGAGCCTTGCGAATCCTCTCCGCGAAGGTGTCGAGCACTTCGTCCCAGGTCGTGCGCTCCCATCGCCCTTCGCCGCGCGCGCCCACGCGCTTGAGCGGGAAGAGGATGCGCTCGGGGTCGTGGATCTGGTTGATCGTGGCCGGGCCTTTGGCGCAGTTGCGGCCGCGCGAGCCGGGGTGGAGAGGATTGCCCTCCAGCTTCTTTATCTCCCCCGTATCCTGATCGACATAGGCCAGGAGTCCGCAGGCGGACTCGCAGTTGAAGCATATGGTGGGCACGAGCGAATACCGCCGCTCGACTTTTTCGGGCCATCGCTTCGCGTCGTATTCGACCCAGTCATCCCATCTCTCATAAGGGGGAAAGTTGGACAAGCGCGAGGCGCTTTGATCGTTCTGAGCCGGCTGGCTCTCATCCGGCTTCTTAGGGCCGGACCTATCGTCACGCTTCCTGAACATATCTCTCCTGTGCGCTCGGGCGAGCCGCCTCAGACTGATCGACTCAGCTTAGAGGTACGGCCTGGCCGGCCTGCACCCAGATGTGCTCCCAGATGAAAAGCCCTCCCAGAGCCAGTATGGAGGCGGCCATCGCGAGGGCGTCATTCTGCGCGAGGCCGGTTGCGAGGGCGATCAAAGGGGCGAAGGCCCCGGCGGCCACCGCGCCGCCCCAGAACCATCCGGCGAACAGCCCTTTGCTGATGAGGCGGGCTGCGCGAGCCTTCTCCACGTTCTCTTCGGGCATGAATACTTCGGCCGTCATCAGGACCAGGTGAGCTATAAGTGCCCCTGCAAGCTGGTAGCTCAGAAAGTCGAAGCCCTCTCCGTGCCACCTCGCGCCCGTGAGCAGGGAATTGGCGGCGCCCGTTATTATGAGTGCCGAGGCCCCCGCGATCATCGCCTGCACGAGCAGGTGAAGAGGCGTGAAGGCGCTGTGCCAGAAGACCCGGCCGCGAGCCTGCCGGAACAGGAACGCCGAGTAGATTGCCGTCAGCGCCGCGAAGAGGGCGCCCGACCATACCAGGAAGGGCAAGACAGCGGGAAGCCCCAGAATCATCGCCCCGATCCAGGCCGAAAGCAGGGCTCCATAGATGAGCAGGATGTAGCCTCCGATCACGAGCCACGACTTCCACTGCGGCGTGAGCAATATTCTCAAGAACCTCTCCGGCCTCTTCAGGTCGAGAACCAGCAGCGCCAGGGTGGCTACGAGGAAGATCAAGGATACTTGCGGAGACGCCGAGTTGAAGAGCCATTGCCTGGGCGCAAAGCCGAGCCCCAGGGCGAGCGCGGCCACAAAGAAGGCCCCCGCCGAGATCGACTTGGTCCAGAGGTAAGCCGAGACTTTCCACCCCCACGGCCTGTCGTGTGTTACGTCATACGTGGTCCGCGCCTGCGCGTCGGCGGCCGCAAAGGCTTGATCGTCCGCGAGCATCGGGTCAAGGCGTCGCTCGGCCCACAGGTAGCCGGTCGCGTGAGTCTGCTCCGTGGGCCGGAGAGCCGACTGATCCGCCTCGATGTAATGCAGCTTGGGGCGGGTGCCCGCCTCGGGCTTCCTCACCTGCGTTTGATTCGACGCGATGAGACGCGATATCTTCGAGACCGGGTCGCTCATGTCGCCCGAGACGATTGCCTGCACGGGGCAGACGATAACGCAGGCGGGCTCGATCTGCGTTTCTATCCTGTGCGCGCAAAAATTGCACTTTTCGGCGGTGTTCGTGTAGGGATTGATGTAGAGCGCATCGTAGGGGCAAGCCTGCATGCATGCCTTACAGCCGATGCACCTTCGCCCGTCGAAGTCCACGATCCCATCATCTCTCTTATAGAGCGCCGTGACGGGGCAGATGGTCACGCAGGGCGCGTCCTCGCAGTGGTTGCACCTCAGGACGTTGAAGTAACGCCGCGTGTCCGGGTACTCGCCTTTTTCGATGTACTTTACCCAGGTGCGATTGGTGCCGATGGGAACGTCGTGCTCCGACTTGCAGGCGACTGTGCAGGCGTGACATCCGATGCATTTGCTGTGATCTATGAGGAATCCGTATTTCATGAAGCTGTCGGCCTACGAAGGAAACGGCGGCTCCTTTGCTATCGAAGATCGGACGGCCTGCTCGATAAAAAGCGGTCCTCGCACCAGGTGAGATGTTGAAATCAGATGCCCGCTCCGCCGGAGAAATAGCCTTCTCGCCACCGCCCCACTTTCGAGCTTCTTGGGCTGTAAGTATTCAGCACGCTGAGCGGGGGCGCGTAACAATGCAGCGTCACCATGTCGCGCCCGGCGGGCTGAAGGTTCGAAAGCTGGTGAATGTCGGGAACATCGGCTCCGGTCAGAGAAGTTGGGCCCCATCTGAAGGTATCATACGGGCGGACGTGGCCTTCCGGCGCGCGCTCGAACATCGTTTCGGTCAATTGCCCTTCGCAAACGAGCACCACCCCAACCGATCCGCCGTGATCGTGGATCGGCGTGCGCTGCCCCGAGCGCCAGCACAGCATGAGCATCTCGGCGAACTCACTTCGCGCGACGAGGTTCCTTGCATACTTGCGGTTCGTGAATACCCTGTATCGCTCGTAATCGCGAGGCCTGAGGTCGAGCGCCGAAAACCATTCCATTATCCGGTCGAGCCGGGGCACTTCCTTCAGGTTGCCGATGGCATCCGCCAATTCGTTCAACGAGAGGTCGGCCGCCGCCGGTGCTTCAGGTCCGTAGCCGAGATTTGTATCGATTACTCGCATTGCGTTTGCCCGTGAAGATTGCGCCAGGAGATGCTCAATTCAAAGCCTGAAAAAGATGCGTCCGGCAACAGGCTTTTAGTTGAAGGATAAGGTGAATCCGAGTCAGGTCCGGATCGTAAATAGACTTTTAGTCTACACGCGGCCATTTTCTTGTCAAGCGCGGATGCCTCTTGACGCCGGTGCGCGACCGACTCATCGATGCAGGACGAGGCCCGAATCTTGCCTCTGTTTCGAGGGCCATGATGTACCCCGCCGGACCTTACCGCTACCGTATCTCAAGCTCACCTTCTCCGCTTGGTGACGCGGGTGGGTTTCCGCCGTGCCTTCGCCTCGGCCAGCGCGCTCCTCGGGGCCTCGCCTGCCTCGCTGTTCAGAGCCGCGGCCTGGGCCAGAGACTGTGCCTTGTAATCGCTCGTATCGAGAGTGACCCCATAATCGATCGAGATCAGGTAGAGCAGCACGCAGAGAGTTATCGTTATCATCCAGTAGCCGACCGCCAGCCATACGCCCCCGAGCGCGACCGTGGCCGTGATGAGTCCGCCTGCCACCAGAAGGAAGAGGATCCGAGGTAGAGTAATTTGCCCGCTCTTTAATACTTTATCTTCCGCCATAATATCTCCGTGAATGAAATGATAGCCGACAATTATGACCGCATACCCCTTAGCTTTGCAACCTTGGCCCGGAGTATGGCGGCGAAAATTTAGACCACCAGGCTCACGACCAGCAGGGTAACCACTACGATGGCCGCGGCTCCGACCGTGGCGTAAGTATAGTACCGTTTCGGCCAGACTTTGAGCCGCCTGGTCATGTACATGATCGCGTAGGCTTCGCCGAACCATCTGACAAAGCGGCTCGCCGCCAGAAAAATAACGAATACGACGGGGGTCATACCGGTGAATCCGGCCGCGAGGCTGGCGATGCGAAACAGGCCGGTCGTCACCCCCGCGATCACTATCAGAACTATTCCCCATTCGCCGTTGAACCATCCGATGATATCGCTCCACCGGCCCTCGCTGCCGTAGTAGCTTATCAGAGAGCTTCCGGCCGAGCTGAAGAACGCGCGGCCGATGATATAAAGCAGGATCCCTCCCGCGATCGAGCCGAGGCTTGCGCTTAAGGCGAACCTGGCCCATTTCAGAGGGGCCGCCGTCACGAGGGCCACCATTATCAACGCCATCGGAAGCGGAAGGATCGTGCAACCCAGAAGCTCCAGCAGGAAGAGCATGCCCATGATCCACCGGTGATGTGCCGCGTGCTCCGCGTTCGTGCATATCCTGTCGGCAACCCGCTTCGGGGTCCATTCGCTTCGCCTGCTCATACCCGGACCCTCTTGAATGCTCGTGATTTATTAACCTCGCGGGTCACCCGCACCGGGTGGCTACTTCTGGACGACATGGATTTATACTAGCATCGATTCCGGGACGTGGTCTAGAAGGGCCTCGAAAGGGGCCGGTAGAAGCGAAGAGGCGCGGGATTACACCCGCGCCTCCCGGTCATTACAGTTTCGCGGCGTCTCGTGCCGGACGCCGGTTCGACGCCGCTTTAATTATCCTTCCCGATCCGCATGCCGTAAAAAGAGCGCCACACGAAGTATATCGAGATGATGAAGAAGGCGGCGGCCAGTATATGGCTTATCATCGGACCCACATCGTGCGTCAGCTTCACGGCCAGCTCGACTGCGAGCAGGCCGAAGAGCGTCGTGAATTTGATGACGGGATTCAAGGCCACGGAAGACGTGTCCTTGAACGGATCTCCCACCATGTCTCCGACGACCGACGCGTCGTGCAACGGAGTCCCGCTCATTCTTCTCTCGACCTCCACGACCTTCTTGGCGTTGTCCCACGCGCCGCCCGCGTTGGCCATGAAGATCGCCTGATAGAGTCCGAAGATCGCTATCGAGATCAGGTACCCGATGAAAAAGAACGGCTCCACGAACGCGAAGGCGAGCGTGGAGAAGAAGACCGTCAGAAAGATGTTGAACATTCCGCTCTGGGCATACTTCGTGCAAATCTCCACGACTTTCTTGCTGTCCGCGATCGACGCTTTCGTGCTCCCGTCGAGCTTGATGTTGCGCTTGATGAACTCGACGGCGCGATATGCGCCGGTCGTCACGGCCTGGATGGATGCGCCGGTGAACCAGAAGATTACGGCTCCGCCGGTGATGAGACCGAGGACGAAGGGCGCGTGGAGCAGCGACAGGCTTTCGGTATTCACCGTCAGCCCCGAGGTCAGAGCCATGATGATCGAGAAGATCATGGTCGTGGCCCCGACGACGGCCGTCCCGATCAGCACGGGCTTGGCCGTTGCCTTGAAAGTGTTTCCCGCGCCGTCGTTCTCTTCGAGCAGGTGCTTGGCCCTCTCGAAGTTCACGTCGAAGTTGTAATCCCTCTTGAGTTCCTTCTCTATGCCGGGAATCGTCTCAATCAGCGACAGCTCGTAGATCGACTGCGCGTTGTCCGTGACCGGGCCGTACGAATCCACGGCAATCGTGACCGGCCCCATCCCGAGAAAGCCGAACGCGACCAGGCCGAACGCAAAGACGGCCGGGGCCACCATCAGAGCGCCGACGCCCAGAGTGCTGACTCCGTACGCGATTCCCATCAGCGCGACTATGCTCATCCCCAGCCAGTAGGCGGAAAAATTGCCCGCGACCAATCCCGAGAGAATGTTGAGCGACGCGCCGCCCTCGGCCGAGGAGGTGACTACCTCCTGAACGTGCCGGGAGTTGGTCGAGGTGAACACTTTGACCAGCTCCGGGATGATCGCCCCGGCGAGCGTCCCGCACGAGATGATCGTCGCAAGCTTCCACCACAGAGTGGAATCTCCTCCGAGCAAGGGGACGATCAGGTAAGAGACCACGTAGGTCAGCACGACCGAGATGACCGAGGTTATCCAGACGAGGGACGTGAGCGGCGCTTCGAAATCCATCGTCTCCGCGTTCTCGAACCTGGACTTCGCCCACGCTTCGTTGATGAAGTATGAGAGGGCGCTTGCCACCACCATCATGATGCGCATCATGAATATCCAGACGAGCAGCTGGACCTGGACCGTCGGGTTGGAGACGGCGAGCAGGATGAACGTGATAAGGGCCACGCCCGTCACGCCGTACGTCTCGAAGCCGTCGGCGGTCGGGCCGACCGAGTCGCCCGCGTTATCGCCCGTGCAGTCGGCGATGACTCCCGGGTTTCGCGCGTCGTCTTCTTTGATCTTGAATTCGATCTTCATGAGGTCCGACCCGATGTCGGCAATCTTCGTGAAGATTCCTCCGGCTATTCTCAGAGCCGCCGCGCCCAGGCTCTCGCCGATGGCGAACCCGATGAAGCACGGGCCCGCGTAGTCGCCGGGAATGAAGAGGAGGATACAGAGCATGATGAGCAGCTCTACGCTGATTAAGAGCATGCCTATGCTCATACCGGCTCTAAGCGGGATGGCATAAATCGGGAAAGGTCTTCCGGGAAGCCCGGCGAAGGCCGTGCGAGAGTTGGCGAACGTATTGACCCGGATTCCGAACCACGCGACCCCGTAGCTTCCGGCGATTCCGACGAGGCTGAAAAGCAGGATGATAATGACCCGCAGCGCTTCGAATCTCAGCAGGAAGCCGAAATAGAGCACGATGATCACGGCGATGAATGCTTCGAGGATGAGTATGAATCTCCCTTGTGTAACCAAGTAGGTCTTGCAAGTCTCGTAAATAAGCTCCGAAATCTCGCGCATCGACCCGTGTACGGGAAGCTTCTTTAAATTCTGGTAGATCAGCAGGCCGAACAACAGGCCCAGAAAACAGATGACCAGGCCCATAAGCAGCAGGGTGTGGCCGTCAATCCCCATAAAGTCGACCCGGGATAGATCGGGAAGCCTCAGATTCGCCTCGCCCCCGGCTTCGTGCGTCGTGGCCTGCCGTGACTGGGCAAGGGCCGCCGTTGCGTTGAGCGCCATTGCGATTATGGCGGAGCAGGTCAACAGAATTCGTGGCCGCAAAAAAGCCTTCGCTCCCTCTTTAATTCCATTTGAAATCGATTGCATTCCTTTAATCAGAACTAACGATAGTTCCATAGAAAGTCCTTATCACTCCTTACCTTAAATTCGCGCGTCGGCCACCGGGCAGTTCCCGAAAACCAGG
>DATLMR010000142.1:0-11576 GCA_035537555.1 Blastocatellia bacterium
CGATCTTTGAGATAATCCTGGAGCTTATCGGCGCGCGGGATTCGAACGGTTTCAAGAGATTCATCGACGCCCTCGCGTCACCTCTGCTCGCCCCCTTCCGGGGGCTTGTCGATGACCCGGGCGCGGGCGCGGTCAGGTTCAGGCTCTCGTACATAGTTGCCCTGATCGTGTACCTGCTCGTGCACCTGGCGGTGATCGGCCTGCTCAGAATAATCGCTCACCGGCGCACCGCCGTCTAATGTCATTTGATTCCGGCGCGGAGCAATGATGCCCTCGCGCCGGAACAAACCCGCCGCACATGGTGTCTAACCGACCTGATCTTAATTGCCGTCCTCGCTTCTCTTTTTACGTGCTGTACCTGAATCGAGCTCTATCATCAGGAGAGACAGACCATGCGGCGCGAAAGATTAATCGGCTCGGGAATCATCATAGCTCTCTTCTACTTTGCCCTCGCCCCTCTAAAAGAGCCGGGCCTTGTCTATTCGGAGACCGCGAGGGCGCAGGCTCAAGCTGATGCGTCGATAACGGAAGTCGTGACCGGGTATTTCGCCTCTATCGGCCGCGAAGACCTGGAGGCGAACGTCAGCCTGTGGAGCGCGAAGTCGCCGTTTCTGGCCGCTCGCGTAAAAGAGATACAGGCCCTTTTCGACGCGGGCGATTACACCCTGTCGAATCTCGTCATATCGGCCGTCGAATCGGAGGACGGCAGGGCGATTCTCGAAGCTCGCGCCGACCTGAGCGGCAGAGTTCGAGGCCGCGAGTCCACCGAAAAGCTCGCCCGCAAGATCGCCCTGATCAAAGAGGACGGAGCCTGGAAGATATGGCGGGATGCTCCCGCCTCTGAACACTTCTCCCTCGCCGCGAAAGACCCGCTCTGGAATCGCCCCGACGACCTTTCCGTCGTTGATGAGTTTGCCGCATCGCTCGCGGCCGCCCCGACCGACGCCGACCGCGCGGGCCTGCTGACCGCCGGAAGCGATCTGGTGAAGACCGACCTGTGGCTCGCCCTGATCCGGCGCGGAGGCGATTTCAAGGAGGACGGGAAATATGCCGACGCGCTGAAAACCTACCTTATCGCGCGCGACGTAGCCGAACGCATGGGCGATAAAGCAAGGGCCTTTTCCACGCTTCTGGACATAGGGAACCTCCATCAAACCCGGGGCAGTCACGACCTGGCGCTCGAAAACTTCAACAGGGCGCTCGCCTATTTTGAAGCCACGGGCGACGATGCTCGCGCGGTAGAGGCCCTGGACTACATCGGGCAGTCCCACCTCGCCCGGAGAAGCTTCGGCCCCGCTCTGGACGCTTATAAGAAGATGCTGGCCTTTTTTGAAAAGTCGTCCAATCGCGTCGGGATGGCTGACGCGCTCGACAACATCGCGAATGTTTATTACAGCCTCGGCGATTTCAGACCGGCGCTCGAATTCTTCAAGAAGAGCCTCGCGTTGCGCGAGACCGTTCGCGCGAGGGCCGACGTGGCGGCTTCGCTCAACAACATAGGGAACGCCTACTATCAGCAGGGCGATTACGGCCCGGCGCTCGAAAATTACGGCAGGGCGCGCGCGCTCTTCGAGAGGCTGCAACAGGCGGCGGGCGTGGCCGCCGCCCTTCACAACATCGGCAGCGTGCAATACTCGCAGGGTAATTACGAATTGGCCGTCCGCTCCTACGAGAAGAGGCTTGCCATCGAGGAGGCTGAAGGCAACAGGGAAGGGATCGACAGCGCGATTTCGAGCATCGCGCTCGCCCGCTTCTCTCAGGGCAACTACGACCTCGCGCTGGATTACTACGAGCAAAGCCTCAAGCTCCGGCGCGCGCTCGGGGATAAGAAGAAGACCGCCGACGCGCTCCGAGGCATCGGGCTCATTCGGCATCGCCTGGGAGATTACGGCGCGGCGCTCGAAGCTTACAAAGAGAGCCTCGCCCTCGCCGAAGAGATGATGAGCGAGGCCGACGCTTCCTCGGCTTCGCGCGGCATAGCGGACGTGTATTACGCGCTCGGCGATTATGCGGCGGCATTGAAATCCTACAACGACGCGCTGGCCCGCTACGAAGCCCTCGGCGAAAAAAGAGAAGCCGCGAACGCTCTGGCAAGCATCGGGAACGCGCTCTACGCGCTCGGCGAATACGAGGCCGCGCTCGGCTCTTACCGGCGCGGCCTCGCGCAGGCCGAATCTATCGGAGACATCGAAGGCGTAGCGGGCGCTCTATCCAAGATGGCCGCAGTCTATCTCTCCCAGCATCTCTACGCGCAGGCAATAGAGTATTCGAGCAGGGCGGCGGCCCTGTCGGCGCAGGTCGACGACGCGGAGACGCTCTGGCGCGCGCGCTTCACGGCGGGCGCTTCTTATCGCGCGTTGAAGAATTTCGCTCAGGCGCGCGCGGCCCTCGACGAATCGATAAGCGCCGTCGAGACCGCGCGCGACCGCACCCGGAGAGGCGAGTCGGGGCAGCGAAGCTCCGCGCAGGATCAAAGAGCGCCTTACCTCGCGATGGTCGAGCTGCTGCTTGGCGAAAACAGTCTGGCCGAGGCATTTCACTACGCCGAGCGCGCCAAGAATAACGACCTCGAAGAAGCGATGGGGATCGGAAAAGTCGGGATCGATCGAGGATTGAGCGCGTATGAGCAGGCGCAGGAGCGAAAGGCGAAGGATACGCTCGCATCCCTCAGCAGCCAGATAAACCGCGAGGGAGGCTCCGGCCGCGCGGACCCGAAGAGGGTGTCGCCCCTGCGGACGCGACTCCGGACGGCGAGGCTTCAATACGCGGCCCTGCTGAGAAGGATATACGCGGCCCACCCTGATTTACCGGCGCGAAGGGGTGAGGTCGAAGCCGTGAGCGCGGAAGAGGCGGCAAGCCTTTCCGGCTCCACGCGCACCGCCCTGCTCGAGTTCACGGTGATGGAAGACCGGACGTACCTGTTCGCCCTCACCGGGGACTCCGAACCGGCTCCCGCGAAGCCGGAAGAGGAAGGGCAACAGGCCCGGCCCCGCTCTTCGAGCGTGCCGCCGTCCGGCCGTAACGGCAGGCCTTCCGTTTTGAACGTCTACGCGATCGACATCACTCGCAAGGAGCTGGTCGATAGGGTGGGCCGCTTCCGGGAAGCCCTCGCGCGCGGAGACGACGGTTTCGAGCCTGCTTCGCGCGAGCTGTACGAAATTTTATTGAAGCCCGCGAGCAAGCAGCTTGAGGGTAAAGCCTCGATTTGCGTCGTCCCTGACTCTTCTCTCTGGAGCCTTCCCTTCCCCGCGTTGAAGTCCTCGCGCGACCGGTTCCTTGTCGAAGATCACGCGATCTCTTACGTGCCCTCGTTTTCCGCCCTGCGCCTGATGGGGCGACGGAGGGCGAAGCCTGCTCCGGGCAGGAGCCAGGTGGAGTTGCTCGCCGTCGATAGCTCCTTGCCCGAAGGGAGGGCGGGAGAGGCCCGTAGAGTAGCGGATCTGTACGGGCCGCGCGCGGGCCGTGTGATCGAGGGCGCGCAAGCTCGCGAAGAGCGAGTGAAGTCTGAAGCCGCGAAGGCCTTGAGGCTCCATTTCTCCGCTCCCTGCGTAATCGACGACCGGAGCCCGCTATACTCCGACCTGAGGCTGGCGCGCAAGGGAGAGGCTCGCGGGGAAGACGGGCGTCTCCAGGCGTGGGAGATCGCAGGATTGGCTCTGGCGGCCGATCTGGTGGCCCTGTCATCTTGCGAGCGCGTGGGACCGGCCGCGGGTAGCGGGGAAGGAACGATCGCTATGTCGTGGGCCTTCGCGGCGTCAGGCTGCGGGGAATTCGTCATGAGCCAGTGGCGAGCGGACCCGGCGGTCACGGAGGAGTTGATGCTCGATTTTCACCGGGAGATAAGAAAGGGCAGGCGCGCGGCCGTGGCGATGCAGCTCGCCGCTTCGAGGCTCATCGAGAGCGATTCGCTCAAACACCCGCGCTACTGGTCCGGCTTCGCGGTGATCGCGGGGCCGGGCTGATTAGGCGAGCCCCTCACTTCGGACCCGTGGCCTCTTTCCACAGGTCGGGGTAGTCGGTAAACCCGCCGTCAATTCCGAGCCCGACATACCGGCGTATGTCGGCGATTATGTCCGCGCGGAGGGTTGAGCCGTTGGCCTGCTTCTCGTCGAGCGCGCGCCGATTGACCGGCGTGGTCGAGCCGCGAAACGTGTAAGGGTGGACCAGCAGCCCCGCGCCGTGAAAGACGGCGACATCGTCCGCGGTCGCAAGCATCGCTTTGCTCGGCCCCGCACCGCGCGCGTAAGAGGCGATCTCCGCGGCAAGCTCGGGCGTGGCTCTGGCGGTATCTTTTTCGCGCATGGGGTCCGTCATCGGGAGCAGCTGAACGCGCGCGTACTCGGGCGCGAGGTCGCGAAAGCGGAGCAGGCTCTCTTTTGAAAACGACTGAATGAAAATTCGCCCGACTCCGGGCGCGCGGTCGAACCGGCCGGCGGCGAGCGCCCGCGCGAGCTTCGCGGCCGGGTCGTGCCCGAGCGATTTGTAGAAGCGGTAGTATTTCAGCTCGACGTACAGGCCCGCCCGGTCGCCCACCTCTTTCATCGCCTCTTCGAGCGTCGGTATCTTCTCTTTCGCGTAAGACTCGCGCGCGGCGAACGGGTTGGCGCGATTGAACCACGAGCCCGCGTCTAGCCGCTTGATCTCGGCCAGAGTGAAATCGACGGCGAAGTAGCCGCGATGGCCCGCGCCGCGTCCTTCGGGGTCGCGCACGGCCGCGCGGCCGGGGAAGACCTCCGCGACGTTGGTGGTCCTCGAAAGATCGGCGTCGTGCAGGCATATCAACGCTCCGTCTCTGGTAACCTGCAAGTCCTGCTCGACGAAATCCGCGCCCTGTTCGACGGCAAGGCGGTAGGAGGCGAGCGTGTGCTCCGGCGCGTACGCGGAGGCTCCCCTATGGGCGACGAGCAACGGCCCGGGCGACGGCGGCCGGGCCTGGCTCCGGGGCGCTTGCGGCACTAACAGGAAGACGGCACAGGCGGCGAAGGCGAGCAGCCTCGCGCGCGGCTTCGAGCACGAATTCAATAAGGGTGCGACCATCGGCATCTGCCCTCCCCTGCCGCCGCGAGATTGAGGCCCCGGCGGAGGCAACAGGATAATGGAAACGGGGACCGGCGGCAATTTACATTTCGGGTAGCTTGATGCGGCAACGCCGATGTGCCATCCTTGGAATCGAAGATCGAACATAACCAATCTGGAGGAGACATGAAGATCCGGTCACGAACTCTCCGTGGAGTCTTACCGTCCATACCCATCACCCTGCTTCTGGCTATAAGCCTGCCGGGATTTTCTCACGCGCAGGAGGCCCGACCCTTCAGGCTCGTCGTTCATGGAGGGGCGGGAACGATATTGAAAGAGAGCATGACGCCCGAGCTCGAAAAGGCATATAAGGATAAGCTATCGGAGGCCTTGCTCGCGGGCCACAACATACTCAAGAGCGGCGGCACCGGGCTCGACGCCATCGAGGCGACCATCAGGATACTCGAAGACTCGCCGCTCTTTAACGCCGGGAAGGGCGCCGTCTTCACCAACGAAGGGGCGAACGAGCTCGACTCTTCGATAATGGACGGGGCTACCCTCAAGGCGGGCGCGGTCGCCGGGGTCAAACATATCAAGAACCCCATAAGCCTCGCGCGCCTCGTGATGGAGAAATCTCCGCACGTCTTGATGGTGCGAGAAGGCGCGGAAGCCTTCGCGAAGCAGAACGGCATCGAGCTCATCGACCCGAAGTACTTCTACACCGAGCGAAGGTGGAAGGAGCTTGAGCGGGCAAAAGAGAAAGAGAAAGCCGAGAGCGTGAAGAAGGAGCCTGCGCGCGAGACGACGCCCGCCAAGCCGTCGGGCAATTCGACGGCGAACGAAGCGGGAGACGATCACAAGTTCGGCACGGTCGGAGCCGTGGCGCTCGACCGGGCGGGCAATCTCTCGGCCGGAACCAGCACGGGCGGCATGACCAACAAGAGATACGGCCGCGTGGGCGACTCTCCCATCATCGGGGCCGGCACTTACGCCAACAACAGGACCTGCGCCGTCTCGGCCACGGGGCACGGAGAGTACTTCATCAGGTCGGTGGTCGCCTATGACATAAGCGCCCTGATGGAGTACAAAGGTCTTTCCCTCAAAGACGCCGCCAACACGGTCGTAATGGATAAGCTCGTGAAGCTCGGAGGCGAAGGCGGAGTCATCGCGATAGACAAGGCGGGAAACATCGCCATGCCTTTCAACTCGGCGGGCATGTATCGCGGCTACGTCTTTGAGGACGGCAAAGTCGTAATCGAGATTTACAAGGATTAGTGAGCGAATCGGGCAGGCAAGGCCTGGGGGCGTCTTCGTTAAGACGCCCCCAAAGCTTATAAGGATATTCTGCCGTTCTTAGTTGTTGCCGGAGGTCGATTTGCTTTTCGTGGAATTTCCGCTTCCCCCGGTTTTCCCGGCCAGCTCGCGAGCCATCCGCAAGTGCTCTTGAATGGCGGGCAGGGTCTTGGCTGCAAATCCCTTCAGATCGGTGTCCTTACCTCGGCTCGCCTCTTTTTGGAACAATTCGACGGCGTCGCTATGGTCTTTCACCATCTGGCGCATGTACTCGCGGTCAAACTCCGCGCCGGAAAGGCTCGATAGCTTGGCCACAAGCGCATGGTGCTTGTGCATCATCTTCGCGTCGTCCCCGCCCTGAGCCCGGGATGACGACGTGTTGCTACCCGACGAGCTCTGCATACTCGTTCCGGTGCCAGAGCGCGTCCCTGCCGTGGACCCGCTTCCGCTCCCGCTTCCGCTCCCGCTTCCGGACCCGCTGCCGGTCGCGCTCGAAGAGGTAGAGCTGCTCGTGCCCGTGCCTGAAGAAGTCGTTCCACTCGTGTCGGTGCCGGACATCTTCTGCGGCCCGGCTTTCGCCTCGGGCGAGCTCATGTCCTGGGTGCCCGTGGCCATGTCCATCGACAGGGTTATGCCTTTTCCGGACGCCAGTTGCATCAACTCGGTATTGGCGCGGCTGTGGTCATCTATCATATGCTGGCCGAACTGCTTGACTTCGTCGCTCGAGGCGCGCTCGACTGCGAGCTTGCCCAGGTCGACTTCGGCCATTCCGCTGTGCGCCGCTTCCATAACGAAGCGCCGGTCGGAACTGTCCAGCATCTGATTACGGTTTCCGGCAGAGGTGTTGTCGCTGGAAGTACTCTTCTGACCGCTTGAGGTGTTGGTCCTCTGGTTCGTTTTGTCAGACTGTTTTTTCGACTCTCCGACCGGCGGGTTTGACTTATCGGTATGTTGCGCAAAGTTTACCCGCGGCGAGAATAACACGCCGACGAGCACGACCATGCACATCGCTATCACCCGTTTACCCATGTTTCGTTCCTCCTTCTACTCCTGGTATTCAGACAAATGCACCCGTACCCGCGAACGGGAGCTGAACCGGGGCCGCGCACAGGGCTTGCATTTTGCCTTTTGAAGTTGGACGCGCCGGTTCACTCCTGGCGGCGGTTGCATAGTGTAATAGGGCAAGGCTGGTGCCATAACCTGATGTGGACAATTAGGCTGCTAGGGCGAGCCTGGAAGGTGTGAATGGCGCGAACAAGGGAGCGAGCCTTACAAGCTCGGGACACGAAAATACAAATATGGCCGGATTTCGGCTGAATTACCCGCACGCGGGCTCCAGGCGGGACGGCGCGGGGGCTATGATCGCGCGGGCCGTCTCCGGCCTCTCGGGGGTTATTACCTTACCGGCACGTTACGGCCGCGTCGAGTTTGCCGCGCGGCCCCGGTCAGATAAAGGTCAGGCAAACGAGCTTGAAACGTCCGCGACCGTGTTGCTAAGATGGTCAGTCGCTCGCTACAACTATTATTAGACAGTGAGCAGACGAGTATGAGTACCGGGAGATTAAGATGGGAGAATTCGTTAAGGTAGCAAATAAATCCGACCTGCCATCGGGCGAAGGCATGGTGGTCGAAGTTAACGGGAATCGAATCGCTCTTTTCAATATTAACGGAGAGTTTTACGCGCTCGACAATACCTGCCCGCACCGGGGCGGTCCGCTGGGCGAAGGCTATTGCGATCCCGCCAACCTCACCGTTCAGTGCCCCTGGCACGGATGGACCTTCAATCTTGGAACGGGCGTGTCGCCGGTGAACGCAACGGCCAGAGTCGAGAAGTTCGAAGTCAAGGTCGAAGGCGACGAGATCCACGTGGCTCTGAACTAGCGCGCCGGACCGGGCCGGGGCCGCGCGGTTGGCGATCGCACAGGAGAAAAGGAGGCTTTAGCTAAATTGAGCTCAAATAATGAAGTGTTCGATGTAGTGGTTATCGGCGCGGGGCCGGGCGGCTACGTCGCCGCGATCAGGGCCGCGCAGGTAGGCCTTCGCACGGCAATCGTCGAAAAAGACAAGAACCTGGGCGGCACCTGCCTGCTCCGTGGATGCATACCCACGAAGGCCCTCCTGCACACGGCCGATGTCCTCGACGAGTTCAAGCACGCCAGGAGTATCGGAGTCGTCACGGAAGGCGTCTCGCTCGACTTGCCTCAGGCGCAGAAGAACAAGAACAAGATCGTGCTCAAGCTCTCCAAGGGCGTCGAGTTCCTGATGAAGAAGAACAAGATTCAAACCTTCAAGGGAGCCGCGCGCATCGAGAACGCGGGCCGGATCACCGTCACGGGAGCGGACGGGTCGGCCCAGACGGTAGAGACCAGGAACATCATCATCGCCACGGGCTCGGCCCCGCGCTCGCTTCCCGGCCTCGAAATCGACGGGCAGCAGGTCATCACGAGCGACGAGATACTGGAGCTTAACGAGGTTCCGAAATCCCTTATCGTGCTCGGGGCGGGGGCCGTGGGCGTCGAGTTCGCGTCCATGTACGCGCGCTTCGGCTCGGACGTGACGATCCTTGAGCTGCTGCCCCGCATGCTTCCCATCGAAGACGAGGAGATAAGCGCCGAGCTCGGAAAATCGTTCAAGAAGCAGGGCATCAAGGCTTTCACGGGCGCCAACTTCAAGGCTGCGGCGAAGGAAGCCGGGCAGGTGCGCGTGACCGCGCGCGTGGGCGACGCGGACCGCGAGTTCGTCGCGGATAAGCTCCTGGTCGCCACCGGCCGGCGCGCCTACACCGACGGGCTCGGGCTTGAAAACCTCGGGATCGACGTGGATCAGCGCGGCTACATCAAGGTCGACGATCACATGCGGACCTCGGCGCCCGGAGTCTACGCCATCGGAGATGTCGTCCCGACCCCCTGGCTCGCGCACGTCGCCTCGGCCGAAGGAATCGTCGCGGCGGAGACGATCGCGGGCCGCAATCCGCGCCCGATCAATTACGATCACGTGCCCAACTGCACCTATTGCCAGCCGGAAGTCGCGAGCGTCGGGCTCACGGAGGCGAAGGCCAAAGAGCGCGGCTACGAAGTCAAGGTCGGCAAGTTCCCCACGCCGATCCTCGCTAAAGCCCAGATACAGGGCGCGACCGAAGGCCTGGTCAAGATCGTGAGCGACGCGAAGTATGATGAGGTGCTCGGCCTTCACATCATCGGCCCCCACGCCACGGAGCTGATCGTCGAAGGGTGTGTCGCTTTGCAGAATGAAGCGACCGTCGAAGAATTGATCCACACCATGCACGCGCATCCCACGGTATCGGAAGGGCTGCACGAGGCCGCCGAAGACGTTCACGGCATGGCCACACAGATTTAGTCTCGACTATGGAACTTAACAAAGCGCGGAAGCTCGACCTGCTCTATTTTATGTGGCTCACGAGGTCGCTCGAAGAGAGGCTGGAGAACCTGCTCAAGCAGGGCAAGATCAAAGGCGGCCTCTTTCGCAGCCTCGGCCAGGAAGGCACCGCCGTCGGCTCGGCGTACGCCCTCGATAAGGGCCATAACGACATCGTCTCTCCGCTGACTCGCGATCTCGGAGCGATGCTCGTGATGGGCGCGCTCCCGCGAGAAGTCTTCGCTTCCTACCTTGCGCGCGGCTCCGCCCCTACGCGAGGGCGCGACCAGAACATACACTTCACCGACCTGAGGAGAGGGTTCATCGGAACCGTAAGCCCGCTCGGCACGCTCGTGGCCGTGATGAACGGAGTCGTGCTCGCCACCAGGATGCAGGGGAAAAAGACCGTCGGGATGGTCTATATCGGGGACGGCGCGACCAGCACCGGGGCATTCCACGAAGCGGCGAACTTCGCCGCCGTGCAGAACCTCCCGCTCGTGATAGTCGGAGAGAACAACGGCTACGCCTACACCACGCCCACGAGCAAGCAGATGCGAATCGAGAATCTCGCCGACCGCGCCAAAGCCTACGGCATGCCGTCGGAGATCGTGGACGGCAATGACGCCACGGCCGTCTTCGAAGCGTCGAGGCGCGCCGTAGACCTCGCGCGCTCGGGCGGCGGCCCTACCTTCATCGAGGCGAAGACCTTTCGCATGAAAGGCCACGCGGCGCACGACAATCAATCCTACGTGGAGAAGGCGATGCTCGAAGAGTGGCGCGGCCGCGACCCGATCGCGCGGCTCGAAAAAGAGATCCTCGATCAAGAGGTCGCCGCCTCGTCGGAGGTGGCGGAAGTCAAAACGAGGGCCGAGGCGCTCCTCGACGAAGACCTCGCCTGGGCCGAGAGCCAGCCCGAGTGCGAGCCCGAAGGGGCGCTCGGAGGCGTCTTCGCCGGAGACGAAGCGAAAGCGGTCGGCACACAGGCAATCGAAAGGTAAGAATGGCGGCAATCACACTACTTGAAGCGGTGCGTCAGGGGCTCTGGGAAGAGATGGAGCGCGACGAGAGCGTCTTTCTCATCGGCGAAGACATCGGCGCTTACGGGGGGGCCTTCAAGGTCACCGAAGGCTTCCAGAATAGATTCGGAGCCGGGCGCGTCATCGACACGCCCATATCCGAGAGCGCGATAGTCGGGGCCGCATGCGGGGCCGCGATGATGGGGATGAGGCCGGTGGCGGAGATGCAGTTCATAGATTTCATCTCGTGCTGCTTCGACGTCCTGACCAACTACGCGGCGAAGAGCCGCTATCGCCAGGGCATCGGGATTCCGATGGTCGTTCGCGGCCCGTGCGGGGGCGGGGTGCACGGCGGCCCTTTCCACTCGCAGAACGTCGAGTCGTTCTTCCTCAACACGCCCGGGCTTAAGATGGTCGAGCCCTCGACGCCTTACGACGCGAAGGGGTTGATCAAGGCCGCGATTCGCGACGACGACCCCGTGCTCTTTTTCGAGCACAAGCTTCTCTATCGCAATCCGAAGATCAAGCAGGAGCTGCCCTCCGACGATTACGTAGTCCCGATAGGCAAGGCGGCCATCCGGCGCGAAGGCGCGGACCTGTCGATCATCACCTACGGGGCGATGGTCTACACGGCGCTCGAAGCCGCTGAGCGATTGGAGCAGGAAGGGCTCGACGTGGAAGTGATAGACCTCCGCACCCTGATGCCCTTCGACCGGGAGACCATTTTGGAATCGGTCAGGAAGACGAGCAAGGTCATCATCCTGCACGAGGCGACGCGCACGGGCGGCATGGCGGGCGAGCTTACGGCGGTGATCAACGAGGAGGCCTTCGAATACCTGGACGGGCCGGTCGTGCGAGTCACCTCCATAGATACGC
>DATLMR010000143.1:0-6232 GCA_035537555.1 Blastocatellia bacterium
AGCTTCACGTTCGAGCAGACGCTCAATTCCCTCCCCTTTTTCGTCGCGGGCGCGTTCGACCAGCCCGTGGCTTCCGACCAGGGCGGAGTCAGGTTCGAAATATACGCGCAGCCGGGGCTTCAGGCCGTGGGGCCGGACGGCAAGAGCTCTCCCGAGATCGTGAAAGCCAGCCTCGCGCGAATGACCGAGGAAGCGGGCCGCATAGTCGGGTTCCTGACCAAGGCGCTCGGCCCGCCGCCCGAGGGCGCGGTCTTCCGCGTGATCTCGTCGCCGCGCGCGGGCAACATCTACGTGCCCGGCGCGCTCGTCCTGAACGAGCAGATATTCAGGCAGGGCGACCTCGACTCCATCACCATAGAGCGGATGGCCGACGGCCTCGCGAGACTCTGGCTCGACGGGCGCGTCCGCCTGCGCGGGCAGGACCAGCGCGCCGCTCAGGGAGATCGCGCGGCGCAGAAGGCGCGAAGCGCGGCCTTCATGAGGGACTCGCTCCCACGCTATCTGGCCGCCACCTATTTCGAAGAGCGTTTCGGCAAAGATGCCGGGCGCGAGGCCTTCTCCCGGTTCCGCTGGGACTATACGCCCATAGCGCGGTCCGGCCGGGACGCCGAGCTCGGGCTTCAAACCATCCTGCTGCCCAACTACGGCCTCGCAGTCTTCGGCAAAGGCCCGCTCGTGCTCAGGCTTCTGGCAGAGACCGCGGGCCGCGACAAGTTCAACGCGGCGGTTCGCTCGGCCTTCACCGGCCCGCAGACCAGAGTGGTCACGACCGATGATTTCCGCTCGGCCCTGACGAAGTCGGCCGGGCCGGGAGTCGAAAAACTGTTTCAGCAGTGGGTCGATACCATAATCGAGCCCGACATTATCGTCGGAGTCCCCCAGCCCTCGGGCGAGCAAGGCACGCAGCGCGTCAACGTCCGCAACCTCGGCACGGGAGACGTAACGGTCCAGGTCCTCGCCGTCACCGCGTCGGGCAAGCAGCTCACGACGACCGTCGCCGTGCCCTCCGAAGACATCACTTTCACCGATATCCAGACCTCTGAAAAGATCAGCTCGGTGGAAGTGGACCCGGAGAAGCTCGTCATCCAGACCGACTACGACAACGACGCGAAGCCCGTGCGGGCCTGGGGCCAGACCCTGCTCAACGACAGCATCGCCGCCTTCAACCGGGGCGAGCACGCGCAGGCCGAGACGAAGCTGAGAGAGGCCGCGCGCGCGAACCCGCAAAACGCCGTCATTCGATCCTGGCTCGCGCGAACGCTCGCGGCGCTCAACAAGACCGACGAGGCCGTGGCGGAGGCGAACGCCGCGATCAAGATCGACCCTCCGGCCGGAGGATCGACCGCGTGGGCGTATATAACCCTCGGTCAGGTCGCGCTTGCCCGGGGCAAACCCGCCGACGCGGCCCGCTACCTGCGCCGGGCCGTCGCGGAAGCCGAAGTGTCTGACGCGCAGTTTGCCGCGCGTGAAGCGCTCGTCAAAGCCGAGCGCGCCGAGAGCGCGACCGCGCCGGTCGAAGAGTCCGTCCGCGCTTTCGTCGGGCAACTCGACACGCTCATAAAGCAGCCTTCGTCCGACAAGCTCTTCACGGTCGTCTCCAGAAACAACCTGAAGAAATTCGTGCAGGGCCTGACCGTAAACCCTCCCGCTGCCTGGACGACGGAGATACTTCGCGTCGACAACATCGACGCCAACCGCGTGGCCATGGATGTCGGGCTCAAGATCAAGAGAGAAGGCAAGGACCAGACGGCCACCGCCGTATTCATCCTGTATCGCTCGCCGAGCGGCTGGATGCTCGAAGACGTCCGGCTCTTCAACGTCAAGTGAGTAGCCCGAGATGAGAAAGAACGCGAGCGCGATCCTGATTGTAGCCGGGCTTTTTCTCCTGCTCGTCATCTTGAATCTCATCTTCATGGCCGGCCCCGAGGCCGAAGCGGAGACCGAGCTGAACGGCAATCGATCTTCGTATGCCTCGACGCCCTACGGCACGCGCGCGTTTTACACCCTTCTCGAAGAGCAGGGTTACGGAGTCACGCGGCTCGAAAGCCCTTTCACCGACGTGGAGAAGCTCTACGGCCTCGACGCCCTCTTCATCATCGCGCCCCCTGAAAAAGAGAACCCGAGCCCGGAAGAGTTCGAGCGCCTTAGGGAGTGGGTCGAAGCGGGCGGCCTGCTCATCATAATCGACAGGGAGATCCAGGTCGATTTCGGCGAGGCGAACGTCGAGACGTCGCCGAAAGAGTTCCCGGACGGCGCGCGCCCGCTCCAGCCGTCCGGCTACACCCGGGGCGTCGAGCGCGTGGGCCTCTCGAGCGCCGCTTCCGGGCTCAAGGTGACGAGTAGGGGGAAGGACTATCCCACCTACCACGTCGGGGACGCGAAATCGGCCGTGCTGGCCGATTTCAAGTCAGGCCAGGGCCGCGTCGTCCTGCTCGCGGACCCGTTCGTCGTGGCCAACAACGGCATCAGGCAAAGCGATAACGTCGTCCTCGCCGCCAATCTTGTGCGCGGCAGGCGCGACGAGAAGATCGGATTCGACGAGTACCATCACGGGTACGGCTCCTCCAAGTCCGAGGGGCTGATGTCCTACTTCGCCGGCACTCCGATTCCGTGGATGATGTGGCAGGGCGTGCTGATAATCGCCCTGATCGTCTACACGCAGGGCCGGAGATTCGCGCGGCCTCTCCCGCTCAGGCGAGAGCGCCGCACTACCAACCTGGAGTTCGTCTCGTCGATGGCCAATATTACCAGGCTCGCGCGGGCGAGCGACGTGGCGATGCAGAACATCCACTCGGAGTTCCGCAAGCGCCTCTGCCGCTACGCCGGGGTGCCCTCCGGGGCCGACGACTCCATCCTCGCTTCCGCTGTCGCGCGCCGCTCGAAGATCGAGGCCGGAGAGTTGAACGGCCTCCTCGCGAGGTGCGAGCGCGTGGCGCGGGGCGAAACGGTCTCGGACGCGGAGCTGTTCGAGATCGTCAAGAGCGTGCGCGACGTAGAGGCCAGGCTCGGCATTTGAAGCCCGGCATTTGAAGCCCGGCATTTGAAGCCCGGCATTTGAAGCCCGGCTTTCTTAACCCCGGAGAGCGGCGCCCGCCAAGCCATGCGAACCGATCTCACCAGCTTCCTGGATGATTGCGCCCGAAGAGGCGAAGCGACGGCCTTCGCCTACAGGCGGGGGCTGAGGGTCTCAAGGTGGTCTTACTCGCGTTTGAGGCGGGCGGCGTATCAATTCGCCCGCGAGCTTGAAAGCCGCGGGATAGGAAAGGGCGAGCGCGTCCTCTTCTGGAGCGAGAACAGCCCCGAGTGGATAGCCGCCTTCTTCGGCTGCTGCGTGCGCGGGGCGATCGCCGTCCCGCTCGACGCGGAGAGCACGCCGGAGTTCGTCCGGCGCGTCCAGAATCAGGTGCAGGCCCGCCTGCTGCTCGCGCCCGAAGAGCGCGCGCGCCGGTTCCCGGATCTGCCGCGCCTGCCGCTCGAAGACCTGGGCCGTGACCTCGCGCATCTCTCGGGCGAGCCCCTCGCGTCCGAAGCCATCTCCGAAGACGACCTCGTGGAGATCATCTTCACGTCGGGCACCACGGACGAGCCTCGCGGCGTGTGCCTCACGCACCGGAACCTGCTCTCCAACCTCGCGCCGCTCGAGCGCGAGATCCGGAAGTACCTCAAATGGGAGCGCCCCTTTCATCCGATCCGCTTCCTGAACCTCCTTCCGCTCAGCCACGTCTTCGGCCAGTTCATGGGCATATTCGTTCCGCAGTTTCTCGGCGGAGAGGTCTTCTTGCAGGGCTCGCTCAATCCGTCGGAGGTAATAGAGAACGTCAGGAAGCAGCGCATATCCGTGGTCGCCGCCGTGCCGCGCCAGCTCGACTCCCTGCGGCAGAAGATCGAGCGAGCGGGAGACGGCGGCCTTAAAGAAGAGATCGCTTCGGCCCGGGACTGGCCCTTTCTCAAACGGTGGTGGCGGTTCCGCCGGGTACACCGCCTGCTCGGGTGGAAGTTCTGGGCGTTCGTCACGGGCGGCGCGTCGCTGCGGCCCGAGACCGAAGAGTTCTGGCTGCGCCTCGGCTTCGCGGTGCTGCAAGGCTACGGCATGACGGAGGCATCCGCCCTCATCAGCGTCAACCATCCGTTCAAGGCGAGCCGGGGCTCGGTCGGCAAGAATATGCCGGGGCAGGAGATGAGGCTCGACGAGAGCGGAGAGATAATGGTGCGCGGCCGGAACGTATCGCAAGGATACTGGAACGGCGGCCTGGAGCCCTCGGCGAACGAAGAAGGGTGGCTTCGCACGGGCGACCTGGGCGAAGTGGACGCCGAGGGCAATCTCTATTTCAAGGGCCGCAAGAAGGACGTGATCGTCACGTCCGCAGGCTTGAACATCTACCCCGAAGACCTCGAAGCCGCGCTCGGACGGCAGCCCGAGATTCGCGATTGCACCGTCATCGGCGTCGAAGGGCCGCAGGGCCCCGAGCCGCTCGCCGTGCTCATACTACGCGGCGAGAGCGTAAGCGCCGAAGAGATCGTGGGCCGCGCGAACAGTATTCTCGGAGAGTACCAGAAGATTCGCCGGTGGAGCATATGGCGAGGGGGCGACTTCCCGCGCACGCCGACGGAGAAGGTTCGCAAGCGCGACGTTCTTTCGGCCGTCGAATCTATGGAGGCCGGAGATGCTCTCGCCCAGTCCCGGGCGCTCTCGGAGATCCTCGCCCGCGTTACAGGCGAAGCGCCCGCGACGTTCGACCCTTCGGCGAGCCTCGCGACGGACCTCAAGCTCGATTCTCTGGGCCGCGTCGAATTGTTGAGCGCAATCGAAGATCGCTTTCAGGTAGAGATCGACGAATCGGCCTTCACCGCCGCGACCACGCTCGCGGACGTGGAGCGAGCGATCGCCGAAGGCGCGCCTGATTGGAGCGCGCCCGCCGGGGGCTACGATTACCCTGCCTGGGCTCAACGCTTCCCCGTGACGTGGATTCGGATGCTTATCTTCCGCGCAGTGCTTCTGCCGCTCACTCTCGTCATGTGCCGGGTGCGGCGGGTCGGATGGGAGAACCTGGACGAAGTGCGCGGCCCGGCCCTCTTCATCTCCAATCACGTCGCGATGGTGGATCAATCTCTCATACTGTCGGCGCTGCCGGGGCGCTTCAGGAGGAGGCTCGCGATAGCGATGGAAGGCGAACGCCTGCGCGACTGGCGCCATCCGGTCGAAGGAACGAAGGCGGTCACGCGCCTCAGATTGCTCGCGCAGTACGGGCTGGTCGTCTCTTTGATGAACGTTTTTCCGCTCCCGCAGAAGAGCGGCTTCAGGCGCAGCTTCGCCTTCGCCGGCGAAACCATGGATCGCGGCTACAACCTGCTCGTATTCCCCGAAGGCAGCCGCACGCGAACCGGGAAGATGGCGAAATTCATGGAAGGCATTGGAAGTCTCGCGACGAGCCTGGAGGCCCCGGTGATTCCGGTGAAGATCGAGGGCCTCTTCGAATTGAAAGAGAGGGGGCGATACTTCGCCCGGCCCGGCCGCGTGACCGTCAAGTTCGGCGAGCCCCTGAGGGTCTCGCGAACCGACGACCCGGCAAAGGTCACGAGAGAGCTGGAAGCGGCGGTCGCTTCGCTCTGAGCGAGAGCCCGGTAAAGGCGGGATTCAAGGCTCGGCGCCCCGCGATTATGAAATCACCACCGGTCCAGCGCGTACAGGTCTTCGTAAGTCTCGGCGCGGCGGGCAAGGAAGACTTCGCCCGACTCTTTGATCATCACCGCGGCCGGGCGCGGGCGGCCGTTATACTGCGACGACTGATCGAGCGCGTATGCGCCCGTGTTCAACAGCGCGAGCACGTCGCCTACGCCCGTCCCCTCAGGCAGCAGGCGGTAGTCGGGGAGCCTCGTGCCTCTCTCTATATCGAAGTAGACGTCGCCCGAATCACAGAGCGGCCCCGCGACTTTATATGCGAAGGTGTGAGGCTCGCTCGCACGCGAGGCGGAGACGAGGTGGTAATACCATTTGTAGGTGTTGATCGAAAGCATCAGCGAATAGCCCGCGTCGGTGAGGAGCCATACGTCGCCCGTCTCCGGCCGCTCTTTCACGTTGCAGACGCGCGTGAGCAGCAGGCCGGAGTCTCCGATTATCCGGCGGCCGGGCTCGAAGATTATCGTCAGCCCTTCGAGCAAGCCCGCTTCATCCTGCTTCACGGCCTCCGCGAGCGCGGACCTGAGCACTTCGCCCGCGTCGAGCCGCGCCGAA
>DATLMR010000144.1:0-8117 GCA_035537555.1 Blastocatellia bacterium
TGGTAACGCCCCTGCCGTCGCCCGTGCCGGGCAGGGTTTTCGGGTTTGATATTGGATTACTTCATGCTATGCTCCACCACGCAAAACAGGTAGCTTCTTGCACAGTGTTTCAAGTAAGGCTTCATCCTTCAAGCAGACAAACGGATCGAACGCCGGTCGAAGCCGGCCTTTCTTTACCGGACCCCTTGCCCGGTCTTCTTTTTGGAAGGGTGATGGCTCTTGCTCGCTCCACTTTCCATGACTCCAAGGAGGCTGAATAAATGATTGGTATTCTACAGGCGCTCATAGGACTGGCGAGTTTCGCCTGCTTCCTTCTGGTGCTCGTCAAGCTCTTTCAACAGAAGGGCCCTCTTCATGGAATACTCGGGATCATCTGCGGACTGTACACGTTCATCTGGGGATGGATGAACGCGGACTCGCTCGGTATCAAGAACCTGATGCTGGCCTGGACTGCCCTGATCATCCTGGGAATCGTACTCGGATGGATGGGCGGCTATTCATACGGGCGTGCGTAGGCAGCCGCTCGCATCGACAATCGACAGACCGGCGAATGGCCCTGGCCCGGAGATTTCGGCCCGAAGGGTCAGGCGCGATTCGCCGCCTCCCCTCTATCACTTTGTAGAATCTTCCGACGGCTCTGATCCCATCCGGCGCGATCGGACTATCCTGAGGTTTAGCCGGAGGTTTCGAAGGATCATCCACCTCATCTCGTGCCTGACGAGTCGGTGCCCGCGATCTTTCTTCCGGCTTCGGCCCGGCGCGTGTTGACTTCGATCAGTCGAGGGTTTATTGTGGGCTCGCTTACGTCGTTCAGGCTCTCAAATATCAGTTCGGAAAATCGGAATATCAAAGCAAAAGGAGGCGGGCATGCCTATCTATTACTCGATCGATGGGAGAAAGGATAGCGACAAGCGACTTGCCAAGGGGTTGCTGAAGCTCAAAGACGCCTTCAAGAAGCTGGAGCTCCCGCAGCGCAACATCTCCGAAAGCCTGCTGCTCGCCACCTGGAACATCCGCGAGTTCGATTCGACCAAGTACGGCACGCGAGGCAAGGAGCCCATCTTCTACATCGCCGAGATCATAAACACTTTCGATCTGGTCGCGGTGCAGGAAGTCCGGGACGATCTGAAGGCCCTCAATACGCTCATGCGATACCTCGGAGGGTGGTGGAAGTACCTGCTGACCGACGTGACCGAAGGCGCGCAGGGGAATCGCGAGCGCATGGCTTTTCTCTACGATTCGCGCAAGATCAGCTTCGGAGGGCTCGCGACCAACGTGGTGATACCTCCCGTCAAAAAGAAGGGTGAGGATCTCAAGCCGGCCAAGCAGCTTGCGAGGGCGCCTTTCATGGTCGGCTTCCGCGCCGGGTGGTTCAAGTTCACGCTCTGCACTACACACATACTCTATGGAAAGGCCGTGGCCGAAGACCCGAACCGCGTGGAGGAGATCAAGGTGCTGGCGGAGTTCCTGGCCGGGCAGGCGAAGAAACCTTACGCATGGGCGAAGAACATGATTCTCCTGGGGGACTTCAACATATTCGACACGAGCCATTCGACCATGCAGGCGATCACGCAGGCGGGGTTCCTGGTGCCGGAAAGCCTGCAAAAATTGCCGTCGAACGTGCCGCAGAACAAGCACTACGATCAGATCGCCTTCATCGCTCCCGACGTTCAGGACCAGCTCGAGCTGTGCAAAGCGGGCGTCTTCAATTACTTCGATTACGTCTATCGCAAGGACGAGCAATCGGTCTACGCCGAAGACATGGGTAAGGCATACCTTGAAAGCAAGGACGGCACCCCGCGCGACGATAAGGCGAAGACGCGGTATTATAACGACTGGCGCACGTTCCAGATGTCTGACCACCTGCCGATGTGGATCGAATTGAAGATAGACTTCGGCAGGGAGTACCTCGATAAAAAGATCAAGAGCAAAACGAAGCCCGACGCGACGGGCATTCCTCCCGTAAACGCGTAAAGCGGATTGATGGGTCGCGGCCGCGAGTGGTATATTGATGGCTCGCAAAATGACCGCCCGGGTGATTTGATCACCCGGGCGGTTTTCTATTGGGCAAACTGTCAGACAAAGCGAACCGGCGATGCCGGGAAAGGAACATCATGTCTTCGAATGCCAGGAGGATCACGCGACGCTACACGCAGAACATTTCGGCGAGCCCCGGCGAGATACTTCCGCTGCTCGACCCTGTGCGGGAGCGGGAGTGGCTTGAAGGCTGGGACTGCTCAATGGTCTATTCCGATTCGGGAGTGGGCGAGCCCGGCTGTATCTTCACGACGCATAACGCGGACGGAAGCGCGACCGTCTGGATTATGACCCGGCGCGATGAAGAGAGCATGGTGGTCGAGTTCGTGATGGTGACGCCCGGCTCGCGGGTGGGCCACCTGTGCGTCCGTCTCGAAGAGTCGGGAGACCGCTCCACGAAAGCCCACATCGCCTACACCTTCACTTCTCTCGGCGAGAGCGGCGATCACTTCATCGAAGGGTACACGGAAGAGGTGTTCAATGAGCGGATGGAGTGGTGGGAAAAGTCGATGAACCATTTTCTGCTCACGGGCAGGCAGCTCTCCGCGCCTGCCGCCGGACATTGAATTCCGGCCCGACATCTTGAGAACGCAAAGGTCGCGGTATAGAATCGCCTGACAGATGCGATTTAATTTTGTCACGGCAGGCGAATCTCATGGAAAAGGGCTGGTCGCGGTAATCGAAGGCCTGCCCTCGGGGCTCGGCGTCGATCTTGAACAGATCAATCATCAGCTCCGGCGGCGGCAACAGGGCTACGGTCGCGGCGGGCGAATGAAGATAGAGAGCGACGAGGCCGAGATCATCTCGGGGGTGCGCCACGGCAGGACTCTGGGCTCGCCCGTCTCCATTCTCATTCGCAACCGCGATTATGAAAACTGGCAGGATGTCATGGCCGTGGACCCGCGCGACTTCTCCGAAGAGAAGCGCGCGCGCAGGGTGACCCGCCCCAGGCCCGGCCACACGGACCTCGCGGGCGGCATCAAGTACGATACGCACGACCTCCGCGACATCCTGGAGCGCGCGAGCGCCCGAGAGACCGCCGCGCGCGTGGCCGTGGGAGCCCTCGCCCGCCTGCTCATCAGGGAGGCCGGGATCGAGCTCGCAAGCCACACGGCCATGATCGGGGGCGTGCCGGAGGAAGCCCTTGAGGCTTCGTGGGAGCAGATCATCTCGATTCCCGACGACTCCCCGTTGCGCTGCGTGGACCAGGGGACGGAAGAGAGAATGGTCGCGCTCATAGATTCGACGAAAGCGGCGAAGGACACGCTCGGGGGGATATTCGAAGTGGTGGCGCGTGGAGCTATCGTGGGGCTCGGCTCGCACACGCACTGGGATCAGAAGCTCGACGGGCGGCTCGCACAAGCCGTGATGTCGATCCCCGCGGTCAAAGCGGTCGAGATCGGAGCAGGCGTGAGGGTCAGCCGGAGCACAGGCTCGCGGATACACGATGAAATCGGGTATAATCATACCGGCCTTGAGTTTACGAGACCCACGAATCGCGCCGGAGGCATCGAAGGCGGCATAACGAACGGGGAAGAGGTCCGGGTGCGCGGGCATTTGAAACCCATCTCGACTCTGCGGAGGCCTCTGGCGAGCGTCGATGTGATAACCAAGGACGAATCGGCCGCCGCCTTCGAACGGTCCGACATAGTGGCGGTCCCGGCGGCCGGAGTAATAGGCGAGGCCATGGTGGCGATCGTGCTCGCCGATGCCGTCAGGGAAAAGTTCGGCGGCGACAGCCTCGTGGAGATGAGGCGGAACATAGAAGGTTACCGAACCCAGATCAGGCAATACTGAATCGTCAGGGCTCGGGCCTTCAGAATTACCTGGAGCAGAGCGCATGAACCCGATAGGGCGTGACCGGCACACGATGACGAAGAGACTCGACGAGATAGAGCGCGAGGTCGATGAACTGCGCCGGTCCATCAATGCGACCCGGACCCACGGCATTCTCTATTACGTGCTCCTCGTCACTATAATCTTCGTAGGGTTCGCCATCGGGTATGCCACCCACAGCCTTGTCGGCGCTGCTATAATATTGATCGGGCTGGCGCTGATAGCCTGGCGGGAAGTAACGGGATTCAGGACGAAGACAGCGGTCCTCAATCATTTATTGGGCGAAAAGATCGCAGAGCGTCGCCAGCTCGAAGCGAGACATAAGGAGTTTGAGATAGAGCGATGATTTTACCTGTCGTTAAATATGGAGACCCGGTCCTCACCAGACGGGCCGAGGAGATTACGGAATTCGACGAAAAGCTCGTCAAGCTTGTGGACGATATGTTCGAGACTATGTACGGAGCGCCCGGCGTCGGGCTCGCCGCGCCGCAGGTGGGCGTGCTCAAGCGCCTCTTCGTGATGGATTGCAGCGGCGGCAAAAGCAAGAGAAAAAAGGTCGCCCTTATAAATCCCGTTATCGAAACCGAAGAGGGCCAGCAGGTCGGCGAAGAAGGCTGCCTGAGCTTCCCCGGCATCTTCTTTCAGGTCGCCCGCCCCGAACGCCTGGTCGTTCGCGCGCAGGATATCGACGGTAAGCCGTACACGCTCGACGTTATGGACCTGGAGGCCCGCTGCGTCGCCCACGAGACCGATCACCTCGACGGCGAGCTGTTCATAGAGTACCTGAGCCCTCTCAAGCGCGACCTGACCAAGCGCAAGATCAAGAAACGCATCAAGCAGGGAGACTGGTAAGCAGCTCCACACCTCGAATCTCGAAAAGGCCGATTAAAGCAATCGGCCTTTTTCGTTGAGCAATCCTCTTCGATCCATCCCTCACAGGCGCGGCTCTGCATTCCGCGTCCTTTTGCGGTACGGCGGTGTATGGAACCCGTCCGATTTCATTCTCGCGAATCCTGAAAAGAACTGGCCCCTCGCTTGCAATCTCATAGGGCTTGACCTCGAAGAGGGATAGACCAAACTAAGAGATGAAGAGGGACTAAAGGTACGATGAGCAATAAGCTGAGATCTGTAAGCCTGTTCTTTATTATCGCAATGGCGTTGATCGGCCCGGCATGCGCGCCGGCCCCGCCCGCTAATACTAATGTCAACACGAATACCGCGCCCGCGCCGCCGACCGCCACGCATGCGAATGCCGACACGCGAAACATGACCGTGACTCTGCCTCTGCTTGAGGCTTTGTTCACGGACGAGAGCTTCACGGCCGATGTGAAGTCGAGGCTGCAACTGTCGGACGAGCAGATAAACAACCTGAAGACGATAGCCCGGGAACAGACCGCGCAGTTACGCGAGGTCCAGGGCGAGGGTGAGTATGAGGGAACGACGGCCGCGGCCCGCAGCCGGGCGATGGAACGAATAGAGGCGGCCCTGGGCAAGGAGAAGGCAGGAGAGCTGGCCGCTCTGGTCAACGAGAGGTGGAATACCCCGGGCGGCACGTCGGCCACGAGCGGCGCGAGCGGCGCGAGCGCGACCTCGCCGGGCGCGGTGCCGACCGACACGCGAATCGTCGTGAACGCGCCCGCTTTCAGGATGGATGTCTTTGAAAGCGGCAAGCTGGTGAAGACCTACCGCGTCGGGATCGGCTATCCGGAATTCCCCTTGCCCTCGGGACTGAGAAAGGCCGATACCATCATCTTCAATCCGACGTGGACCCCTCCCGACGAGCCGTGGGTCGAAGCTCCGGGCAGCAACGTCAAGGTCGGAGAGACAGTCAAAGCGGGCGATAAGCTGAACCCGCTCGGGCCGATCAAGATTCCCATAGGCCTGCCTTCGCTGATCCACGGGGGCAAAGCTCCTTCGAGGATCGGCACCTTCGCCTCTCACGGTTGTGTCGGGCTGACCAATCCCCAGATACAGGATTTTTCACAACTGCTCGGGCGGCTGGGCGGGACCCCGGTCACGAGCGCCGATATCGCGAAGTACGCGAAAAACAAGACAGAAACTCAGAACCTGAAGTTGCAGACTCCCGTCCCGGTCGAGCTGCGGTATGAAACGATCGCGGTGGTAGACGGCAAGCTTCATATTTATAGAGACGTGTACGACCGCAACACGAACACGGAAGAGAACCTGCGCGCCGTGCTCGCCGCTTACAATGTTACGCCCGAACAATTGAGCGAGAGCGAGCGCGCTCAGGTTACGGAAGCATTGCGAGAGATGTCGCGCGATGCGCGCGGCAATCTCGATTCGGGCGCTTCGAGTTCTAACTCTAATACCTCTAACTCGAATGCGCGCTCGAATTCCAACTCGGCCTCGAAAGCCAACGCAAATAACAGGAACGACTCGGGAGAGGGCCGCAACGTAACTCGGACGATCAAGGGCAGGAAAGAGGCCGTAATCGAGATAGCCGCGCTGAACGGTAAAGGCTATCCCGCGCCCGTAAACCTCGACATGGGCGGGTCGAAACCGGAGCCTGCTTCAAATCCTCGAAGGCCTCAAAGCACGCCCGCGAGCGGGAAGAAGGGAAGGTAATCCCGTAAGAACGTCCCGCGGCGGCGCGGTGTCTATAGAGAGCCGATGATAGCGAATCGGCCCGGCAGGGCGGTATGTGAATAAAGACTTATCCGCATGTCGCCTCGCCGGGCCTGATCGGCTACCGGTTGGTCAGCAGAGGGTAAGGATTGATGGGGAATCCGCCGCTCCATTTGCCCGGCGCTTTCGGTTTCAAGATGGCGAAGTGCAGGTGGAAATTCCCTGCGCCCGCGTTGCCGGTGTCGCCCACGTACCCGATGACTTCCCCCCGCTTCAAGGCCTTACCTTCCTGGAGCCCGTCGGCATAACGCGACAGGTGGGCGTAGTAAAAATAGTAGAGGCCGGATTGATCGAGCTGGTAGAGGGTGATCCCGCCTTTGTCGCTCTGAAAAAGCTTGGCCACCGTCCCGTCCGCCGCCGCGAGCACGGGGGTGTTCTGAGGCGCCATTATATCGAGCGCTTCGTGAGCGCGCCCCTCGGACCGCCCGTCGTAATAAGAATCCCGCAACTGCCCCGCTTTCAGTCCTTCGACCGGAAGCAAGAGATTTCTTGAGGCCAGAAACGTCAAATCGGCTTCCATGGCCGGTTCCATGGGAGCGGGCGCCGCGGGCTTCGAAGGTATCGCGTCTTCGGTGCCGGGAGCCGGAAGGGCCGTCGGAGGCGTGGCCTCCGCAACCGGCGGCGCGGGCGTAGCCTCAGGAGTCGGCAGCGGAGAAGGCGTGCTTTCGGGAGCGCGCGCCCCGGGCGAAGGAGAGCCTTCAGGCCTCCCCCTCTCGTATATCGCGCCGGGAGGCTTCTGCAGGTTCATCAGGACCACGGCGCTCGCGATCACGCAAGCGCCGATCACGATAAGCAACGCCGCTCGCCTACGCATATTTTTATTTATTCTTGCCAATACGACCTCAAGTTATACCCTGTGACTCCCGCTTATTCACGAGTCCCCGTTTCTTAATTGCAAATGCCGCGCCGCTTTTCTCTAGCTGGCATTGAGTCGCCGCCGGGTGGTTTAATAACCTGAGGAGATGGGCTGAAGAGTTCGGAACGCGGGATGGAGAGATGGAAGAATCGGCTGTCAATGAGAGTAAAAGGCCGCTTCGCGACTTGAACATACTGGTGCCTGTCGATACGGTCTCTCAGGCGCAGGAGATATTGCCGCTCGCCTTGACTCTGGCCGGCAGCACCGGGAAATCGAGCGTAAACCTGATCGGCGTGACGCCCGTCGCGCCCGAAAGCTCGCTGAGCGAGGGGGCCTTGCTGGCGCAGGGCCTGCGCAAAGACCTGGAGAGGCTTTCAGACGGGAACCCGAGGATCAACAGGCTGGCGGGCAGCTTCGTCTCCCACGAGCCGTGGGAAGACATCGAGGCGCTCGTCGAAGACCGTATGGAGGAGAGCGACCTGCTGCTTCTTCCCTGGAAAGCGGACAAGAGATACCTTCAGGCCGACCTGTCGCGCCTCCTGAGCGATCCTCCCTGTAACGTCGTGGTGGCGCAGCCCGCCGTGCAGCCGGCAGAGATAAAGCGCATCCTGCTGCCCGTGCGCGGCGGCCCCTTCGCCAACCTCTCTCTGCAACTCGCCCTCAGGCTCGCCCGCGCGTCGAATGCCGAGATTACTCTGCTACGCGTGCTCTCCAGCAATGACGACCCGATGAGCCAGGTCCT
>DATLMR010000145.1:0-2149 GCA_035537555.1 Blastocatellia bacterium
TTTCTTCAACAGATAATCCCGCGTTCGTTCCGGGCCACCTGCATGAAGGGGAGGTCGAATTATGTCTGCCTCCACCGCTTGAAGATGGCGGACGAGATGCCCGTGCTCCACGGGCTCGACGATATACACTACTTCGATGATATTCGCCGCTGGGCCGGCGAGACGGAGACCGGGGACCGCGCAGAGCTGATCGATCTCCCGGAAGACCTCTCCTTCTGGTCGCACATCGACGCCCGCGCCGAGACCTGCCTGGGACAGAAGTGCCCCGAGTTCGATTCGTGCTTCATCACCCGCATGCGACAGGAAGCCGCCGAGGCCGACGTTGTAATCGTCAACCATCACCTCTTTTTTGCCGACCTCGCGCTCAGAGGCGGCGACTACGGGGCGGTGCTGCCCGATTACTCGACCATCATCTTTGACGAGGCCCACGAGATCGAAAACGTCGCCGCGTCCTATTTCGGATCGAGCGCCTCGAACTTCCGCGTGATGGACCTCATTCAGGACGCGCAGAAGCTTGGCATCAAGGAGCCCGACCAGGCGGGCGAGCTGAGCAAGGCGCTCGCGAGATTGTCTCAGCGCTCCGACATGTTCTGGCTCTCGTTTCGCGGCGACGCGGGCGAGGCCGGGCGAGGGGACCGGCCGGGCGGCTTTCAATCGGGCGGTTTTCAATCGGGCCGCTTCCAGCGCGCCGCCCAGAACAACCAGGCCGACGCGAGATACACGATGGACACCGCCACGTTCGTTCGGAGAAACGAGGAAGGGAGCCTTGAGCCGACCGCGGCCGGCGAAGCCTATATCAATCTCGCGAGCGCGATCGACAGGCTCGTCACGACTCTCGGCATGGCGAAAGACCCTCCGCCCGAGCTGGACAACATTCTGAGGCGGGCCGAAAGCCTGAAGTTCGAGCTCGAGTTCATCGTGACGGGCGACGACCCGAGCTTCGTCTACTGGTGCGAAAAGCGAGGGCGCGGCGTCTACATACACGCGACTCCCATCGACGTTTCCGGCATACTCGAAGAGCGGCTCTTTTCGACCGTGCAGAGCGCGGTGCTCACCTCGGCGACCATGACGGCAAACGGCAGTTTCGATTTCATCAAGACGCGCCTCGGCATCGGCGAGGCCAGAGAGGCGGTGATCGAATCGCACTTCGACTATGAAAATCAGGCCGTCCTCTACCTGCCCGCGCGAATGCCCGACCCGCGCAGCCGGGAGTTTCTCGACGCTTCGGTCGAAGAGATCGTGCGAATACTCGAAGCGACCAGCGGCCGCGCTTTCGTGCTCTTCACGAGCGCCTCGTCGATGCGAGAGACGTACGAGCGCGTCCGCGATCGAGTTGACTTCCCCGCCTTCATTCAAGGGCAAGGGTCGAAGCTGGGACTGCTCGACCGATTCCGAAAGACCGCGGGGGCCGTGCTCTTCGCGACCTCCTCTTTCTGGCAGGGCGTGGACGTCCAGGGCGAGGCGCTTTCGTGCGTAATCATCTCCAAGCTCCCGTTCGCCGTCCCGACCGACCCGGTCGTGGCCGCGCGCCAGAAATATATCGACGATCAGGGCGGCAACTCCTTCTACGAATACTCCGTGCCCGAGGCGATCATCACTTTGAAGCAGGGGCTCGGCCGTTTGATCCGCTCCGCGAGCGACCGGGGCATCCTCTCCATCCTCGACCCGAGGGTAAAAACGAAGTCCTACGGGCGCTTCTTCCTTAAAAGCCTGCCTCCCTGCCACGTGACCACGCGCATCGAAGAGGCCGCCGCCATCTTCGAAGTATGAGGCCGGGTGAGAAACATCACTCTTGATACTCCAATGCTTCTCTGTTAGATTGGCCGCAGAATCCATCGAAAAATTTTCGCAAGGGAGAAGAGAATGGCCGCTTTAGCTCCTGAAGAGATAGATGGCGCACATACGATAGACGGCGTGATCGAGAGGCTGGACGAGATTATCGCGTGGGCGATCGGTGAAGAGAGCCGCCTCGGATATTTTGCCGCCCTTTATCGGAAGGTGACTCTCAAAGTTAAAGAGGGTATTCAAACCGGGAGATTCGAGGACGGGCCGCGAATCGAACGGCTCGACGTAATCTTCGCCAACAGGTATCTCGACGCGTTTTCGAGCTTCCGCCAAGGAGAGCAGGCCAGCAGGTGCTGGATGGTGG
>DATLMR010000146.1:0-5215 GCA_035537555.1 Blastocatellia bacterium
CACCGAAGAATGGGGATAAGGTCAAGCGACTGCCCGCAAAAAATGCCGCCCGCTGCGCTCGTCCTCTCGCTGGCGGGCGCGCTCCTGCTTGCGGCCTGCACCAGACAACCCAAGGGTACGTTCGTGCCTCCCCCTCCGACCGTCTCAAGCCCGGAGGTGAATCCCTGGAGGGAAGCCGCCGCAAGGGTGGAAGAAGACCGCAACGAGCCATCCGGGCGCAGGGCTCAGGTGCAGGTCCCGCCCGAGCTGAAGCACTATAACGACCGCCGCAGGTTTCTCGCCGTCCAGGTAGCCGAATGGCGTGAGCACGAATTCAAGCTTCCCCATGATTACGCGGAACTCGCCGCCATGATTAGCAGAAACCAGCTCGTCGAGGTCGCTCCGCTCGGAACCGATTATATCCTTTACGGAGTCGGAGAGAATGCTGGCGACGAGCCTTTCGCTCACTACGACAGCGCGACCGGGGAGAATATCACTCTTCACTCAGGCCCGGAAGGCTTGAAGGAAGAGTACGATCGGGTCTCGCTTTTATCGAAAGAGGCGGGAGATGAGGTCGCGCGGCTTGAAAAGGAGTTAAAGCAGGTTGGAAAGCGCGAGCGCGAGCGCCGCAAGGCTCTGCTCGCCCAGGTGACCCAAAAACGCGATGCCGCGACAGTCTTGGAAAAGAAGCAGAGGCTCCTCGCTTCCTTCTATAAGGACCCCGCCCGCGGTAAGCTCATATTCGATGAATCCCGACAGCTCAGGGAGCTCGCGGCGGATTTCGCCGGGAAAGCTTATGACCTGGAGGCCCCGGCAGGCCGCCGGCAGTTCAAGGTCCGGCTGTTGAGCTTCCTCCGCCCGGAGGCGCTCGACGTGCTTCTGGATCTCGCGCGCGCATACAAAGAAAAATTCGGCCGCCCGCTGCCGGTGACCTCGCTCGTCCGGCCCGAACAGTATCAAAGACTGCTGAGCGAGACCAACTCCAACGCGACTCGCATAGCCGCGCCGCCTCACTCGACCGGCTTCGCTTTCGATATATATTACCGATACATGAGCGCGGCCGAGCAGGATTACCTGATGGCCGAGATAGCTCGCAGGAAGGTCGCGGGCCAGCTGGAAGCCCTCAGAGAGACGCGCGACCACTTTCACGTCTTCGTCTTCGCGGACGGGCGGCTTCCGTCCGAAACATTGATAGCCCAGACCATCGGCCGCCTCGGATTGAGCAGGGCCGGTATGCAGAGCGATGCCGAGCCGGGTCTGAAGGATGCGAAGGCGGCGAGAGCAGGCAAGACCGGCAGAGAATCGAAGAAGGCAAAGGTCGCGGGCAAGACCAGGAAAGGTAAGCCGGTGGCGAAAGCGGAAGGCCGGTGAAGGCCCACGCGATGCAGGTTCACCTGATGGCGCGCGCTTATGAAGGGTTTGACCCGGGTGTCTTTAGAATAGCTCGAAAGCGCCCCCGCTCCCGCATAACTCTCTCCGCCATGGTGTATCATTCGGATCTGCATGCCTAGAGAACGAGCCGACAAAGTGGTGGTGTCGAGAGGGCTGGCTGAAAGCCGCGCCCGGGCCCAGGCCCTCATCCTCGCGGGCCAGGTGCTGGTGAAGGACCAGCGCGTGGACAAGCCGGGACAGCTGATCGATTCGGAAGCCGAGATTCGGATCAAGGGAGAGACTCCGCGCTACGTAAGCCGCGGAGGCCTGAAGCTCGAAGCCGCCTTGAAGGCATTCGCGATCGACCCCGAAGGAAAGCTCTGCATCGATGTTGGAGCCTCGACAGGAGGCTTCACCGATTGCCTGCTCCAGCACGGAGCCGCGCGCGTCTGGGCGCTCGACGTCGGGCATAATCAGCTCGCGTGGCGCATCCGGCAGGACCCGAGGGTCGAGGTCATAGAAGGCATGAACGCGCGGCACCTCGTTGCCGGTCACTTCCCGCAAAGATTCGAAATAGCCACCGTCGATGTCTCTTTCATCTCGCTCACGAAGATTCTGCCCTCACTTCACGACGCCCTCGACGAGCCTTCCGATTGCGTCGCGCTCATCAAGCCTCAATTCGAGGTCGGCAAGGGCGAGGTCGGGCGCGGAGGCATAGTCACCGATCCTTCGAAGCACAGGCGGGTGCTGCTTGAGACGGCGGAGGCGGCCCGGGAGCTCGGCTTTGCCGTAATGGGCTTGATCGAATCTCCGGTACTCGGCGCTGAGGGCAACAGGGAGTTTCTCATCCATCTGAGACGCGGCGAACAGGCGGCCCCTCCGGTATCGATTGAAGACCGCGTCGAGCTTCTTGTGAAATCCTGAACGTTCGTTTAAAACAATGGCGGGCGGCGTTTGAAGTATCACGGCTGCCCTCGAAATGATCGATCTCAAAGCCGGGCGCGCCGTGTGCCCGCGCTACAAGCGGCTCTGTGATTACCATTTTTTTCGCATGTCGATAACTTTCACGCACCTGACAGGCCCCAGAAAGGGCCAGCGCGAGACTTTCGGTTCGGAACCCGTTTCAATAGGCCGCGCCTCGGATAACTCTCTCAGGTTTGGAGACCACGAGCGCCGGGTCTCCGCCCATCACGCGGAGATCAGGCTTAAGGGCCGCGCCTTCATCCTGCGCGACCTCGGCTCAACCAACGGCACGATGATTAACGGCCGCCGCATCGTCGTGAGCGAGGTCAGGGACGACGACATGATTGAGGTCGGAGCCGGCGGCCCCCTTCTCAGATTCAACCTGGACCTCGATGATACTATCGCCCTCGCACACGAAGCCCCGGACCACGAGAACGACGGCCGCGCCCCCTCTGCCGGCGCGCCTCTGGAGCAGAGCGCCATAGAGCGCTTGGTCGAGAAGGCCGTCCGGACGCGCTCGACCAACCTTCCCTTGATCTCGGCCCTTCTCGTCTCCTTGCTTATCGGAGCCGTCGGCGGCATCTGGCTCTATTCCCGCGCAGGCGGCCCCGGCAGCGGCCGCCTGAGCTTTAGAGAGATCGCCGAGCAGAGCGGCCCCGCGGTCATCTACATCCGCGCGGAATTCGAGATACTCGACGCCTTAGGACAGGTGAGGTCCAGCTATTCGCGCAGCGGTTCCGGCTTCGTAATCTCGCCGGGCGGCCGTATAATCACGAACCGCCATCTTGTACGCGACTGGGAGTACGCTCCGCCTCCGCCCGGCGCGGTCGGGCGAACGGCCAGGATCACGGTCATCCTGCCGGGCTACCGGAAGGACGAAGCGATGGAGGCGCAGATAGCCCATCTGTCTCCGGCGACGGGGATCGATGTGGCGGTGCTTGAGATAAAGCCGCCTTATCAGATTGAGTTGCCCCGGGGGATTTCTCCGGCGAGCGAGCAGATAAGCCAGGGCGAAGACGTCGCGGTGATCGGTTATCCTCTCGGCCTCGACCTCCTGCAACTGAGGCAGGAGGACCGCATCGAAAACTCATTCACCACGGGCGTCGTGAGCCGGGTCAATGACGACGTGATTCAACTGAGCCTCCGCGCCTATCGGGGCAACAGCGGGGGGCCGGTCCTGAATCGAAAGGGAGAGGCTATCGGCATCCTCACGTCTAACGTCGAGTTCGCTCAGGACATCACTTTTTGCACCCCCATTGCGGCGGTGATGCGGATCGTGGGAAGCGAGCAGGCGCAGGGCGGGATTTCGCGCGCGCCTGCCGCTCCGAGAAAGGTTCTTTCGCGTTCAAGCGGCTGGTGAGATCAGCGGGCGCGCTGCTATGCTTGTTGAGGTCTCTAAAACCGGAAGATCATTTGAAGAGGTGGGTGGAAAGTTTCTTTATGACAGATGGCATCAAGCGGTCCGAACAAAAAGAGAGCGGGGAGGCCAGGAACGTTACTCTCCCGCCGACGCTTTATCTTCACAGGCAGCTGCTATTCAACCGCGAGCTGAGCTGGATCGAGTTTAACCGCCGGGTGCTCGAAGAGGCCCTCGACAGGTCGCACCCGCTGCTGGAGAGGTTGAAGTTTCTCTCGATCTTTTCGACGAACCTCGACGAGTTCTTCATGATCCGCGTGTCGGGCCTCAAGCAGCAGATAGACGAGGGGATCACCGAGCTGTCGCTCGACGGGATGACTCCGGCCGCTCAATTGAAGCAGATCGGCGAGCGCCTGCGGCCCATCATCGACGAGCAGATGCGGAGCCTGAGAGAAGAGATACTCCCGGCCCTGAGCCAGGAGGGCATCGTCATCACTCCTTACCGCGCGCTTTCCGACCGCGAGCGGCGCTCAATCAACACCTATTTTATCGAGAACGTCTTTCCGGTGCTCACTCCCCAGGCGGTCGATCCGAGCCATCCGTTCCCCTACATCTCCAACCTGAGCCTGAATCTGGGCGTCATGATCGAGCCCGCAGGCCCGGCGAGCGACTCGTCTCCGAGGCACCTGTCGGAGCCCCGATTCGCAAGGGTCAAGGTCCCGCCTCTCGTGCCGAGATTGATCCCCGTCGGAGACTCGGGATCGGAGTTCACCTTCCTGGAAGAGGTCATCGCCGCCAACATGGACGCGCTGTTTCCGGGCATGCAGGTGAGCGAAAGTCACGTCTTCAGGATCACGCGCGACGCCGATATCGAGATCCGCGAGGATGAAGCTAACGACTTGTTGCAGATGGTCGAGCAGCAGCTTCGCAAGCGGCGTTTCGGCACGGCCGTAAGGCTCGAAGTGGCCGCGAGCATGCCGGACGAGATGATTCGTTATCTGGCGAGCTCTTTGAACCTGACGGCGGACGATGTCTACAAGATCAACGGCACGCCGAACGTTCCGGACCTGATGGGGCTCTACCGCCTCGAGCGGCCCGAGCTGAAAGACAGGCCGCTCGCGTCGACCACGCCGGAAGAGTTCAAGACCGACGAGCTGATCTTCGACGTCATAAGGCGCAAGAACGTGCTGGTGCATCACCCGTACAATTCTTTCTCGTCGGTCGTCAATTTCATTACCACCGCCGCCACCGACCCGGACGTGCTGGCCATCAAGATGACTCTTTATCGCACGGGGCAGGACTCGCCCATAGTTCGAGCCCTGATGGAGGCGAGCGAGCGTGGCAAACAGGTCGCGGTCCTGGTCGAGCTCAAAGCCCGCTTCGACGAAGAGAACAATATCGAATGGGCGCGGAGGCTTGAACGGGCTGGCGTGCACGTCGTTTACGGGCTGCTCGGCCTGAAGACCCATTGCAAGCTTGCGCTCGTCGTGAGGCGCGAAGGAAACGGGCTGCGCCGCTACCTGCACATCGGCACGGGCAATTACA
>DATLMR010000147.1:0-4160 GCA_035537555.1 Blastocatellia bacterium
GGCAAGGGCCACAAGATCGCGTTCAATATCTTGAACATCGGCCGCCTGAAGCTCGGGGTCGGAGCCATCACCGGCTCAAAGAGGCTCGTGACCATCGCGACGGAGTACGCCAAGCAGCGCCATCAGTTCGGCGTTCCGATCTCTTCATTCGGCCTGATCAAGCACAAGCTGGCCGAGATGGCCATTCGCGCTTACGTGGCCGACTCGATGACCTACCGCACGGTGGGGATGATCGAGGAAGCCCTGACCACCGTCGACCGCGACGTGCCCGAGCAGGTCCTCGGGGCCATCGAGGACTACGCCATCGAGTGCTCTATAATCAAGGTCGTGGGCAGCGAGACGCTTCAATACTGCTCGGACGAAGCCGTGCAGGTCTTCGGCGGGAACGGCTATTCGCAGGACTACCCGGTCGAGAGGGCGTATCGCGACGCGCGCATCAGCCGGATCTATGAAGGGACGAACGAGATCAACCGCCTCATCATCTCGGGCCAGCTCATTCGCCGCGCGGCGAAGGGCGAGCTCGCGCTCTTCCAGGCGGCCAGGAGGCTCGCCGACGAGATGCTCTCCCCCCAGCTCGCGGAGGAGCCGGGCGACGAGACGTTCGCGGTCGAGCGCGCGGCGCTCACTAACGCGAAAAAGGCCGTGGTGGCCGTTCTCGGGATGGCCGCTCAGAAGTACGGGACCAAGGTGCAGGGCGAGCAGGAGGTCCTTGCCGCGGCGAGCGACATGATCATGGACATATTCGGCATGGAGAGCGCGATCCTCAGGACGGAGAAGCTCGCCTCTTCCAGGGGCGAGCAGTCATGCTCGGCGCAGATCGACGCCACCCGGACTTTCGCAAACGACGCCATCCAGAGGATCGAGCATCAAGGCAGGCAAGCGCTTGCGGCGATGTCGGAAGGCGACGAGCTTCGGACGATGCTCGCGGTCCTGAAGCGCTACATGCGGTTCGTCCCGTTCAACACGTTCAGCGCGCGGCGCAGGATCGCGGACTCCCTGGTCGAAGCCGGCCGCTACAACCTGTAGCGAGATTCGCAAAGACGCACGCCGATTGAGGGCCGCGAGGGCGGGGCGATTCCCGCCCTCGCGGCGCGCCGGATCCCGCAGACATGAAAATTCACAGAATCAGTCTACCCACCCCTTTCTATGTAGGCCCGGTGAATGTCTATCTCATTCAGGAAGACCCCCTGACGCTCATCGACGTCGGCCCCAGGAGCGATGACACTCTGAAGGCTCTGAGGTCGGGGCTCGACAGGCTCGGGCACCGTTTTTCCGACATAAAGAGGATCGTCATCTCTCACGCGCACGCGGACCATTACGGCCTGGCGCAGCTGGTCGTGGAGGAGTCGGGCGCGGAAGTCTTGATCCACGCCTGGGACGCTCCGGCCGTCTCCGCGACGAGCGATTACGCGGCCTACCGGGAGCTGCTCGCGGTCATCGGAGTTCCCCGCGAGATGATTGAGAAGATGGAGGCGGGCTACGAGAAGTTTCTAGGCTTCACCTATCCTATGAAGAGAGTGGAGCCTCTCGAGGACGGGGACGAGATCGTCTTCGACCACGAAAGCCTGACCGTGGTTCACACTCCGGGCCACACTCCCGGCTCGATCTGCCTCGTTCGTTCGAGCAACCGCCTCGTCTTCTCGTCGGATACGGTCTTGAAGAACATAACCCCGAACCCCGTTTTGAGCCCCGACCCGTATGACGAAACGAAGCGCTTCCAGTCGCTCGGGGAGTACCTCGTCTCTCTTGCGCGCATAAGGAGCCTGGCCCCGACGCTCCTCAAGGGCGGTCACGGAGACGACGTGACCGATTACGACGAGCATTTTAACAGGCTCTACCGCTTCACCGTCTCCAGGCAATCGAAGCTATTATCATTGATACCGAAGGCGGGCATAAGCGGGTGGGACGCGTCGAGGCTGCTCTTTCCGAACGCGAGCGGATACAACCGCTTCCTCGCGGTGTCGGAGACGGTCGCGCACATGGACTTTGCCGTTTCGGAAAACAGGCTATTGATCGAGCGCCGCGACGGGCGGGACCTCTATCGCCTGCCCTAGCGTCGCGGGATGCTCGAGAGCTTCGCGCCTCTCTTTCCGGGGAAGGCACTTTCAACCGGGGCGCGCTCTGGCATATAATCCCGCCCCTATGAACCTGATTCCTCCTTACTTCAACATCTTCGATTACTTCCTCGGCGAAGATAAGCTCGCGCGCGCGGGGCACCGCACCGCCATTGAATTCAGAGGGGGCCGGATCACCTATCGAGAGCTGCGCGGGGAGGTCGATTACTGGACCGAGCAGATCGTCGGCTGTGGAGTCGAAGAGGGGGACCGGGTCGCCCTCCTGCTTTACGATTCTCCCGAGTTCATCGCCTGCTTTCTGGCGGCGGCTTCGGTCGGGGCCATCGGGGTTCCGATCAACACATTCATCCCGCCCGAGGAAGTGATGTTCATCCTCTCCGATTCGTCGGCCCGGGTCGCGATAGTCGAAGACGATCTCGAATGGAAGATCGACGGCAGCGGCCAGGGCTTTTACGAGAAGTGCGCGATGCTGGTCGTCGACACCGCGGGGCGGCACTACCTCGACCCGAAGGACGAGATCGCCCCGCGCCCCCCTCTCCCGACGACCACCCGGGAGACGCCCGCCTTCATGCTCTACACGTCCGGCAGCACGGGAGCCCCGAAAGGGGTGCTCCACCTGCACGGCTCCATACCCGCGACGGTCGAGGCGTATTCGGAGACAATTCTGAGGCTGACGGAGGAAGACCGTATATATTCGGCGTCGCGACTCTTCTTCGCCTACGGGCTCGGCAACAGCCTCTCTTTTCCGCTGGCCGCGGGGGCCACGGTCATACTCGGGACGGAGCGCCCTTCGGCCGGCCACCTGGCGACTCTCTTCGAAGAGCAGGCACCCAGCGTATTCTTCGGGGTGCCTGCTCTGTATCGCGCGCTTCTCGACTTTCGCGGCGGCAGGCGTCTCGACGTCTCGACGCTCAGGCTCTGCGTGTCGGCCGGCGAGTCCCTGCCTCCCGGGATATTCGAGGATTGGAGAAAGGAATTCGGTCTTTCGATCCTCGACGGGATAGGCTCGACCGAGATGCTTCACATCTTCATCTCTAACACGAGCGAGCAGGCGCGGGCGGGATCGAGCGGCCTCCTCGTGAAAGGGTACGAGGCGCGCCTGACCTCCGACGATGAATCGGAGGCAGAGCCGGGGCGGCCCGCAAACCTCTGGGTTCGGGGCGCGAGCTCGACGGCCGGCTACTGGCGAAGGGCCGAGCTCACGAGGGAGACGATCCGGGACGGGTGGGTGAGGACGGGAGACATATACCGCCGCGACTCGGAGGGGTTTTTCTACCATGTCGGCCGGTCCGACGATTGTTTCAAGGTTCGCGGGCTATGGGTCTCGCCCGTCGAGATCGAATCCATCCTGCTTTCGCACGAAGCGGTCTCCGAGGCCGCGGTCGTGGCGGCAGTCGACGGGCAGGGCCTGGCAACTGCGCGAGCGTATATGGTCATCAGAGAAGGGAGAGATGCCGAAAATCTGGGGGAAGAGCTGCGAGAGTTCCTCTCTTCGCGCCTTCCGCAATATAAGGTGCCGACTCTTTTCGAATTCATCGCCGAATTGCCGCGCACCTCTACCGGGAAGGTCCAGAGGTACAAGCTGAGGGCGGAGAGCAGGACGGGGCACCGTGGAGGTGGTAATGAGAATCGCTAAGATACCGGGTGCGGTCATGGCGCTGGGACTGGTTGCGGCGCTCTCCGTGTCCGCTCTCGCCCAGCAAGGGTGGTCCCGGGCGCAGAGCCTCAGGCAGAAGGGAAGGGACGCGACCGCCAACGCCGTGCTCTATGACGGCGACCTCGTGTGGATCGTCGGGGCCGACGGGCTCGTGGCGAGGTCCGACGACGAAGCGCGGAATTTTCAGGAGATGGACCTCGGAGTCTCGGCCGGCCTCAACGATGTCTTCTCGCGCAAGGAAGACATGTGGATAGTCGGGGACGGGGGGACCATTTTATTGAGCACCGACGGAGGGCGGAGCTTCGTCAAGAGCCTCGGCCACTCCGGCTCGGGGAGGTCCACGCAGGGCGATGCCCCGCGCGACTACTACTCGGTCCAGTTCATCGATGAAGAGACGGGGTACATAGTCGGCGACGAAGGGCTGATCC
>DATLMR010000148.1:0-17493 GCA_035537555.1 Blastocatellia bacterium
AAAAGGCGCGCGGGTGCTCGTGGGCGCGCGCCGCCGCGAGGACCTGGGCGGATACTTTTTCGAGCCCACGGTGCTCGTGGACGTTAACAGCTCGATGAAGGTGATGACCGAAGAGACCTTCGGCCCGGTGCTGCCGATCATGGTGGTCAGGGATGAAGAAGAGGCTATACGGGAAGCCAACAGCACCCGCTACGGTTTGCTGGCTTCCGTCTGGACCCGCGATAACGAGCGGGGGCGGCGCATCGCGCGAAAGATCGAAGCGGGCACCGTCATCATCAACGATGCCGTCTACACTCACGGCGCGGCGCGGACTCCGTGGTTCGGAGTCAAAGAGAGCGGAACGGGCGTGACGCACGGCAGCGCCGGCCTCTTCGAGTTCGTTCAAATGAAGCACGTCAACTGGGACGTGGTCCCTCTGAAAAGCGACTGGTGGTGGTATCCCTACACCGAAAAGTGGCAGAACCGCTTCAAGACCCTCGCCAAAGTGCTCTACCGCTGGGGCCTGAGAAAGATAGCGTAGCCAGGGGCGGCGCCGCTCCCTGTGATCGAGTAAAAAGCATTCTTTAAAGAAGCCGTAGCCGCCCGCGCTTATACGAGCGGTTCGCGAACCGCTCCTTGCCCTTCACTGTCGCTTCGATCCGCCCTCATTGCCATCTCCGTATGCGGGCTTGTCCTGCGCCGACGCGGCAGAGCCGCCATGATCGCCCGCTCTTATGATGCCGGTCTCGTCCGAGTAAAAAGAGAGCTTCCCGGTCTTCTCATACTCTTTCGGCGTCGCGGTGATCTGGTACCTTCCTCCCGCGACGATGAGGTCGAACCGGTAGCCGCCTTTATCCAGATCCGACTTACTTAAAGAGTAATGCTTCTCCAGTTCCTCAAACGTCGCGTACCCCCCGTGCTCGCTATGGTACGTCTCTTGAATTATGTTTATATGCGTCAGGGTCGCTCGCGCGCTCACCTCGTTTCTCGGCATGGCCATCCGATTTTCCTCGGCCATCAGGTAGCCGATCAAGGTTATGACCATGTTCTTCGGCAAACGGATCTCGTGCTGCGAGCCGAGCACCTCCATGGAGGCCGCGTAAGAGACAGCCTCGGGCGGGAAATTGATTCGGGCGAAAAACTCCTTCGTGCGCTCGTCCGCTTTGTCGGCCGTCTTCTTCGCGTCGGCGAGTACGCTCTTCATAATCGAGCTTGAAACGTGAACCTGGTTCAGGAGGTGGCGCGGCTGCCAGCGCGTATAGTCACGAAATTCCTTGCTGGCCCCGAGCGTTTGACCGCTCGCGCGCGCATCGAGCGCGCGTCGAAGGTCTCTTACATCCTGCGCCGCTATCAGGAAATCATCGACCAGGGCGAACGATGCGCTCGAATAATTATTGATCTCGATCTCGCCCCGTTTCTCGATCTTCCCCTTCTCTCCGGCTTTCAACACGTCGAGCAGCTCGAGTATGGCGGGGATGTGCGGCTTCAGTAGCTGCTTGTTTTGAACCGAGACGACCAGTATGGGTCCGAGCTGGGCCGCCTGCTGCTCGGGGAGCGTGCCGGCAGCGGGAGGCGCGTTCCCACCGATGAACGCGCTCGTGGGCAGCGCCAGGGCCACCTCGTTTCCGAGCGCCGGAAGCAGCCCGTCCCTCAAGTTGACGCCGCGCTTCTTTTCAAAGGCCGCTATCCGCGCTCCGAAAGTCTTGCTCACTTCAGGCTTCCCTCTTCGGCCCCTCACGTTCTCCTCGTCCGGGCGCGGACCCGCGTTGCTCAGACCCGCGTTGCTAAGGGCGGGGTAGACTTCATCGAATATCCGCCGAAGGTCGAGCGAGCCGCTCAGAAATATCTCCGTCTCCGCGGGCAAATAATTGGAGGCGACGAGCGGCAGAGGCGGGCCGGAGGCGATGAACGGGAGGAACGGAATCGCGGCCACCTGTGAGCCGGGAGGGCTGAGGAAGAGGGCACGAATAGCCAGGCTATCGGCTTCGAAAGTGAGCGCGAAAGCTATCGACTCGTATGGGCCGGCCTGCTGGCTGGAGAGGCCGCTGAAGATCGAGTCGATTAGCCTGTCGAAGATCCGCATGCCGCCGGACGGGGGCGCTCCGGGCGGCGGGGGCGGAGGCGGGGGCGCTTGCCCCGCCCCCTCTATCTCTTCATCCGCGCCCTTTCGCGGGCTGGCAGCCGCCGGAGCCGGAGCGGTCGCTTCGCCTTTCGGCTCGGGCTTTGCGGCGGAAGTCGCGGCCTTGACGGGCTCCTCCTTCTTCTGCGGCTTCTCTTCGTCGGGAACCGGAGGAGCGGGCGACTCTTCATCGACTACGACCTCGCCCGTCATCACGGGAGTTCCCGCGGAAGTCTCTGCCGTGAGGTAAGGGCGGTTGAGGGCCGACGCCCCCTCTCCGGCTTCGGCCTCCGCCTTCATGAACTCTTCATATGCCTGCTTCGACGCCTGAGCGTACTGCTTGCTGTCGTAATAGACGAACAGCTCTTCGGACGCGAAATGTGCCCGCGCATCTCGAAAGTTGGGATCGGCAGAGAGGAGTCTATGGCCTTCGGGCCTGAGCTGCTTCACAGTGAAAGACGCGTCGGCCAGGACCACCAGCCTCCCCATGCTCTTGATGAAGAAAGGCGACGGCCCGGACTGCGGTCCGATGACCGCGCCGGAAGCTTTGGCCAGGGCTGCCTGCCCGGGTCCGGGCGCAAGCAGAGAGGCTACGAACTTTGTGAAATCCGGCTCGAACTCCCGTGCCGCCTCTGAAGAGGAGAGCTCGATTGCCATCAACATCGTGGGAATATTTCGCCGGGCCGGCAGGGTGGCGAACATCATTCGCGACCGGGAGATCTCGCTGGCATGGGCCGAGGCGAATAGTATCGTGCCGGTCAGCTCCGGCGGAAATTCGCCCATCAACGGCAGCAGAGTCTCGAGTATGCTTCTGAACCCGCCCGACGTGATCTGCTGTCCGATGTTCCGGGCTTCGCCGTAAAGGCCGTAGCTCTCGGCCGGCAGCAGGTTCTCGAAAGTGACCGCCTCTTCTTCGGGATCACTCTGTCCGGCGCCCGGCCCCTGCGGGCGCGCATGAATTCCTGGCGCAGCCGCTATCACCCGATAAGGCGCGAGAACGGGCGTGAGCAATATCAAAAGGAGTAACGGAGAAAGAAATTCTCTGACGCGGGGCGATAATTTTATTCCCATCTTACCTCTACGACTCAGGCCCTGGAGAGTCACCTGATCGCTTTAACAGAGTGCTGAAACGGTAATCGCGCGGCTCATAGTTGAAAGGCGATCCGGGTCACGCAAGGCCGCGATCAGGGGCTCCGGCAAGGGACGATTAACCCGTTCCGCTATCGCGCGCATAATAACACAACCGCCTCACTGTAAGAAGTAATCACATACGGCGGCCCGGCCGTCTCGCCGTCCTGCGGACTACACGTCGCGCGTCGGCTTTGATGCCCATGCCTGAAAAGCGTTGCCTGGCCGGACGGACCAGACGGCTGAAGCCGCGACCATTTTCGACCCGGCCACGCCTCCGTCACTTTTTTCTCCGGCTCCAAGGCCCGGCCGCTTCCCCTCTTTTTCGCCCGCGCAGGCAAAATGGTCTCAAAGAGCTCCTTCGGGAGTAATATTTATCTCACTACCGCCGGTTCTGCCAGATATATTAGTATTCCAACTTACTGTATTGATAACCGAAGTTTAGGGGTGTAATGGCGTGATACTTTTCTTTGCTTTCAGCGGCGGGCCGGTATTTTGAATTTGGGAGTTATGGTATTGTGCCGTCAACTCGGCAACCATGAGGGACTTTGGATTGTGGCTGTCAAATAACCTCCTCTTCTTCTCTGGTTGAGGGACACAACCATTGAAGGGACGCAGAAAACGGAAGGGAAACTCGCCCGAGTGCCTCTTCCGTTATTTTTTTGCCCGCGCGTCCTCGCCTCATCAGATACACCTCCGACAGGCATTGCATGATCCCGCACGTTGATGGAGGCTCGTCTTGAAAACTTGATACACCATCACCTATACTCTTTTGAAATAATGGAGGGTTGGCAGAATGGCTATTGCACCGGTCTTGAAAACCGGCGTCCGAAAGGATTTGGGGGTTCGAATCCCTCACCCTCCGTTTAGATTTAAAAGCCCACGATCATATTCTCGATGGTGATTTGGACACATATAAACGAGATTCTCAGGGGCGTTGATCTCTTTCAACTTCGCTTGAGTTGAAAATGCAGCAACGGGCTTAATATGACATACGTCAACAAACTTGTCATACCCACAGATGATACAGCCCTTTGCTCGATTAATCATTACTCGCATTGCATGCTTACCGATTATTACGCGGCCAGCTTCCTGTCTAGTTAAATTCTCTAACCTACGCGGCCTGGAGCGGACTGGTCGGCACACATCACAGGTTTTTACGCGATGGTTGGGCGGAGAGAAGGACTGAAGACAGGTGATACAGATTTTTTTTGCCACTTTCTTTTTAGGAAAAATACGATTATTGAGGGAAGCCGCACAGGAGTTGTTACAGAATGTTTTTTGACGGACATTAAAAAGGCGTTGTCCCGGTTTAGAAAGAATAGGCTTATCACAGGTGAGACATTTATTGGGGTTTGCGATGTACTGTGCTCTTATTTCTAAGCTTTTTGGATTCATCGACGCAATATAGCACAGGACTCGAACCTGCAAAGAGGTTCGAGTCCTGTCCCCTCCGCCAACACTCCCGGCTCCGGCCCTCGCGTAGCTCTCGCCGGGTTCATCAGATCGTCAGCTCGCCCGTATCAACTCGGGCTCGGAGACGGAGCCTGTTCGCCGGTCTTCTTGCGCCGCGCGCGATATGCCAGAAAGGCAAGTCCCCCGACCACGCCCAGGATCACCATTATGATTATGACGGTCGTGTAGTTATCCGCGAAAAACCGCAGGACCCGCCGTCCATATATCGAAGCAAAGTATGCGACCAGTCCGAATCTGATACTTCGCCCAAGTGTGATGGCGAGCAGGTATTTCTTCATCGGGTAGTCCATTGCTCCCGCGCTCAAGAGGAACGGGCTTATCGGCACGGGCGGCGGCATGATAGCAGGAATGAATATGGCGCCGAATCCCCACTTCTCGAAGATCCGCTTGACCCGTTCACGCTTGCGCTTCGACAGGCGCTGCTCCAGGGCCTCTTCTCCGCCCTTGCGCCCCAGCCTGTACGTCAAGTATGCGCCGAGCACCGACCCTATGACCGCCATCGCCGCGTAGTAGGGCCACCACTCTTTCTCTCCAGCCGCAAGCACTATCGTCAGAGCGTCCTGCCCTCCAGGAGTCGGTATCACCGAGCTGTCGAGCAAGCCCATAAGGATCAATCCCAGTCCGCCCAGGCGCTTGAGGGTCCCCCAGAACTCCCACATGAAAACTATATTTAATTGCATGCTACTTCAGTGCCTCACCCATTTCGTCTTACAGATAACAGCCTTTCGCCTCTAGATGCTCTCATCGTAGTGCAACTGGCGCGCCGCGCCGGAAGCGCCCCGCTAATTCCATCCCGGGCAGGCCTTCACGGCTGCCGAGAGCTTAAATCACGAGCGGGTGTACGGAATTCAAATACAGGCAGAGCCTCTGATGTGCGCTTTTATGTCTTCGGGACACGGCGGAAGAGAGCAGGTTTGCCGCGACCGGCGCAAGAAAGACCCGGAATGCACGCTTGAAATTCAAGCAGCCGGGCAGCCGCCCTATTTTCAGTGAGCGGGCGCAGCCTTGGCCCGGAGCTCTCTCCACGCTTTCAGGTAGCGAGCGGCCGAGGGATTCGATTCATTCCACTTCGGCTCTTCTCTGTTATTCGCGATCATCACCAGCCCGAGAGCTATCAGCCGGTTGATCTTTTCCATGTTGGCATAATCGATCTTCTCCCAGTGGTCGCCAACACTATGGTAATCGGGATAAGCGTAAGCGACGCTCAGGGTATGCGCGGGAACTCCCTGATCGGCGAGCGCCTGGTTGTCGCTGCGACTGAAATAAGCATCGCTGTTGCGCGCGTGCTTATAGACGCTCACGCCGACCAGCTCGCCCGCGGCCTTGAATATAGTCCCAACGTCCGAGTAATCGAATCCCGTGAGCGCCGCGGTTCCGACCTGCGGCCCCTCGCTGTCGTCGGTGCGGCCCACCTGCTCCTGGTTCACGTCGGCCACGGTCTTCTCTATGGGAAATACGGGATGGCTGCCGTAGTAACGCGACCCGAGCAGCCCTTTTTCTTCGCCGAAGAAAGTCATAAACAGGATGCTCCGTTTCGGGCGGGGCTTGAGCGAGGATAAAACGGAGGCGAGCTCGATCACCGAGACGGTGCCGCTGCCGTCGTCATTCGCGCCGTTGTTTATGCGATCTCCTTCGCCGAAAGGGCGGACGCCTATGTGATCGTAGTGCGCCGTGACGAGCACGTAAGTGTCCTTCAACGCCGGGTCGGACCCGCGAAGCAGCCCGACCACGTTGCGGAGCTTGATGCCTCTTTCGACGGTCCCGCCGATCCGCGCCGACACCGTGACCGGCGAAAGGCCCGCTTTCATCGAGTCGTGCAGTCTCACAATTTGAGGGTCGTGCACCGTGACGAGCGGAGCGCCGGCGGCCGACAAGGCAGTCGCGCCGTTTTCGGGGTCGATCATACGGGCCTGGCCCGCCCCCGCGCCCGTATCGTTATTCCGGTCAACAGAGAGCACGAGCGCGGCTTTCAGCTCGGACATTTTATCGATGAACACCGTCCGGGCCTGCAACACCTCGGCGCGACGGGACCTCTCTTCGGTTCGGAAGTCCGGTATCTCCGTGATAACGACCTTCCCTTCGACCTGCTCCGGCCGGAGCGCGGCCACCTGGGCCGGGTCTTTGAAATCGACCTTGACGACGCCCGCGCCGGACAGTTCTACGGGACCGGCATTTGAAAGGCTCACCCGCTTGAGATCGACGCCGATGACCTTACCGGAATCATTGAAGCGGAGGTCGAAGCCCTTAACATCGCGCTCCGCCAAAAGCCAGTTCGCCGTCTGGTAGTACCCGTCATCTCCCACGGGCTCGAGCCCCGCGCGGCGGAACTGCGCCGCGATATAGCTCGCGGCGATATCGAGGCCCGGCGAAGGTGTATTGCGGCCTTCGAGCAGGTCAGACGCGATGAAAGAGAGGTGGCCTTTCAGGGAGTCGGCCGATATTCGGTCGAGAGCGGATTTAAGATCCCTGGTCAGGACGGGATTTGAAGCGGCCTTGCGCGGGCGGCCCGTCTGCGCTCCGGTGAGCGAAAGAGCGACGACGAGCACGAGAGCTGCCCGCGCGCACTGCGCGAAGGTGCGAAAAGCGAATCTCATGGTCTTGACGGCCTCCTCGCCGTTTTCTAATGGGCGCGCGGCGGTGCGCGCCCGGTCATCCCCGGTCGCGGCGAAGGGTCAAGCCTCCATCGACGGCTATGACCTGGCCCGTTATGTAGCCGTCGGGCTCGACCAGCAAGCGGGCCACGCGCGCAACATCCTCCGGCCTTCCGAAGCGGGGGATGATCTCTCGTTCTATGTAGAAATCGTACTTTCCGGATTCGATGGATTTCACGGCCATGCCGGCGCGGTTCACGCCGGGCGCGATGACGTTGACGCGGATGCCCCGTGGGCCGCCCCATTGCTTCGCCATAATGCGCGCGGCCTGGATCAAGGCCGTCTTCGGGCTTGCGTAATTGATGCTCGATTCGAAGACCGCCACTGCCTGCATGGTCGACAGCAGGACTATCGCGCCTTCGGTTCCCCGCGCGCGAATCGAAAGGCCCGCCTCGCGCGCGAGCAGGACGGGCGCGACGTAGTTCTCCTGCATCGAGGCGTGAAGGTCCGCATCCGATGCGTCCTCGAACTTGACCCGCGCCGGGTCGCCCGTGAAGCAGACCATCGCGTAGAGCCCCTTGCCCAGCGCGTCCGCGGTCTCGACGTAGCGGGCGCGGACCTCGGGGTCCGAGATGTCGCCTTCGACCAGATGCACGGTCGCTTTGTACCTGGCTTCCACGGCCCGTTTCAAGGCTTCGGCACGCTCGCGCCCGTTCAGGTATCCGGCCACGACGGTAGCGCCGTCGCGCGCGAGCATGGCGACCGTGGCGCTGCCGAGCCCGCCCGTCCCGCCCGCCACGAGCACCACGCGGCCTTCGAGCGCGCGCTCGTCGAAATTGAAATCGAAGGTGTCCGTCGTCATAAGCGAATCCCACTCGAAGGCCGCGCGCGCATGCGCTCCCACGCGAGCAGCAATAGCACGGGCAGGTAGATCGCCGCGCCGAGCCATAACGGGATATTCGGGTAATCGCCCGTCAGCCATAAAAGATACAACAACACGGACGCCCCCGACAGGTAAAGCCACGCCGCCCCCGGCGCGAAGACCAGGAAGGGAATTATCCACGCGATGTACCAGTCGTAGCGCGGGGTGCTCAAGATCAAAAAGAGCCCGATCATCCGCGTCGCCCCGCGCGCCAGGTCAGTCGCGTCGCGCCTGGGGGCGAAGAGCAGCCACAGGGCGAGGCCCGCGAGCGCGAGCGCGGCCATCGCCGAGTAAGCAGGCGTGGGGAGCGGGAGTATCTCTCTGGCCAGCGCCAGGAGAAAATAGCGGTTTCCCGCGTGCACGAAGCCCTCTTCTTTCAAGTACCCGGGGAGGTATCCCAGCACTCCCCAGCCCGCTCCGATGTAAGGCAGGTAAGCGAGCGCGACCGTAGCAACGAAGGCGAAGATGGTCCTGTAGCTGAGCCGGTCAAACAGCTCGAACAACCTGAACGGCCCGGGCCGCCCCGCGATGGGTTTGCGCGCGACGGCAGCGTCATCGGAAACCGGCCTCTCCGGCAGGCCGCGCTTCATAATGAAGAGCGGGAGCAGGAGGGCGGGGTAGAGCTTGACGAGGGCCGCGAGGGCGAGGGCCACGCCGGTAAGGGCGCGCTTATCATAAGTCCAGGCGAGGAGCGCGAGCGCCATAAAGGCCATGGCGGCCGATTCTATGTGCCCGCTGTGCGCCGCCTCCCAGACGACGAGAGGGTGCCACGCGAAGATGATGACGCGCGCCGGATCGAGCCCGGAGCGGGCGAGCGCGAGGACGAGGGCCAGGGCGGCCAGCGCGTCGAAGAGCGACATGGCGACTTTGAAGCCGGTGACGCTCGAAGGCCGGGCGAGATAGATCCCCAGGAAGACGGCCTGCGCGGCCGGGGGATAGATCGTGTGCGCGAAGTCGCGGCGGTTGATTTGCGCGTATATCTTATCGTCCCTGAGATAGGCCAGCTCTTCTTCGACCGGGATGTACCGATAAGGATTTATGCCCTCTGACTGGACGCGCCCGTCCCAGATGTAGCGGTAGATATCGCTCGAAAGGTAAGGAGGCTGGTCCACGAGCTGGGCTCGGAAAACCGTCCCGAAGATCAGGACTACCACGAGCGCGATCCATTTATAAGAAGACGGCTGTCCCGAAGCCTCCCTTTTGAGCACCAGGTAGGAGGCCCCGAGATAGAGGGCAAACTGGGCGATGAAGGCAATGATGTAAACGGCGATGCCCTGCGCGAAGCTGTGAAGGAAGCCGGTGAGATCGTAAAGCCAGGCGCTCGCCGATCCGAGCGCCGCGAGCGCGAGCGGCGTGGCGGCGAGCCGGATATAACGCCCGGCTCTGCTCGACTTCATGCTTCCGGCATTACTCGCGGGTTTATTCGCGGCGTTAATCGTAGCGTTAATTGTATTGGGGGCGTGACTCATTTCGAGTGGGCGCCGCCTTCGGGCCAGCGCGACATTATGAAGCGGCGCGTGTGACGCGCCGCCGGGTGAGCTTCGGAAACGCCCCTGCGGTCCCCGGCGCCGGTATCGGGGGAATCGACATCGGGGGTGGGGCGGGAGCTCTCGAATATATCGGCCTTCAGGCGCTCGAACTCGCCGACGCTATCGACATCGTACCACTCGGGCAGGAGGACCGCTTCGAGCCCGATCTCCCGCGCGCGATCGAGGGTCTCTCCGAGCACGAGCTCGGTAGACCATGTTATCCGCTCGAACAACGCCCGGTGGGGGCGCTTGACGCCTATCAGGTAATACCCGCCGTCGGCCGCCGGGCCGAGCACGACCCTGTCGCCGGGCCGCGCGAGCTCTTCGAAGGCGCGGGTGAGAAACTCGCGAGGGAGCGTCGGGCTGTCCGCGTCCATAATGGCCGCGCTCGCGAAGCCTTCCGAGAGCAGGTCCGCGAGCGCGTGGAAGAGCTTGTCGCCGAAGCTCTCGCCTCGTTGAAGCAGCAGGCGATGGGCCGCGCCCGCTATCCCCTCAAAGAGGTGCTCGGCCCCTTCCGGCGTATAAGAGATCACGACCTCGGTTCCGGGAACGCTTTCCATCAGCGTGAGAGTATCCTTGAGAAAGCATCTATAAAGCTCCGTCGCGTCATCGACGGAAAGGAGAGCGTGCAGCCTGGTCTTCACCTTTCCGGATAGAGGCGCTTTAGCGGCTACCGCGAGTGCTTGTCGCATCGACCTCCGACTGGCTCCTTCTCAATATCTGATACAGCTTGATATTCTCCTCTCCGGCTTCATCCGGCAGCTCCAGTTGAAGCGTCACGTGCCCGATATTAAATACCGATTGCAGCCTCTTCTGCAAAGCTTCGAGCGTCTCTCGATGCGATGCGCCCGCCGCTATCGTCACGTGGGCCGAGAGGGCCTCCTTACCCGAGCTTATCGTCCAGACGTGAAGGTCGTGGACATCGGAGACGCCCGTGACCTCGTGCATGCTCTCGATCAGCGCGGGTATGTTTATGTGCGACGGAGTGCCTTCGAGGAGTATGTTGACCGACTCCCGTATCAACTGCCACGCGCTGTAGATTATCAGCAGGCACATCGCGATGCTTATGGCGGGGTCGGCCAGCGTCCAGCCCCACAGCCAGATCGATAGCCCCGCCGCTATCGCGCCCACCGACCCGAGCGCGTCGCTTATGACGTGCAGGAACGCGCCCCGCATATTCAAGTTCTCTTCGGAGGCCGCGCGGAGCAGCCACGCGCTGATGCCGTTTATGGCGAGGCCGCCTGCCGCTATGAGCGTAAGGCTGAAGCCTTCGATCTGCGGGGGCTCCTTGATACGCTGCACGGCTTCATAAAAGATCAGAAGCGAGATGACGACGAGCGCGACCCCGTTCGCCAGCGCCGCCAGTATCTCCATCCGGTAGTAGCCGTACGTCTTCTTCGGATTGACGGGCCGCGAGGCGAAGCGGAGGGCGAACATCGCGAGGGCGAGCGCCGCCACGTCCGTCAGCATGTGGCCCGCGTCCGAGAGCAGCGCGAGCGAGTTCGTAGCGAAGCCTCCGACGACTTCGGCCAGCATGTAAGCGAACGTCAGAGCGAGCACGAGGGCCAGGCGCTTCCGGTTGCTGCCGGATGCCTGGTGTTGCTGGTGATGAGGATGCTCGTGGTTGCTCTTACCCATGACCGAGAACTACTCGCAGAAAATCGCGCCGTCGGGATTCGGCCGGCCGGCGGAACAGAGGCGGTCCCTTATCCGCCGGATCATCTGATCCCCAGCAACTCTACTTCAAAGATGAGAGTTGCGTTGGGCGGAATGGCGCCGCGGCCTCTCGACCCGTAGCCCAGGTCGGACGGGATGATCAGCCGCCGCTTGCCTCCGACCCTCATCGTCATCAAGCCTTCGTCCCACCCTTTTATCACCTGGCTCGTCCCGATGTTGAACTGAAGCGGCTGGCCTCTATCGACCGAGCTGTCGAATTTAGTTCCGTCTTCGAGCGTCCCGGTGTAATGGACCGTCACGAGCTGGCCTGGCTTCGGGCTCTCTCCCGTGCCGACCACGAGATCGACATATTTTAGGCCCGACGGAGTGGTCACCGTCCCTGCCGCATCCGCGAGCGAGGGTTTGAACGCGGTGCCCTGCCACGAAACGGTCTGCCAGCGGCCGGGCGCGCGCTTCACCCAGACCTGCGTGTACCTGACCTGGCCGAGTACCCTCCGGCCTTTCTTGTAAGCCGTGCTCCCCGTCACCACGGCCGTGTTGCCGTAGATTCGCGCGCGAAAATCTTCCGTCTCTATCGCGTCGAGAGTCATATTGCCGGATTTCAAAGTAGCCAGCGCCTGCTCTTTACCGGAGACCTTTCCGTCGTGGCTTGTCGAGACGAAATCGTCGCTCGTGAGCCGCGAGAGCCGCTCCGTATCCCCTTTGAGGAACGCGTCGAGCCACTGGCGCTCGACCCTCTTCAGCTCGCTTTCGGCGGCGGAGGCCTGCCCGCCTTTATTGACCCGGCCTGCCCTCCTGCCCTTCCCCTGCCCGAAAACTCCGACGGGCAGAACAAGCAGCAGCAGGGCTACCGCGAGGGTTCGCATCATGAATCCGGCTCCTTTACTCAGAGGCTCCATCTCACTCCGCAGTTCTTGCACGCGCTCGGAGGCTGGTCGCTTTGAAGCCCGTCCCTGAATTTCCGATAGAGGTGATCGTTCCAGATCTCCATCAAAGGCTGCTCGAAGACGTTGCCCAAGATGAGAGAGTCGTAGTCGCGTTCGGCGAACGGAGATATACAGCAGGGCAAGACGTTGCCGTTCGCGGTGATGTACATCAGGGTCCACGGGCGCCTGCACAGGCTCCAGGGCTGCCCGGCGTCTCGCGGCATCAAGCTCTGCTCGGGCGAGGCCGCGCCCGACGCGTGGAAAGAGACTCCCAGCTCGTCGGCCAGAGCGTGCGCCCCGGCAATGAGCCGGGCCTCCGTGTCGCTCACCGTGCCGAAGAGCGCCTGGTCCGGCCGGGCGAGCCCCTGGCCGTTCTGCCCGTCTTCAAAAAAGACCAGGCGCTGGAGGTAGACCTCTCCGACCCCCATGTCGTGCGCGAGGCGAACGAAAGCGTTCAGCTCTTCGAGCGTCTCCTTCATCCCGACGAGCCAGAGCGACAGCCGGGGGTTTTCAACGCCCCGCTCCTTCTTGAGCGCGACGAATTCGCGCACGTTCTTGACTATGAGATTGAAGCGCGGAAGCCCCCGCACTTTCGTGAACGTCTCGGCGTCGGCGGCATCGAGCGAGACGCGATACTCGTCGAGGCCGCTTTCGATCAGCTCCCGCTGAATATGGGGATAGAGCATCGTGCCGTTGGAATTGAAGAGAACGTGGACGCCCCGGTCCTTGAGATAGCGAATAATGAGCGGCAGCTCTTTGTTTATGAGAGGCTCGCCGATGCCGTGCAGCACGGCCTGCTTCAGGTTCGGCACCTGCTCGACTATCATCTTCATCTTTTCAAAAGAGAGATCGGCGGGCCGTTCGACCGATGCGAAAGTCCTCGGGCAGTGCGTGCATAACAGGTTGCAGCGATTGGTCGTCTCAAGATAAAGGCAAACGGGCGGGTTGGAAACGACGGGCGCTAGCGTGTTCACCTGTTGGAAGTAGGGCAGTTTGCTTTCGGTGGTCGCCATGCCGCAAAGTTTATATTGCGCCGGACAGAGAGAGCAAGGGGTCACGGGTCGGCAATGGCGCTCGCGCTCGCGATCGAGTCGGGCCGATTTTCCAAAGCGAGCTTCGCATGGCTCAGGAGCGCGCGCGATACGTCATCTGCCCGGCCCCTGCCCCCTTGCCCCCGGCCCCTGATTCACCACTTGCGAGGCGACTCCGCCCGCGTAGAGCAGGCGGTGATTCGAATAGCCCATGTCGGTCGCGGCGTAAAGCTCTTCGATCAGGCTATGGCCGTAGCGCGAAAGCAAGTAATAAGCGTTCAGCTCGCGCTCCTGCAGGTTCTTATTCGGAAAGAGGGTCGTGTAGGCGCGCTCGACCTGCCGGTAAGCGGTCTCTTCGCGGCGCGCGCTCGCGTGCACGAAGCGCGTGCGGAGGTGCTCTATCTGGTAAAGGACTTTCTCTCTCGCGCGCTTTACGGAATCGGCGAGCGTCGCGTCGGCGTTGCGCAAAGACTCTTCAAGCCTGTCGAGCTGCTCGTTGAAGATCTGCTCCGTTTCGGTGAAGGCCTTCGAAGTGCCGCGGTCCAGGCTCTCCTCGACCACCTTGGTTATCGCCGGGTGCAGGCCTTCGAAAAAGTCTTCGAGGCCGAGATTGTATTTCTGCAAGGTCTTCTGATGCCGCCCTTCGATTACCGTGAAGCTCGCGCGCGGCAGCACGCACGGCTCCTGGCGCCCGAGCGTCTCGTAGACGGCGCGCAACTGCGCGAAGTAGGCGATCTCCGCCGGGCCTCCGATGTAGGAGGCGACGGGCAGCAGGTAGTCCTGCACGACGGGCCTCAGCGTCACGTTGGGGCTGAAGCAGTTCGGGCAGCGGCGCGCCAGGTCGGCGAGCTCCTGCCTGTCGAACGAGCGGTTCGATCCCTTCACCCAGAAGCGGCCGTCGCGCTCGAGCAGGGCCACGCGCCGCCCCTCGTCCAGGATGAAGAGCGGGACCATGTCTTCCGATACTTTCACCTGCGCGTGATAGCCCGCCTCTTCGAGCTCCTGGCTGCGCTCGACCAGAGCCCGCGCGATCTCGCTCGACTCCTCTATGGCGCGCGCGTAGAGCGGCGCGGCCACCTGCTTGAGCCCCTCGTCAAGAGGGTCCATCAGCACCACCCCGTAATCCTTGAACACGCGGGCCATCAGCCTGGAGAAGGCGTCGGCGAAGCCCGAGCCCGGCGCGTAGGCTTCCCGCAAATCCCGCTCGATTTCAGGCTTGAACTCCGACGGCGGGAGATGAGAGAGGAACTCGTCTATGGCTTCAGAGATATTATCGGATAAGAGCACGCGGCCCACGGAAACGTCGGGTGGCCTGTCGGCGGGCTCGTACCGGACCTCTTTCAGCTTGCCTTCCTGGTCCACGAGGCGGACGTGATTCACCTCTTCGTAATCGTGGTCTTCGCTCGCGACCCAGAATACGGGCACCGCTTCCACCCCCTGTTCGCGCAGGCAGGCGGCCAGCTTGATCACCGTGAGCGCCTTGTGAATCGTGTAAAGAGGGCCGGTGAAGAGTCCCGCCTGCTGGCCAGTCACGATCGCCACCGAGCCCGGATGCCTGAGCATCTCTATGTGCTTGAAGGTCAGCTCGGACGACCCGGCGCGGCGGTTTATTCGCTCCAGAGCATCGGGCACCCGCTCGCGGTCGAACTCCTGCGCGCCCACCTTGCGGGCGTGCTCGGCCAGAGGCGAGACCGACCGGCCGCAGTCCGTGTAAAACCGCGCGACCTTTCCATAATCGTAAAGGAAGTCGTTGAAGAGGCGACTCGTGCGCGGGATGCTCGTGAATCGCAGAGCGTCCGTGAGCCTTTCGGCTGCGGCTTCCAGGTTCTTACATTCCGGATCGTTCATTAGTTTTCCAATCGATGAGTACACGGAATCGAGCACAATCTTACCGAGACATAGAGCGCTCTTAGCCGGATGCTATCGGCCAGCATCACTCCAGATCGGGAAATACCCCCGTCTGGCGCATTATGGTCTTTATCTTCTCCCTGCCGGAGGGAGCGAGCGGAGCGAGCGGAGCGCGAGGCGCGCCGCCGGTGAAGCCCGCCATCTCCAGGGCCGCTTTCAACCCGGGAACGCCCAGGCCCGCCGTGACGATCTGCGATAAGGGCGCGAGGCGGTTTTGAAGCTCGCGCGCCCTCGGCAAGTCTCCCGCGTGGACCGCGTCATACAGGTCCACGCAGGCGCGCGGCGCGGCGCACGCGACTGCCAGGATAGCGCCCTCGGCTCCCATAAGGAGCGACGGAAATAGAATGCCTCCGTTGCCCGCCATCACGGCGAATCCCGAAGGCGCGCGATTAATCGTCTCGGAGATAGCTCCCATATTGCCCGAGCTGTCTTTCACGCCGATGATTCGCTCGTGCTCGGCCAGGGCGGCTATCGTAGCAGGCTCGACCACGACGCCCGTATTCTGCGGCACGTTGTAGATCAGCATGGGCACGGGCACACTATCGGCCACCTCGGTAAAGTATCTCAGCAGAGTCTCTTGAGTCATCAAGGATTTGTAAAAATATGGCGTGATGACCAGGACCGCGTCCGCGCCCGCGCCCACCGCCGCGGCCGATGCCTCAATGGCCGCCCGCGCCGAGCATTCGTTGATGCCCGCGACCAGGGTCATACCCGAAGCCGCCGCTCGCCTGATTGTCTCCGTCACCCTGGCGCGCTCGTCCGCGGCGAGATGCGCGGCCTCTCCGTTCGAGCCCAGGGCCACATACCCGACAAGCCCCATCTCGTTGTATCGCGAGACGTTCTCTGACAGGGCGGCGAGGTCCAGGTTCCCGCCGTCATCGAAAGGCGTCGTCAGGGGCGGCAGTATTCCGTTCAAGTGAACTCTGTTCATACGCGTCGTCTTCCTTTACGCCGCGCTCCACGGCGCGGTTTCAGGCAACTCGATAAATTGAGATTATAGGGAGATCGGAGGCCGGGGGCCAGGGGGATAATAGTATTAAGTCTCGAGCTTTCAATTTTCAGATGGCCGCGACGAGAGCGCCATGGCCTCGGGAATGGGCTCGGCATGATGCGCCATGCGGGCTCGTTTCCGAGAATCCTTTCCGCTCTTAAAAGCGAAACCTCAGGCCTGAAAACTGCTATATTGGGAGCATGAAACTGATCTTTATGGGCACGCCCGAGTTCGCCGTGCCGTCGCTTGCCCGCCTCCTCGAAGACGGGCACGAAATCGCAGCCGTATTCACCCAGCCCGACAAACCCTCGGGCCGCGGCAACAGGCTGCAGACGCCTCCCGTAAAGACCTTCGCGCTCGAACACGGCCTCGCGGTACATCAGCCCTCGAAGATCAAAGCCGACGAAGAGGTGCGCGCCGTCTTCGCGGGCCTCGCGCCCGACGGCTGCATAGTCGCGGCCTACGGGAAGATTCTGCCCGGATGGATGCTCGGTATTCCGAGGATCGGATGCATCAACGTGCACGCGTCTCTCCTGCCGAAGTACAGAGGCGCGGCCCCCGTCAACTGGTCCATAGCGCGCGGCGAGACCGAGACGGGGATCACCATTATGCAGATGGAGGCCGGCCTCGATACCGGGCCTGTCTTCGCAAAGCGCGCCGTCACGATCGGCCCCGAAGAGACCGCCCCCGAGCTCCTGGCGCGACTTGCGGGCCTCGGCGCCGAGCTCTTATCGGAGACGCTCCCGCGCATCGCCCGCGGAAGCGTCGTTCCCGAAGCGCAGGACGACAGCCAGGCGACGTACGCGCCCATTCTGAAACGCGAAGACGGGTTGATCGACTGGCGGATGCCCGCGCGCGAAATAGTAAGCCGCGTGCGGGCCTTCCAGCCCTGGCCCGGCACTTACACGATCTTTCGCGGGGGGAGGCTCATCCTGTGGCGGGCGCGCGAGGCGGGGCCGGGGACGGCCTCGACCGCTCCGGGGACGATAACCGGGATCGAAGGGGCAGCCTTCACCGTCGCCTGCGCGGAAGGCTCCGCCCTCTACGTCGAGGAGTTGCAGATCGAGGGAAAGCGAAGGACCGGCGCCCGCGATTTTCTCAACGGCGCGCGCCTCTCAATCGGCGACCGCATCGCGGATCGATGAAGATGGCTACTTCAACTCGGACGGCTGGCATCAGAACGTGAGCGGGAACAGAAGCGAAAATCATGTCGGGG
>DATLMR010000149.1:0-23847 GCA_035537555.1 Blastocatellia bacterium
GTCGTGTCTTCGAGCCCCTTGGCCATCAGGGGGCTGGTGAACTGCTGGAACCTCATCACGAACGAGAGCCAGAGCTCTTTCTCTTCTTCCGAGATCGACTCGGGGTATTTCAAACGGAGGACCAGCGCGATGAAATCCAGCTCGCGCCCGAGCTCGGGGCTGCCGGCCCTCGCCTGCTCGATCGCTTCTTCGACGCAGCGCCACTCCTCGGGCGAGACGGTCGAGCGGTCGAAGTAGGTTCGATAGACCGGGAAGTAGGCGGCCATCTCTGAGAGCGCGCGCTTCAGCCCGATCCACGTCAGGTCGATCCCGTGGCGCGTGGCGATCGATATTTTCTTGAGCACGTAAGTGAGATTGTCGAGGTCGCCCGTGAGATGGCGCTCGATCAGGAGCTTCTTCTTCTCGTAGACGAGGTCCGGGTACTCGGACGGCTCGCCCTCGAAGCCCGCGTAGATGTCCTGAAATTCACCTTCGCTCGCCGGGTCGCAGAAGAGGCCGTTCACGTAGCTGAGAAAATCGTAGCCGGTCGTCCCCTGGACCGGCCAGCGCGCGGGCAACTGCTCCGACAGCTCCAGTATCTTCTCGACTACGATGAAGGCCTCCGGCGCTCGCTCTCTGAGCCGGCGCAGGTAGCCGTCCGGGTCGTAGAGGCCGTCGACGTGGTCTATGCGCAGACCGTCTATGAGGCCCTCTCTCAGGAGATCGAGGACGAGGCCGTGAATGGGGCCGAAGACCCGGTCGTCTTCCATCCTGAGCGAGATGAGCTCGTTGATGTTGAAGAATCGCTGGTAATTGATCTCTTTGGTCGCGACTCGCCAGAACGAGAGGCGGAACCATTGCTCCCGTAGAAGCTCGTCGAGCAGGTCGATCTGCTCGTTGAACTCCAGGACGCTCTCGTCTATGAGCGCGCGCGCCTCGTCGCTCTCGCCGGTCGCCTGCCAGAGCAGCTCTTTGCCGAGCATGATCTGTGCGTTCCGCCCGCCGTCTACGGCCGTATCTTCCGGCAGGTTCTTGAAGACCTGGAGTATTCCGAAGAGCCTCGCGTAGTCGGGATTATCTTCTCCGAGCCGTTCCTTGAGAGAGCCGATGCGCCGCTCGATGACTCGCGAGTAGGACTCGGCGCGGAGAGGGTAGGTCGTCTCCCGGTACTTTATGCCGAAGCCTTCCGGGCCGTAGACGAGCGAGACTTCATTCTTTTCGAGCGTCTCGCCATAGGGACCGCCCAGGAAAGGGGCGATCAGCTTGCCGCGAAGGTTCTCTCTCAGGTGATCCCACACCACGTCGAAGAAATCGAAGTAGGGAGAGCCGGGGCCTTTCTCGAAGAGATCCATCAGCATCCGGTTCTCGCTCGTATACGCCATGTGATTCGGGACGAAGTCCTGAAGCCATCCCATGCCTCGCCCGCGAATCGATTCGATCAGCGCCTCGAAATCTTCGCGCGTCCCGATCTCAGGGTTGATCCGGTTGGGATCGACCACGTCGTAGCCGTGCGCGCTGCCCGCGCGGGCTTTGAAGATCGGCGAAGCGTACACGGTGGAGATGCCGAGCTCCGACAGGTAGGAAACGATGCTTCTCGCCGCTTCGAAATCGAATGAGGAGTTGAACTGGAGTCGATAGGTGGCCGCCGGGATGTGCATCACGCGCTCCTCACCTGCAAGTATGTGCCCAGGTCGTCGAAACGCTCGACCCATTCCTCGGCCGCCGCGTCCCCGGATTCCGCCGTCTCACGCATGGAGATGTAATGCCTGCGCGCGATCTGGAAGTGGAGGTGCTGCGCTCTCATCAGGTCGAGCTCCAGGGCGGGCGCTTTCAAAATCTTGAGCATGCCTTCTATGGTTTTCAGCAGCCCCAGGTCTTCCGGGTGGCGCGACAGCCGCTCCATCATCTCGTCGATCTTCTGGGACGCGATGAACCCGATGGTCGTCTTTTCCCCCGCGAAGCCCCACTTCCTGATCTCGCCCACGATCGCTTGCAGCTGTTCGAGCTCGGGCTCCGCGCTTTCGAGCAGCCTCCTGAGGTTCGCGTTTATCGTGTACTCGGCCGGCGTGGCGAGGGCCCTGGGGAGCGGAATGCGGAGCTCTCTCATCACCTGCATGATCGGGTAGTGGTGATCGTATATCCTTCGGAACGAGCCTTCGATCTCTTCGAGAGCCGATCCCATTATACGATCGAAGACGTACCTCTGCTCGTCCTTGAAGAGGTGCCAGAGAGAGTAGTTGTGCGAATCGAAGTGTTTATCCATCAGGCGGATTATCTCGGGGAGGTCGGACCTTTCGAAGGCGTCGCCGATCTCTCCGGTCACCTGCGCGAAGGCCTCTTCCCCGATGTAGTCTCTCACGCCCCCGACGAGGTTGTGGTCTCCCAGGTGAAGCACGGCGAAGCTCGAGGCGCGCTCGTCCCAGGTGATGTTCGAGCGTATCGAGGCGCGGCCCGTGGCGAGCTTCTGCCTGCCCGCCTCGCGCCGCTCGTGGCGCTCTCTCTTGATGGTGTAAGAGTAGACCGTGGCGGTCTCTTCGTAGTCCTTGAAGAGGGAAGAGACGGCGTAGTGCGCGCCGACCCTGAGCAGGTCAACCATCGCGGGCCTGACCAGCCTTTCGTAGATCTGCGCCCCGGTCCCGAATTCCGGCACGTTGCTCGGGGCCGCCTGAAGCCTCTCGATGAAGCCGGACTCGAAAGAGACGCCCCCGGCTTTCTCGCACAGCTGGATGGCGCGGGCGGCATACCGCAGCGCCTGGGTCGCTTCGAGCCCCGATATCTCGTCGAAGAACCAGCCGCAGCTCGTGTACATCAGCATGGCATGGCGCTGCGTTTCGAGCAGGCAGAGGATCTTTACCTCGTCGGAGCGCGCCAGCCCTTCGGCCCCGTTGTATCTCAGAAACGACCTGACGTTGTCTTCGCTCCTGTCGAGTATGACGTTGATGTACTCGTCCCTGGCTTTCCAGGGATCGCCCATGTAAGGCGACAGCTCGCGCTCGTAGACGGCCTCGAGGTTGTCTCTGAGCCAGTCGAGCGCCCGCCGGAGGGGCGGGCGCCACGCCTGCGTCCATTCTCCCCCGCCCGTGTTGCACCCGCAATCCTGCCGCCATCGCTCGACGCCGTGCGCGCAGCTCCACGACGTGTTCTCCAGTATCTCGGCCTCCTGAGTGGGCGGGAATTTTTCGAGGTACTCCCCGTAGACCGTGACCTTCGCGAGGTTGTTCGACTCGATGTGGCGGATGCAGTAGGCGAGCGCCATGTCGCCGTGGCGGTGGTGATGGCCGTAGGTCTCCCCGTCGGTCGCGATGTGGACGAGCTGGTTCTGCCCGTGCGTGTCGGTGAAGGCCCCGAGCAGGCGGCCCGCGAACCTTTCGCCGCTCGCGAGCAGGTTGTTGAAGGCGATGTCCTGAGAGATCGGCCCGTCATAGAAGAAGAGGTCGATGCTGCTGCCGGAGGGCAGGTTGCAGCGGTAGGGCTGCTTGGGATCGACCCTGCCGCCGCTCACGTCTCTCCACCTCTTGCCGGGCGAGCGAACGCGCCCGGCCTGCCTCGGCGCGAGGATGGTGAACCTGATGCCGTTCTCCGCGAGCGCTTCGAGCGTTTCGAGATCGACGGCCGTTTCCGCCAGCCACATGCCCTCGGGCTTTCTCCCGAAGCGGTACTCGAAATCTCTTATGCCCCACACGATCTGCGTGCGCTTATCGCGCGGGCTGGCCAGAGGCATGATGACGTGATTGTAGACTTGCGCGAGCGCTGAGCCGTGCCCCGAGAAGGTCTCGCGGCTCTCCCTGTCCGCGTCGATTATGGTGCGGTAAACGGCGGGCGTGTGCCGCTCCATCCAGGAGAGCAGGGTCGGGCCGAAGTTGAAGCTGATCTTCGAATAATTGTTGACGATGTCGCTGAGCCTTCCGCTCGCGTCGAGAATGCGCGAAGCGGCGTTGGGCGCGTAGCATTCGGCCGTGATCCTCTGGTTCCAGTCGTGGTAAGGAAAGGACGAATCCTGTAGCTCGACCTCTTCGAGCCAGGGGTTTTCGCGGGGCGGTTGATAAAAATGTCCGTGAATGCAGATGTATCGACTCATGTATCTTTCTCCAGACCGAATAAAGCAAAGCTCAGGCCTCTGAGGGGCAGCTCCTGCCCTCGCTCGATTGCGGAACCGGACAGGGCGCCGGGGCCGTTCCATCTTTCGTCTGACGAATCGAGCAGTTTTTCCCACCTGCCCCGGGGGAGGTCCGGTCTCAAGATCGCGTCGTCTTCCGTGAAGCTCATCGCGCAGAAAAGGGCTCTGCCCTCCCGGCCCTGTCGCAGGTATGCGAGCAATCCGCCCCCGTCCGTCGATACGCGAAGAGATCGCTTATCGAGGCGCGCGCCCGCGGGCAAATCGTTTCGCAGCTCGATCAATCGCCTGTAAAAATCGAGCATGACTTTATGATGGCCTTCCGCGCGGGCTTCCCACCTGAGCTTCGAGCGCAGGAAAGTCTCCGCGGATTGCGGGTCGGGCGGCCCCTCTTCTGTGTAAAAGGCCGCGAACTCCTCGCGGCGGCCCTCGCGCACGGCGGCGATCAAATCGGGGTCGCCGTGGCTTACGAAATACTGAAAGGGCGCCGCCTCCGCGTACTCTTCGCCCATAAAGAGCAGGGGGATGTGAGGGGAGAGCAGGACCGCGCCCGCCGCAAGCTTCAGCGCCTCGAACGAGACCAGCTCCGACAGACGCTCGCCCAGCATGCGGTTGCCGATCTGATCGTGATTCTGGGAATAGACGACGAAACGGCTCGCGGGAAGCTCCCGCGACGAGCTGCCGAAAGTGCGCTGCCTGTAAGGAGAGTACTCCCACTCATGAATGAAGCCGTCGCTCATCGCCTTCGCCATCTGGTCTATGCGCCCGAAGTCCATGTAGTACCCGCGCCGCTCGCGCGTGAGCAGGGTGTGAAGCGAATGATGAAAGTCGTCAAGCCATTGCGCGTCCATGCCGTACCCGCCCTCGCTCCGGTCCTGTATGACGCGGAGGTCGCTCAGGTCGCTCTCGGCTATGAGGAGGCGCTCGCGGCCCGTCGCGCCCGATAGCTTTTCGACCTCTTCGCCGAGCTCGCGCAGGAAGTGCTTCGCGCCCGCGTCGAAGATCGCGTGTATGGCGTCCAGCCTGAGCGCGTCGATGTGATAATCGCTCAGCCAGTAAAGCGCGTTCTGAATGAAGTGATTTCGCACCCCGTCGCAGTGAGGCCCGTCGAAGTTCAACGCGCCGCCCCAGGTAGTCTTATACTTTTCCGAATAGTAAGGGGCGTAATCTCCGGCGTAATTGCCTTCGGGGCCGAGGTGGTTGTAGACCACGTCGAGCACGACCGAGAGCCCGGCGGCGTGGCACGCGTCTACGAATCCTTTCAACCCTTCCGGCCCGCCGTAAGAGTTCTGTACCGCATACGGGTACGCGCCGTCGTAGCCCCAGTTCCGCGCTCCCGGAAACTGCGCGACCGGCATGACCTCGACGGCCGTGACGCCGAGCTCTTTGAGCTCGCACAGCCGCGAGGCCGCGCCCGCCAGCGTGCCTTCCGGAGTGAACGCGCCGATATGCAGCTCGTATATGATCATCGCCTCGGGAGGCACGCCCGCCCACGCGTCGTCGCTCCAGCGGAAAGCTCTGTGATCGACGACCTGAGAAGGGCCGTGCACGCCTTGGGGCTGAAAATGGGAGGCGGGGTCGGGCCGCTCTCTGTCGCCGTCGAGAATATAGTAATACTTCGCGCCCGGCTCGACGCCTTCGACCGTCGCCTGCCAGAACCCGCGCTCGTCTTTACGCATAGGAACCCGGCGCTCTTCGGGAGATATTATCTTCACGGCGACTCTTTCCGGCAGAGGCGCCCACACGCCGAATTGACACCTCCCTTCGCCAAGGTAACGAGACCCTATCCTCATGTTTATCAAGCGCTCCTCTTTGAACGGCGGTCGGTCCTTTATGCCAACGGGGAGTACCGGCAGACTCTTCTCGATGCACTTGGGATTTGAATTATTGAATCGCGCGTCCGAAACTGTGTGTCGGCTCTTTTCGCAGGACCGCTGTGGATTAAAGTAGCATAAGACGGGAAAGCATCGCAAAGCGGCTCGGCCCGGAATAATTAAACCACGAAGGTCAAAGCGGCCCCCGTCGCTCCGACCTTCGTGGTTTTCCAAAGTACTTCCGTCGCTTCTCAGTTCCAACAGAGACCGACATCGCCCCCGTGATCCCGGTCCCGCCTTCTGAGCTACGCCTGTCACCTGGCAACGCTTGTGCCATGGAACTTCTGGCGCGCCTCCCGGCGTAAGTGCTTTAATTCGATTATTCGATCATCTGCTCACCCGCATGGGTGGCAAATTATGGGACGAGCCGGGTGACAAAGGGCGTCAGTCGCCGCCCGGCCCAAAGGGATGAGGAGGGGCAAATGGAAAAAGTCAGCCTGTCGGAAAAGTTCGGCCTGTTTGCGGATTACTGGAGCCCGAAGATCGCCGGAGAGATCAACGATTCGTACGTCAAGCTGGTGAAGCTCAAGGGGGAGTTCGTCTGGCACCGTCACGAGAGCGAAGACGAGCTGTTTCTCGTGGTGAAAGGCTCGTTGCTCCTCAAGCTGAGGGACCGAGACGTGTGGCTGAACGAAGGCGAGTTCTTCATCATCCCGAGAGGAGTCGAGCACCTGCCCGTTGCCCCGGAAGAGGTTCACGTCCTGTTGCTTGAGCCGAAATCGACTTTGAACACCGGCAACACCCGCGGAGAGATGACCGTCGAGCACCTGGAGAGGATATAGCCTTCGGTCTCCGGCTCCCTACTCCGCTTTCACCTGCTCCACTTTAACCTACTCCACTTTCACGCCGCGCCAGAAGGCCACGCGATCCTTCACCTGTATGGCGGCGTCTTTGGGAGTCGGATAGTACCAGGCCGCGTCCTTATTGATCTCGCCGTCGACTACGACGTCATAATAGCTCGCCTCGCCTTTCCAGGGGCAGGTGGAGTGCGTGCCGCTCTCTTTGAAGTATTCCTTCTTGATCGATTCGGAAGGAAAGTAGTGATTTCCTTCAACGACGACCGTGTCGTCGCTCTCCGCTATAACCGCGTCGTGCCATGTTGCCTTCATATCGCTCTCCCTTTCCTCGCTTATTCGGCTCGCTACCGGCTAGGATCCGGCTATCTCGCCGACCGCGCCGATGAGCCGGTCCACTTCTTCAATAGAGGTATAGCAAGCGCACCCGGCGCGCACCAGTCCCTCGGGCAAGAGGCCCAGCCGCTCGATCACCGTCAGAGCGTAGAAGTCTCCGTGAGAGGCGAAGACGCCTCTTTCGGCGAGCCTGCGGCTGACTTCGGTTGACGGGCACCCGCTCACGGTAAAAGACACGGTTGGAGTTCGCCGCCCGTCAGGCCCGGGGCCGAAGAGCCTCACGCCTTCGATCGACGAGAGGCCGCTCCATAACCGCTTCGTAAGCTCGACGCCGCGCGCGTGCAGGGCCGCGAAGGTCGATTGCAGGCGCGCGCGCCGCGTGTGGCCCTCGCCGAGCGAGCTCAGGAAATCGACGGCCGCCGCCGCGCCCACCATACCTTCGTGATTCTGCGTCCCGGTCTCGGCCCGCTCGGGAGACCAGTCGGGCGCGGGAATGAGCTTCGGAAAATCGAGCGACTCCAGCAGGTCGCGCCTGCCGTAAAGAACTCCGATGTGCGGGCCGTAGAACTTGTAAGCGGAACACGCCAGGAAGTCGCAGTCGAGCGCCCGGACATCGACAAGCTGATGCGGCGCGTAGTGGACCGCGTCCACGAAGACCCGCGCGCCGACGGCGCGCGCCATCGATGCCGCCCGCGCCACGTCGGTGATCGTGCCCAGGGCGTTAGAAGCCGCGCCGATAGCGAGCAGGCGCGTCCGCTTGCCGATCGATCTTTCCAGATCGTCCCAGTCGAGCAGCCCCGTCTCGGGCGCCAGCCTCACCGTGCGAATCGTCACCCGCCGCTCGCGCGCCAGGGTCACCCACGGGGCTACGTTCGCGTGATGATCGAGCTCGGTGACTACGATCTCGTCGCCCGGCTCGTACGTGTAGCCCAGGGCCCTCGACAGGTGAAAGGTGAGGGTCGTCATGTTCGCGCCGAATGCGATCTCCGAGGGAGAAGCGTTCAGAAAATCGGCGAGCGCGGCGCGCGAATAGTCGAGCGCCGCGTCGGTCTCGGCGCTCGACGGGTATGCCCAGTGGGTGTTGGCGTTGTGGTTATAGAGGTATTCGGCCATCGCTTCGACGACCGCGCGCGGGACCTGGGTGCCCCCCGGCCCGTCGAAGTACGCGACGCTGTGGCCGGCATACCGGCGATCGAGCGCGGGAAAATGCTCTCTGATCTCTGCGGTGGAGGCGGCGTCTGCCGCCCTTTTTGCCATGTCTGTCATAAATAAATCGGGGATGCCTCTATTGAGAGAGTTTGCGGAGGTCGCTCGTGCGGCGGCCTCCGCAAGCTTCCTATGCCGCGCCGTGTTTCTTGAACCATGCGCGCAAGCGATTCCAGGCGTCCTCCGCCTGCTCCTTGCGGTAGCTCGGCCTGTAGTCCGCGTTGAATCCGTGCGGCGTATCCGGGTAGACCACGATCTCGGAATCGCGGGCGGCTTTACTGCCCGATTTCTTCAAGGCCTCGCGCATCTGCTCGACCGTGTTGACCGGGATGCCCTCGTCCTTTCCCCCGTAGAGCCCGAGCACGGGAGCCTTGAGCTCGTTGACCAGGTCGACGGGATTCTTTGGCTGCAACGGGTTGGTAGGCCCGACGAGACGGCCGTACCAGGCCGCGCCCGCCTTGAGGCCCGGATTGTGCGCGGCGTAGAGCCAGACGATGCGGCCTCCCCAGCAGAAGCCCGTTATGCCCAGCTTCGACGTGTTGCCGCTGCCCGATTTCTTGGCCCACGCGACGGCCGCGTCGAGGTCCGACATGACCTGCGCGTCCGGAACTTTCGAGACCACTTTCGAGATTATCTCCCCGATGTTCTGTATCTTGGAGACGTCGCCCTGCCGCGCGTACAGCTCCGGCGCGACGGCCATGTGGCCCGCCTTGGCGAAGCGGCGGCAAAGGTCTTTGATATGCTCGTGAACGCCGAATATCTCCTGAACGACGAGCACGGTAGGGAAGGATTTGCCCTTTGCGGGCATGGCGCGATAAGCGGGGATCTCGCCGTCGCTCACGGGGATCTTCACTTCTCCAGCCACGAGGCCGTCCGTGTCGGTGGTGATTGTCTGCGCGGAGACCGGCTGCACGGACAGGGCAAAGCCCGCCGCGAGCGAGGTCATCACGAACTCTCTTCTGGTCAATTCGGTCTTGGGAATCAAGCTCAGCAGGTCTTCGTACACGATCTCTGTTCCTCCTTCAGTTAGTGGCTTCGGCTATCTCCGTTAACGCGGAAGCGGCTCCGGCAAGCTCGCGACGGCGTATGCCAGAACGGCCAGGACGGCGGAATTTTCCGCGAGCTCGCGCTTTCCTACTTTGTCGAACGTGTCTGCGGGAGTGTGATGATAATTGAAATAGCTGCGCTCGTCCTGGAGGGGCGCGAAGCCGGGCACGCCGGCGTTTTCGAGCGGAGAGATGTCCGCGCCCACCGATTGCTCGACCCGGCGGACGGCGGTCGCGCCGTGAGCGCCTAGTATTCCGGCGAGGGGCTGAAGCATCGGCATGGCCTTCTCGTTCACGTGCGCGCTGAAGCCGAGCGAGTGGCCCACCCCCTCGTCGCTTTCGATGGCGGCGATGTGGCTGGCTATCTCCGCCTTGTGATTCTCGGCGTACGTCCTGCCGCCCGCGAGCCCGCTCTCTTCGTTCATCCAGGCGATGAACCTGATGGTCCGCTTCGGGCGCAGGTTCAATTGCTTCACGAGGTTGAGCACCTGCATCGCTTCGGCCACTCCCACCGCGTCGTCGAGCGCGCCGGTCCCCAGGTCCCAGGAGTCGAGATGGCCCGAGACGATCACGACCTGCTCCGGGTTTTCAGAGCCTTTCAGGTCGGCGATGACGTTGTAGCTTTCGACATCCGGGAGGGTCTGCGGCGTGAGCACGAGCCTCAGGCGGACGCGGCCCTGCGCCGACAGATGCTGGATCATCTCGGCATCCTCGGCCGCGACGGCCCCCGCAGGTATACGCGGAGCGTCTTGCGCGTAAGAGAACGAGCCCGTATGCGGCAGGCGATAGTCCGCGCCGCCGACGGACCTGACGAGCGAGGCGACCGCCCCGAGCCTCGCCGCCGCGCTCGGGCCGGCCCACCTGTAGGTCACGGCCTGGCCGTATGCCTGACCGGCCTGGCCCATCATCGCCAGCCGCTGGTCGAAGCGCACGTTGTAAAGGACTATCTTGCCCGCGACTCGCTCGCGCCCGAGCGCCGCCAGCTCCTCGAAGCTGCTCACCGCGACTACCTCGGCCGTGAGCCCTTCGGGAGGCGTGGCGACGGTATTGCCGAGAGCCGTGACGACGACCTTCTGCGTCGTGTCCGGCACCATCCCCGGGTACTCGACGAGCGCGGCCCTCTCTTCTCCTCGGACCCAGTGCGGAACCATCACCTTTTCGAGCTTCACTTCGGCCCCGAGCTTTCGCATCTCGCCCGCGACATACTCGACGGCCCCCCTGGCTTGCGGCGACCCGCTCAGGCGCGGGCCGATGTTGTTGCAGAGGTAGGCGACCTGCCGGTAGTCGTAATCGCTCGCGAGCGCGGCCCCGTGCAACCGCTTCAACTCTTCGAGCAGGCCGGGCGTGTAGGGGCTCGGAGGCGCTTCCGGCTGTTGTGCCGCGACGATGACGAACAGGAAGAGGACCAGCAGAACCGAGGCCGCCCGGCGGTTCGATGATAATTTCGATTTTCGCATAATGGCTAAGGTATACGTCTCCGCCCGTCCTTGCAACCGCCGAGGGCGCGCGTAAGCCGAGGCCGACCGTATGAAGAGGCGCGAAAGAGTCGGCCCGCCGCTTCCTTGATCCCGGGCGGCGGGCCGTAAATGAAATGCGCGGAGAAAGAGGGCTAGGCCATCTGAGACTCCGCCGTTTTGACGGGAGTGAGCCAGCCGAACGCGTCTTCGGCCTCTCCGGTTATGATGGCGAAAAATTGCTTCTGGATCTCTTCGGTAAGCATGCCCCTGCGGCCGGCTCCGACCTGGACCTTATCGACCGAGCGGATCGGGGTGATCTCGGCGGCGGTGCCGGTGAAGAAGACTTCGTCCGCGATGTAGAGCATCTCGCGGGGGATGGCGCGCTCGACCACGGGGATGCCCATCCGCTCGCAAATCTTGATGACCGAGTCGCGCGTGATGCCCGGCAGTATCGTCGAGTAGAGCGGGGGAGTCATCACCACGCCGTCTTTAACCAGAAATATATTCTCGCCCGAGCCTTCGCTTATGTAGCCCTGCGGGTCGAGCGCTATGCCTTCGACGTACCCGTTGAGCTTCGCTTCCATCTTGATGAGCTGCGAGTTCATGTAATTCGCGCCCGCCTTCGCCATCGACGGCAGGGTGTTCGGCGCGATGCGGGTCCAGCTCGAAACGCAGACGTCGACGCCCTGTTCGAGCGCCTCCGGCCCCAGGTACTTGCCCCACTGCCACGCGCAGATGTAGGTCTCGATGGGCGCGGGAAACGGGTCCACGCCGAACGTGCCGTAGCCCCGGAATATCACCGGGCGCAGGTAACACTCCTTGTAGTCGTTCGCGCTGACGAGCTGGCAACAGGCGTCGGCTATCTCGTCGTAACTATAGGGGACCTGCATCCGATAGATGTGCGCGGAATTCAATAGGCGCTCGATATGCGCGTCGAGGCGAAATATGGCGGAGCCGCGTTTCGTGTTGTAACACCTTATACCCTCAAAGATGGACGAGCCATAATGTACAACGTGCGTCATCACGTGAATGGTCGCCTTTTCCCACGGGATCATCTCACCATTTCGCCACACGATCGCTCCGTGTTCCTGCTCTGTTGCCATAATTCATCTCCTGATAAGAAAGTGTCGAGGGTCGATGCCTGTCGCGCGAGCGCGGTTCCCGGCATTCATAATGTTGTTCGGAGGCCAAATAAGCAAACAACATAATACGGACCCGAATAATACATGGTCAAGCATTCTCTGTTGCGGCCCGGCGCGAGGCCCGCGATAATCGTCGCATGCCGGCGCATCGTAATTCGAAAATGAGAGTATCGTGAGGATTCGGCGGAATGGCTTCGGCGGAATCAGATTGCCCGCGCCTCGATCCACCTTCCGGCCTCTCGCCGGTGACGTGCCTTTTCATCGTCCCGGGCGACCCCGAACGCCTGACGGGCGGGTCTATTTATAACCTCCGCTCTCTCGTCTATCTTCGCGCGCGCGGGTGCCGGGTGGATGTCTTAAGCGTGCCCGACCTTTCGTACTTCGCGGCCCTCTTCCTGGGAGTCCTTCTCACCCCCTGGCTGCTCGCGCGGCTCGCGCGCGGAAAGTACGGCCTCGTCATACAAGACAGCTGGGCTCACCCTTCGCTCCTGGCCTTCAACCTCGCTTGCAGGGCGGCGCGAGGAATCAGGATGGTTCGCATCGTGCACCAGTTGAGGTGGATGGAGAGAGGGAATCGAATATCGAAAGCCGTCGCCTCGCGAGTCGAGCGCGCGTCACTCGCCTCTTCGGACCTCATCATCACCGTGAGCGATTTCATGAGGCGCGGGACCGAGGCTCTACTCGGAGGCGGAAGCAAGATCGACATTATCGTCGCCGCCCCCGGCTGCGACCGCCAGAACGGGACGCCCGCCGCGCCCTCCCCGCACGCCCGGCAGGGCGAGGGCTCCGGCCCCGACTCGCCCGTCCGCCTGCTTTTCGTCGGAAACTGCACGCGGCGCAAAGGGCTGCATCACCTGATCGACGCGATGGCGAGCCTGACCGACGTGCGGGTGGCGCTCGACGTGGTAGGAGACTGCGCCTTCGAGCCGGCTTATTACAGGGAGCTTCGTCGCGCCGTGGCCGATAAGGGATTGCAGGACATGGTCAGCTTTCACGGACGGGTATCCGACGAGCTATTGAAGCAGTTCTATTGCGACGCGCAGATCTTCGTTCTGCCTTCATCTTACGAGGGCTTCGGCATCGTCTGCGCGGAAGCCATGGGCGCGGGCCTGCCCGTCATCGCCTCAAGCCACGGCCCGGCTCGCGAGATCGTGTCGGAAAACGAGAACGCCCTGCTCGCCCCGCCCGGAGATCCTCGCGCGCTCGCGGGGTTGATTCGCGAGCTAGCGACGGACCCGGGCATGCGCGCCCGGTTCGGCCGCCGGAGCCGCGAGCTCTCGAAGACCCTTCCTACCTGGCAGAGCACGACCGCCACGGTCTACCGGAGCCTGCTCGCCCTGCTCGAAGAGTGACCTCAGGGCGCGAACTCTTCGCGATAAGAAGCGAAGACCGAGGGCGATTCCCATACAGTAACTTTCAGCCCGGCGAGGGACGCGGAGCGGAGCGGAGGCTCGATGCGCTTGAAGATATGGCGCGCTACCATCTCCGCCGTCGTGTTCACTCCCGCAAGCTCCGCCAGGTCGTTCAGGTTGCGATAGTGCATCTCCGCGAGGACGGCGGCGAGATCGGCGCGCAGCTTTCCGATGTCATAAATCGCCCCCGTCGCGTCTACCGCGCGCGCGGTGACGCGGAGCTCGACGCGGTAAGTATGCCCGTGCAGCCTCGCGGCCGGGCCGAAGTCTCCGGTAAGCGCGTGCGCGGCTTCAAATTCATCGATTATGCCTATTTCATACATAGCTATTTCATACATAGATTGTTCGGGGGCGAGCCGGGTCAACAGGGCCCTGTTAAACGACTCGGGAAGTATTAATCGTCGCCATACTCTATCCGCCCGTCGAATATCACGTCCGGGCCGAGCTTGCGGCTCTTCATGGATTTGAAAGTGATCGCGTCGGTCAAGCGCGAGATGCCGAGGTCGCCGACGGCCTCGATGCCGCGGCCGATTATCTTCGGGGCCACGGCAATGATCATTCGGTCTACCTGCCGGGCCGCTAGCAGGGAAGTGATGATTCCCGCGCCGCCTTCGACCAGCACCGAGGCTATACGACGGCGGCCGAGCGCCGCGAGCAGCTCCGAGAGATTCAGGCCGGAGCCTCCGCGAGCCGCCTCGGGCAGCTCCAATACCTCGGCCCCGAGCGCCTCAAGCTCGCGGGCGCGGGCCGACGCCGAGCGACGGGTGGTGGCGACGAGCGTGTGGCGCGACGCGCCGTTCGCGAGGACGCGGGCGGCCGTCGGCACGCGGAGCCTGCTGTCTACGACCACGCGAAGCGGGTCGCGCCCGTTGACCAGCCTGACGGTGAGCCTCGGGTCGTCGGCGAGGACCGTGCCTATGCCGACCATGATGGCGTCGTGCTCGACTCTCAATTGATGCGCGAGGCGAAGCGACGCGGGGCCGCTAATCCACTGTGAATTGCCGGTCGCGGTAGCGATGCGCCCGTCGATCGTCTGCGCGAACTTGACGGTGACGAAAGGCCTGCCCGTGCGCGCGTACTTGAAATACTTCTCATTCAGCTCGGAGCATTCCTGCTCCAGAACTCCCGTGGTGACTTCGACGCCCGCCTGCCTCAAGCGGTCGATAACGGCGGGGCCGGGCGACCCCGCGCCGCCTGCCGGGACCGCCTGCTCAGAGGAGCCCGGCGCGCCCACGACGACGCGCGCCGGGCGGCTTTCGATCAGCCGCTCAAGGCACCGGCCTGCGTCCCGCGTGCCGTCGATCTCCGCCGCTTCAAGAGGATCGAGGTCAAGGCAGGGGGCGGTGTTGGTGTAAAGGATCGCCCCGGAGGCGTCGCTCCCGGCCTCGTCGAGCGCCGAGATGACGGCGGATTGCGTCCCGTCGCCCGCGAAACCCAGGCCCGCCACGCGGCCGTCTTTGACCGCGACCGCGCCCACAAGGGGCTCGTATGAAGGCCTGCCCCCGCCCTTGCGGGCCAGCTTGAGCGCCATCCGCATGTACGATTTGTCTTTATCAGCCATTGTTAGAATCGATGCCAGAGACTTTATAACGGTAAAACGAGCGAAGGTTCAATAGGCCGCCGATCTCGTTTGCAGAGCCTTTCACCTGAAAGTAATATGGGAGCGTATGATCGTCGACCTGGTGAAAGAGTTCAGCTTCGAATCCGCGCACCGGCTGCCGCGCGTGCCCGAAGGGCACAAGTGCGCGCGCCTGCACGGCCATTCGTTCCGTTGCGAGGTTGCCGTGCGCGGGAGCGTCGATCCTGAGACGGGCTGGCTCATCGATTACGCGGAGATCGCAGAGGCTTTCGAGCCTCTGCGCCTCCGGCTCGATCATTACTACCTGAACGAGATCGAGGGGCTTGAGAACGCGACGAGCGAGAACCTGGCGCGGTGGATATGGTACCGGCTCGAAGGCAGGCTGGCCGGCCTCTACCGCGTGACCGTACGCGAGACCTGCACCGCACGCTGCGACTACTTCGGCGACTGACTATTCCCGGGCCGGATTTTTGGAGCTCGATTTTTGGAGCTCGATTTTTGGGGCTTAAACGCCCGGCTTCGATCCGCGCCGCCGACCTCTTTATGAGAATCACCGAGATTTACCAGAGCATTCAAGGCGAGTCGAGTTACGCGGGGCTCCCGTGCGTATTCGTGCGGACGACGGGGTGCGATCTTCGCTGCGCCTGGTGCGATTCCGAGTTTACATTCACGGGCGGCACCACGATGACCGTCGATGAGGTGATCTCGCAGGTCGATGGATTCGATTGCGAGCTGGTCGAGCTTACGGGCGGCGAGCCCCTGCTCCAGCGCGACATAGACGAGCTTGCCGCCCGCCTCGCCGATGCGGGGCGGACCGTGCTGATAGAGACGGGCGGCCATCGCGATATATCGACTCTAGACCCTCGCGTAATTCGCATCATGGATTTGAAGTGCCCCGCTTCCGGCGAGTGCGAGAAGAACCTGTGGGCCAACCTCGATCACCTGCGCCCGGTCGATGAAGTCAAATTCGTGCTGGCCGACCGCAACGACTACGAGTGGGCGCTTGGGACTATTCGCGCGCGCCACCTGGAAGGGCGCGTGAAGCTGCTGATCTCCTCGGCCTTCGGCATGCTCGATCCTAAAGAGGTGGTCGATTGGATGCTCGCCGACGGGCTGCGCGCCCGATTTCAACTCCAGCTTCACAAGTACATCTGGCCTCCCGACTCGCGCCGCGTGTGAGCAGGCGCACGCGCTCCCGGGCGCTCACTTGAGCCGGAGCGGCGATCTGCCCTGGCTCTGGGCGGGGGCGGGTATGCCCAGGATCTCGGCGACGAGGGGGGCGATGTCGATCGCGCGGATGGTCTCTATCAGGCCCGCGGGCTTTATGCGCGGGCCGCGAGCTATGAAGCTTGCGAGCATCTCGGGCCGTGTCGACAGGAAGCCGTGCTGCCCGTTCGGCACGCGCGCGCGCACGATCACATCGCCGATCAGAGCGTCGGAAGCCGCGTACCCGGGGGCAAGCTCGAAGTACAGGTCGCCGCCCGCCGGGCCTCCGATGCCGAGAGGGGCCGAGGCCTCTCCGGGCCTGAAGAAATCGGTGAATACGGCCGCGCCGGTTTCGGGGTCTTTCACCCGCCACAAAGCCTGCACGGCCCGGTCTATAATCTTCTTCCGGTCTTCGAGCGCCACGGTCCCGTTGCGCCAGTCGGCGGTATTGACGAGCACGCAGTATTTGAGGTGAACCGCCTGCGTGCGCGCCGTGTCGATGCCCCCTTTGTCATTCACGAACAGCAGCCCCGCGTCGCGCAGGATGAGATTGATCTTCACCTCTTTCGCGACGGGCGACATGCCGTGATCGCTTGAGAAGATGATCGAGCCGTCAGGCCCGGCCAGCCTGTCGAGCAGGGCTACGCGCTGGTCGATGGCCTGGTAGGCCCATCGACGGAAGTCCTGTATGCGCCGCGCGACCCTCTGATCGACGCCCGTGACATCGGGCCGCGCAAGCCCGTACCACGTGTGCTCCATCTCGTCGGGGTAAGGCGTATAATCGAGCAGCAGGCGCGGCGAATAGTGCTTGACCAGCCATTCCGAATGCCTGTTGTACTGGCGGACTATCAGCTCGACCGCTTCGAGATAGCGTCGCTCCGCGGCCCCGTCGCCGCCCTCGAAGAGGGTCCTCCCGAACGCCCCGTCGCGATACAGGTACGCCGGACCGTTGCCTATGAATCCGCCGGTCTCTTCAAGCATCGAGAGCAGAGACGACGCCGACTCCCGCGTGCCGTCGTAGAGGGCGAGCTCGTGGATGACCGGTTGATAGAGAAAGAAGTCGCTGCCGTCCTGCGCGAGCTCGAAGAGGCGGAAATAGGCCACGGCCGGCTTTGCCTCCTCCCCCACCGAGAGTATCAGCCCGTCGCTGAAGTAACGGGCGAGCCTGCGCCCACGGGGGTAATCGCTCTCCGTCGGAGCCATGGCCACGCGGACGCGGCGGCCCGCGCGGTCGGACGCGACGTACATGGCGTTATAGACCCGCTCGGAGCCCTGGTCGGCCACGAGGGCGCCGTGAAAGGTCAGGCTGCCGGTCTTCCACCGAAACGCGCGGACGGGAAGCGCGGAGTAGGGGAGGGCCGGTCTCCATCCGGCCGGATCTTCGGGAGTGACGTTCGCGGGCCGTATGAACGCGTGCGGCGAGAAAGGCTCCGGCCCGTAGCCGCTCATGAGCACGGGCGAGACCGCCGCGTCCGGCGCGGTCACGAAGGGGATGAAGGGGTAATTCTGCGTGCCCTGATGCGAGACGGCCCGCAGCCCGTTACGGGCGGCCGTCACCCAGATCGGCTCGGCGTGAAGATTGCGCGAATCGAACCCCGACAGGCGCTCGAAGGCCGTGTGCTCGATACGCGGCAGCATCGGATTGCTCGTCGTGATAACTCCGCTGATGTCTCCGTAGGCTCCCGTCCATAGGGCCGCGTGACCGGCGGGCGTGATCGTGGGGAATGATTGAATCGTGCCGCGCGCGGTCACTCCTCGCGCCGCTATGGACCGGAGGGAGCGCAGCTCGCGGGTCACCGGGTCGTTCGCCCAGATATTATAAGCAAGCCCGTCGAGGCTCGCGTAGACGACCAGGCCGGGCCGTCCGTTACCCTTTCTGCTCTCGCGAGCCTGGGAGAGTACGGGAGACGCATTGGATGCGAAGGTGATTGCGGCCAGCAGAAGACAGAGCAGGTTTCTAAACATCATGAGTGCAAATTTCGGCGAATCCGGGCAGGGACGAGCTCGGCCCCCGCAATCGAATCTTCGGGCCACTCTTATTCACATCCCCATTATGTGATAGCCGCTGTCTACGTGCAGGATCTCTCCCGTGACTCCGCGCGACATGTCCGACAGCAAAAAGAGCGCGGAGTCGGCGACCTCATCCTGATCGACGTTGCGGCGGAGAGGCGCGTGATTTCGCATGTGTTCCAGGATGATCGTGAAGCCCGAGATGCCCGCCGAGGCGAGCGTTCTCACGGGACCGGCCGAGAGCCCGTTCACGCGAATGCCGCGCGGGCCGAGGTCGTTGGCCAGGTAGCGGACGCTCATGTCGAGCGCGGCCTTGGCCACGCCCATAATGTTGTAGCGCGGGATGACGCGCTCGCCTCCGAGATAGGTGAGCGTCAGGATGCTTCCCTTTCGCCCCTCCATCAACGGGGCGGCGTGTTTGGCGATGGCCGTGAGAGAGTAGACGCTGATCTCCTGAGCCAGGTGAAAGCCCTCGCGCGAGGTGGTGAGGTACTCGCCGTCGAGGTCTTCCTTCTGCGCGAAGGCGACGCCGTGGACCACGAAGTCGAGCCCGCCGAAGCCTTCTTTGACCTGCGCGAATACCGACTCTATCTGGTCGTCCTGGGCCACGTCGCACTGCAAGACGAGCGGGTCCTGCAGGGTGGACGCAAGCTCGCGCGCGTTCTCTTCGAGCCGCTCGCCCTGGTAGGTGAGGGCGATGCGAGCGCCTTCCTCGGCCGCGCGGCGGGCGATGGCCCAGGCGAGGCTGCGCTTGTTGGCGACTCCGAAGACTATTCCAGTCTTTCCGTTTAAGAGCATAAGGTCCCTCGATTCTCTAATGTGATCCGTCGAGCTCTATTGCCGCTTGTCGGGGGTGAGCTTCAAGCTCATCTCTTTCCCGTCGCGGCGTATGAGCACGTCAATCTCTTCGTTCGGGCGAAGCTCTCCGAGCGCGTAAGTGTAGTCGTAGACATTCTTGACCGGCACGCCGGCGAGCCTGACTATCACGTCACCCGCCTTGAGCCCCGCGCGCTCGGCGGGGCTGCCGGGCCTCACTCCGTCGAGCTTCATGCCGTCGCTCTGGTCCGAGTAGTTGGGCACGGTGCCGAGGTAGACGCGGAAGCCGCGCCCGGTCGGCCTGGTCTCGGTCTTCACCTTCGTGAAGGCGATGCGCTGGGGATCGCCCGCGACCGAAAGCACCACTTCGCGCACGAACTCCGCGATCTTTTGCGTCCCCTCCGCGTTGATCTTTTCGGCCGTGTCCGAGGGCTTGTGGTAATCGCCGTGCGTTCCCGTGAAGAAGAAGAGCACGGGGAGGTCGCGCACGTAAAATGACTGGTGATCGCTCGGCCCGAAGCCGTCCTGCCCGGTGGAAAGCTTGAAGCCCGCGCCCGCGTTCACCTTGTCGAGCAGGAGCTTCCAGGCGGGCGACGTGCCGACGCCTCCGACGAAGAGCGACTGGTCGCGGAGCCGTCCGACCATGTCCATATTTATCATCGCGACGGTAGAAGAGAGGGGGACGACGGGGTTTTTCGTGTAAGCGGCCGAGCCGAGCAGCCCGAGCTCTTCGGCGGAAAAAGCCATGAAGACCACGCTGCGCCCGGGCTTTGAGCTCGCGAGCACGCGGGCAAGCTCAAGCAACGCCGCCGTGCCCGAAGCGTTGTCGTCGGCCCCGTGATGGATCTGGCCTTCGGGAGTGGCCGCGAGCGATTCGGGGCCGCCGAGCCCGAGGTGATCGTAGTGCGCGCCGATGATGACGTATTCCGAGGCCATCCGAGCATCGCTTCCGGGAAGGATGCCGATGACGTTCGCGCCCTTGCCTTCGATCTTGACCACGTCGGTCCTGAATTCGACCGACGCACCGGGAAGCGCGAACGAAGAGGCCTTGGCCTCCGCCGGACTCGCCCCCGAGGGCGCGGCCCCCGCGAGGAGAGAGTCGGCCGTCTTGCCGCCGATGACTACCGCCGGAATTCCCGCGTCGAGAAAATTGAGGTCGAATCTCAGGCGAGAGAGACTATCGCTCTGAAGCTCCGGCTCATCGCTTATGAAGATGACCCCCCGGGCTCCTTTCTCGCGGGCCTTGAGGGTCTTGTTCTGGATTTCGAGGCCGGGCGAAACGTGCTCGGCGAAGCGGCCGTGCGGATTGTCTCCGTCGGGGCTGCCGCGCCGGATCAGCACGATCTTTCCGGTCACGTCGATGCCTTTATAGCTGTCGTACTGGAGCTCGGGCGCGCTGATGCCGTAGCCCGCGTATACGAGCTGGCCGGAAGCGGGCTCGGGCGAAGAGAAGGCGAGCGGCATGAACTCTTCTTTCACCTTGAGAGCCCGCTCGCCCGTAGCGCCCATCGCGCGGAAGCTGTTGCGCTCGCCAAGCCGAACGCCTGAGATAAAGGCGAATGATTGGAGGAAGCCCGATGAAGAGGCCGGCTTCAGCTTGTAGCTCCGGAACTGGTCCGCGATGTAGCGCGCGGCTTCATCCCCGCCCGCGGTCCCCGCGCGCCGGCCCTGCAACTTGTCCGATGCGAGGTACGCGACATGGCGAGAGATCTGCTCGGCCGATACCTTCGCCGGGTCCGAGGCGGCCCTCCGAAGCCCCGCGCGCGAAGCCGCGACGGTCGGGTAATTCGAAAGCCCTGCCGCCGATACCAGCAGGGCCAGCGAGGCGAAGATCAGTCCAGCCTTTTTCATAACTCTTTAAGCTCCCGTTTCGCGGTCGTCCGAGCGCAGCGCTTGCCTTGAGGACCTCTGCATTGTGAAAAACTGAATCATATCTATCGGCGAGAACGAGTGTCAATGAAGGGAGCCTGCCCGCGCTCGCGCCCGTCTCGCGATGAGACCGCCATCGGCCGCTACCTGAGGCCCGCCGTCACTTTTGCCGGACACTTATGGAACTCTTCGGCGGCCGAGGTGGTTATAGGATCGAGCCCGCGAAATCCTTCAGGAGGCGATATGCGTAACAGGCAACTTTCCTGCTTAAGCCGTCTGGTCATCCTGACCGGCGCGGCCTTCTTGATGGCCCCCATCGCTCCGGAAGCCGCCCCGCAGGCGCCACCCGTCGATACCGCCCTGGCGCACAGGTATTTTCAGGAAGCCGGGGACCTCTGCAAAAAGGACGACGGCAGTCTCTGGGGCGTTTCGCTCTGCGGGCCAATGCTCTTTGTCGATAGGGCCACTCGCGCGGTGGTCGCGAATCAGGGCGACCGGGAAGGGCACCTCACCAGGGACGGAGAGGTCTTTGTCGGAAAGCTGCCGGAAAGAGTGAACATCGCGAACACCGCGACCGACTGGGCCGGAGTCAGGTGGACGATGATTATATGGCCTCTGCCCGAAGACAGGTTCGATCGCGCCGACATGATGGCGCACGAGCTGTGGCATCGCATCCAGAACGATCTCGGCCTGCCCGGCTCAGGGCCGTCCAACAACCATCTCGACTCTGTCGAAGGGCGCGTGTGGCTACAGCTCGAATGGAGGGCGCTTCAAGAAGCCCTGATCGACCGCGGGGAGGCGCGCCGCGCGCACGTCAAGGACGCTCTGACATTTCGGTCCTACCGTCGGCGCCTCTTCCCCGATGCCGATTCCGAAGAGCGGGCGCTTGAGATGCACGAGGGGCTCGCCGGGTACACGGGAGCGAAGCTCAGCGGGAGGCCCGACATGGCTCGACAGGTTGCGCGCCGGCTTGCCGAGGCCGAGAAGGCCGATACTTTCGTGCGCTCCTTCGCCTACGCGTCCGGCCCGGCTTACGGAGCCCTGCTCGATGAAACCGGCGTGAGCTGGCGCAAAGGTCTGAGACCCGAAAATGACCTTGGCCTCATCCTGCGGCAGGCCCTTTCGATCGAGCCGCCTCGGGACCTCAAGGGAGAGGCCGAGAGGGCTGCTGTGAATTACAGGGGCGGCGCGCTCCGAGCATCTGAAACTGAGCGTGAAGATAAGCGGCGCAGGCTGGTCGCAATGCATAAAGCGAGGCTCGTCGAAGGGCCTGTTCTGGTCTTGCCCCTCCGAAAGATGCAGATGCAGTTCAATCCCAATAACCTGCAACCGCTGGATTCGCTCGGAACGGTCTATCCCGACATAAGGATCGTCGACCTCTGGGGAATCCTGACCGTCTCGAAAGGCGCGCTTATGGGTCCGTCCTTCGATAAGATCCAGGTCCCGGCTCCCGCCGACCCGGGCGGGCGGACCGTTCAGGGCGACGGCTGGACCCTTGAACTCGAAGCCGGATGGTCCCTGACGCCCGGAGAACGCAAAGGCGATTTCACTCTGAGAAAAAGCCCTTAGGCGCGGCCCGGAGCCTCACGCTCTTCGGAAAGTATGATTGTCGATCCCTCTATCTTCTATTCAAGCGGTTCGGCCAGAGGGTCAGGCCGCGCGAATATTCTGGGCGCGCCTGCCATAAGGCCGAGCAGCAACAAGGCGAGAACGGTAGCCGGAGCGCTCGTACCGAACGACGAGCCGAACGGGACCGCGCGCGCGAGCGAGATGAACTGCGGTATACCCCAGGCGATCAGCAAGGCCCACCACGCCCATTTCTCGCCGCGCCTGTAGGGTACGAGCACCACGAAGATCGATAACAGGGCGCACCCGAGCGCCCAGCTTGCGGCGGTCGCCCGCCTGCCACGTATCGCGAGCGCGACCTCCTGGCTCGTCGCGGTCGTAAGCTGTTCGAGAGAGTAGCTCGCCGTTATGTTATCAGGCCCCCCGCCGTAAGCGGTCCGGATCGAGATCGCGGATATAAGCGCCGCGCTGACCGTCAGCAGCAGCAGAATCACCCAGCTTGCCACGAACAACAACTTTGAGACTCTCATAACTCCTCCTTCGGGAGATGGAGGCCGGGTATTCTCGGCCGGCCTCCCGGTCCGATTCTGTGAGGGGCGCGCTTAAAAGGACCGGCGCGCAAAAAGAGGTACGGGCGCGAATCGTTTATACCAGCCCGCATGAGAAAAAGGAATGGCGGGAATCACATATCGCGAGTGCCGGGAAGGCCTTAATCCAGGCCCGCCAGGGCGACTTCCAGCATTATCGTCTTCTTGATCCCGCGATAAAACGGCTCTATCGAACACCATTCGGTCAGAGCGTGCGAGTCTCCGCACGGGGCGGCGCCGGTCGAGATGGCCGGTATCCCCGCGAGCAGGGCCAGGTTGGCGTTGTTCGAGGCCGTGGGGCTGAGCGTGACATTTTCAAAGCCGATGGCGCGATGCACGGCTTCGCTCATGCGCACGGTGAAAGAGTCGAGGTTGCCGGGTATCTGGGCCGCCGGGAGCTTATCGCCCACGAGCTCCGTCTTCGCCTGCATCCCGGCGCGCTCGGCCTCTTCTTTTACTATCTCCGCGATGCGGCGCTCGAAGTCATCGATTGCCTTCTGGTCGGTGGAGCGCAGGTCCACCGTGAACCACGCGTCGGACGCCTTGGCATTGACCACGTCCGCGCCGCCGATCATGCCTATGTTCAAATCGATCTGCACTTCTCCGGCCTGCGCGAGCGCGTAGATGCGCTGGATGGCCCGCGCGAGCGGGAGCGTGGCCGAAAAGGGCGGAGTCTTCGATCTCGTGTGGCCTCCGGGGCCGATGAAGTGATGCTTGTACCAGTTTATGCCTATACCGCCGTAGGTGAGCCCCTCGTACCCGCCGTCGAGCGCGACGTACTGGCCTATGCGGTCCCGGTTCTCGGTTACGAAGCGCTTCGCCCCTACCATGTCGGTCTCTTCTTCGACGGTGAA
>DATLMR010000150.1:0-3283 GCA_035537555.1 Blastocatellia bacterium
GGTAAAGGCGATCTCTCTTTTACCGGTGTTGTGGGTTGATCTTTTGAGCCATCGGCTTGATCCAGAACTGGCTCGGAAGATCCGGAGGATTCGCTATGGATGACGGTAATCTCGCGATAGGGCTGTTCCCGCGTCTGGTGAGCCGCTTTCCCGGGCCGAGCAGGCGCTCGCAGGTGAAGGGAGAGCCGGATCGATAATGCCTCTCGTGTCGTAGCGACACGCGCTGGAATAGACTCACGATGGGTCATGGTATTTCTCCTGACCGGCGCCGGGTGAGCAGAAGCCCGCACGAGAGATGCTGAACATGAAAGGGCGGGAAGCCAGAGCCGTTAATAAGATCGATGTTACTGCAAAATACTAATCTTCAAGAGCCGGAACTTGCAGGTAAAAGGGGAGGGCCGCATGAACCTGACCCGTTACCAACTCCGTAATAACAACCGGTGAATCCAAGAACGGCTACAATTCCAAAACGTGGGCGCAATGCTACCACATCGATTCATCGCATGCAATGAGTCTATAGCCTAGATTACAGATAAGAAGGCCGGGCGCGCATACAGCGGCTCGCATCAGGTGTTGCGCCGTACCAGACATCCTATCCAATACAGTATCGTCTGTAGCCATACCCATTTGAGCTGGCTCGATATGACGCCCGGACGCGCCCGCCTTCCGCGAGAAGCATCCGATCCGAGACGGCCTGCCCCGCTCGTCGAAATGCTCTTATCTTCCCGCCGGACGCGGCCGCGCTCGAATTGCAGCCGGGCCGTAATTTGTAGCGCTTTTACGCGATCGGGTCACTAATCTGAACCCGGGCCGATTTGCAGCCGCGGGCCGTAATATATCTCGCATTCTTTTCGAGCGGCTACATACCGCGGTATCCAAAACTCTTCCTCGAAATGTTATAGTTATGGGGCTCACGAAGGCTGTATATCGAGTCAAGGAAAAGGCGAGGTAATGTGAATGGCGTTAAAGCATTTGCCTGAGAACTCTCGAGGCGAGGCATGGGCCTGGAACCTGCAGCTGGGAGTCCCCGGCTTCAAGTATGCTGACCTTAACCGCGTCCGTCGATTGGAGGCTCTGGACCGCATGTTTCTCACTCAGCTCGAAGAGGCGGCCCCCCTGGTCGCCGAAGAGCTCCGCGCGTACAGGGAATCTATGGGCGCGGACCGGAGCCGGCTTCAGGAATCCGAGCTGCTGATTCGCGTCGCGCCGCATATCGGCGCGTTCGTCTCTCGCCTGTTCAATATTGAGGACGAGTACAGGGCGCTCTGCGCGCGCATTCAGAGCGAGCAGATTATATTCAAGTGGAAGCGCCAGTTTCTTGAGCGCCGCATATTCAAGAACCCGCCCGCGCTTGAGGCTCTCGCCAGGGTCGATCTAGTGGAGCTGGAGTTTGGCTACCGCGAAGTGGTCGACGCGCTGATGCCGGACGCCTCGCTGACGGCGGACCCCGAGCGGGAGCTCGCGGTCGTGTGCATGACGTTGCAGGAAGCCTCGGATGCCGTGACCGACCCCGAAGAGCGGGCATCGGTTCAGGCCAGGCTCGCGCGAGTGGAGGCCTGGATTTCCGCCCTGGCCTTCCATCCCTCGCTCGCGCAAAGAAGAAAGCAGATCGCCAGCTTTCACTTTCCTCACAAGATCGACCATAACCACCTGGTGCCGCTCATCCGCCCCCGCCCCGACCTGCCGGAGTTTTTCATGGGCCCTCCGGAAGATCGGAGGCATCGCGACGGATTCGATCTCACCGACCCCCGCTACGGCCGTAGGGAGAACCTGAGGGAGTCGCATTACTGCCTCACCTGCCACGAGCGCGGCAAGGACTCATGCTCTACGGGCATGCACGCGAAGGACGGCTCCACGCAGCGGAACCCGCTCGGCATCCCTCTGGGCGGATGCCCCCTCGACGAAAAGATTTCGGAGATGATCGAGCTCTATCGGGACGGCCACGCTATCGGCGCTCTGGCCGTGATTATGATCGATAACCCGATGGTCGCCGGGACGGGCCATAGAATCTGCAATGACTGCATGAAGTCGTGCATATTCCAGAAGCAGGAACCGGTCAACATCCCTCAGATCGAGACCGGAGTTCTCACGGAAGTGCTGAATCTTCCCTACGGCTTCGAGATCGTCTCTTTGCTGACGCGGTGGAACCCGATCAACGCGCGGCGGCCTTACCCTCTGCGCTACAACGGCAAGAACGTCCTGGTGGTCGGCATGGGGCCGGCCGGCTACACCCTGGCCCACCACCTGCTGAACGAGGGCTTCGGGGTCGTCGGCGTCGAAGCGCTCAAGGTTGAGCCTCTCGCCTTTCAGCTCAGGGGCTCGAAGCGCCGCGTGCCGCGGCCCATCCGCGAAGTGTCGGAGATCGTCGGCCCTCTTTCCGAGCGCCCGACGGTCGGCTTCGGAGGCGTGGCCGAGTACGGAATCACGGTTCGCTGGGACAAGAACTTCCTCGACGTAAACTACATAATCCTGATGCGGCGCAAGAAGTTTCGCCTGCTGGACGGGGTGCGCTTCGGGGGGACTCTCACCATCGAGGACGTGTGGAACCTGGGCTTCGATCACATAGCCATCGCCGCCGGGGCCGGGCGGCCGACCCTCATCCCCATGCAGAACAACATGGCGCGCGGCGTGCGCATGGCCTCGGACTTTCTGATGGGCTTGCAGGGGCAGGGCGCGTATCGCAAGAACTCGTTGACCAACTTGCAGGTCGAGCTGCCGGCCGTCGTCATCGGCGGAGGTCTCACGGCCATCGACACCGCGACCGAGCTGCAGGCCTATTACGTGACGCAGGTTGAAAAAGTGCTCGACCGCTTCGAGCGGCTCAAGCGCCGGATAACGGAGGAGACCATCTGGGCCAGGCTCGACGAGGAGGAAGCGCGGGCCGTGCGGACCTTCCTGATGCACGGGCGCATGGTGCAGTCCGAGCGCGCGGCGGCCGCGGCGGCCGGCCGGCAACCCGATTTCGCCAGGCTGGTCCGCTCCTGGGGCGGCGTCACCATCCTCTATCGCAAACGACTACAGGACTCTCCGGCTTATCGCTTGAATCACGAAGAGGTGACCAAGTCGCTCGAAGAAGGGATCGGGTTCGTCGAGTGCATGAGCCCTTCAGCCTCCCTGCTCGACGAATCGGGTCACGTGCGCGCGGTCGTGTGCACGCGCATGGCAGTTGCGGACGGCAAGTGGGTGGATACGGGCGAGAAGATCGAATTTCCGGCACGCTCTGTGATGGTCGCCGCCGGGACTAATCCGAACGTGGTCTATGAGAAGGAGCACCCCGGCACCT
>DATLMR010000151.1:0-7776 GCA_035537555.1 Blastocatellia bacterium
TTCTGAAAGACGAGGGGAGCCGGAACGGGACCTTCGTGAAGATACGAGGCGAGGTGGAGCTGAAGCCGGGCGACGTCGTGCTCATCGGAAAACAACTTTTCAAATTCGAGATCTGATCCGGGCACGATCGACAGACGGATCGTTAGACCCTCAGGCTTGCGAGGCAGTTAATGGATGAAGTCCTGGTCTCAATCTTTGCCGGCACCGATGTCGGCATGCAGCGCGCCGGAAACGAGGACTCTTTTCTCGTCTCCGATCTCAAGACCCGCGAGGCCGATCCCGCCTCTGAGATGCACCCGCACGAGCTCGGCGAGCGCGGCAGCATGATGGTCGTCTCGGACGGAATGGGCGGGGCCGTCGCCGGCGAGATAGCGAGCGAGCTCGCGGTCAAGACCATACGCGAGGCCCTGTGCGACCTGCCTCTCGAACTCAGCCTCGACGAAAGGCTCGTCAAGGCGACCGAGCTTGCCAACGAGCGCATCTGGGAGCACGCGCAGGAAAATCCCGAGCTGTCCGGGATGGGCGCAACCGTGACGGCGGTCCTGATGCACTCGGGCAGGGCCTACGTAGCGCAGGTCGGAGACTCGCGCGCTTACCTCGTGCGCGGGGACCAGATCAAGCAGCTCACCAAGGATCAATCTCTCGCGCAGATGCTGCTGGACTCGGGCGCCATTCGCCCGGAGCAGGCCGCGAGCGTGCCGCAGAACGTCATCATGCAGGCGCTCGGAACCCAGCCCACGGTCAACGTCGTGCTCACTTCCGTCGAGCTTTGCCGTGACGATTGCCTGCTGCTTTGCAGCGACGGGTTGTCGAACAAGATAGACGCCCACGAGATGTATCAAACGATAAGAGAGTCGCCGGACCTTCAGGCCGCGTGCAAATCTCTCATCGAGACGGCCAACGAGAGGGGCGGGGAAGACAATATAACGGTAATCATCGCGCGATTGGAAGGTGAGGGATTGCCCGCGGCGGGCGGCCGCTCTTCGATAACGGACAGCCTGAAAGTGATCAACCCGAGGGTCGAAACTGAGGACGGCCCGACGATCGCGCGGCAGTTCGTCCCCTTCTTCAATCCGCCGAGCCCGGAAGGAGCCGCGCCCGCGCGCGGCGAAGACCCCGACTCCTCACCGGCGGTTGAGCCCGGCGAAATATTTGAAGAAACGACCCTGAAGGAACCGGCGACGACGGTCTCGACCGCGTCGCGTCATAAAGAGAAGAACTATACGCTCATCCTGATAATGGCCCTGGTCTCTCTGCTTTTACTCGGGACCGCGGCCTTCTTCTTCTACAAGCTATACCTTCAGCCCCGCCTGGAAGACCGCCAGCAGATAGAGACTCCCGTCGGCTAGACGCGGCGAGTCGGCCGGGACCCGTTACTTCTGCTTCTCCCACTTCATTATATCGTCCAGAGTCGTGACCGCGATGGGGTGATAAGTCGGCCTGGCTTTGCGGTAAATGGCCATCGCGCGCGCCCGGCCTTCCGGCGTCTTCACCAGCTCCTCGTAAAGCGGCTTTATGAGCTTTCGACGGCCTATCGAGGCCAGGTACTCTTCGAGCCTCGGGTAGGCGGGCTCGTAACCGTTTCGGATCGCCATCAGGAGCCACTGGTGCGCGACCTCGGAGTTGCCCGTGCCCGTCAACTGGAACGCCTTGTCCAGCTCTCCCATTTTCGACTTGTCGAACTGCTCCGGAAGATGCCTCAGAAAGTGGAGCCACTCCTGAGTGGTCCACGCGGAGGTCTTCAAATCGGAGGCGCGGATCTCCCCTTTCACCCATGAGTCGGCCTGCTTTTCGACCTTCGGGAAAGCGTCCGATACGGCGCGCGGAGCCGAGGCCGGAAGGCCCGGCTGGTAGATCCACTCTTCGACCGGGATCTTCGCCGCGAGCTGAGGGTTTTTCTCAAGCAGGTTCTTCTTGAGGTAATCGACGAACTGGGCGGTAGTGATGCTCTGGAACGCGAAGTGGTCGAAATAACCTCGCAGGAATTTGTCGAAAGTCTCGCGGCCGAAAGTCTCTTCGAGGTGTCTCAAAAAGAGAGCGCCCTTCTCATACGGCACCTGCGTCGACCCCTCATCGGGATCGCGCCCCTTCAGGTCCACGTGAAGAATCTCATCCTTATCGTCGAGCGTGGACATCTCCCGCTCCACGTCCTGCCGCCCGAGCACGGCCTCCATCTCTTCGCGCGCGCGCCCGTAGACCACCTCCTGGATGCGCCTTTCGAGGTAGACCGTGAAGCCTTCGTTCAGCCAGAAATCCCTCCAGGTCGCGTTGGTCACGAGATTGCCGGACCAGGAGTGTGCCAGCTCGTGCGCGACCAGGGAGACGAGGCTCTTATCGCCCGCGAGGATCGTGGGCGTGGCGAAAGTAAGGCGCGGGTTTTCCATGCCTCCGAAGGGGAAGCTCGGGGGCAGTACGAGCAGGTCATAGCGGCCCCAGCGATAAGGCCCGTAGATCTTCTCGGTCGCTTCGACCATCTTCTCCGTGTCGGAAAGCTCGCTCGCGGCTTTATCGATGACGGGAAGCTCGGCGTAGACGCCCGTGCGCTTCCCGAGCGGCCGGAACGAAAGATCTCCCACGGCGATGGCGATGAGGTAAGAAGGGATCGGCTGCGCCATCTTGAACGTGTAGTCGCCGTCGCGGGGAGTCTTCGCGTCGTTTTCCGCGCTCATTACGGCGAGCAGCTCGCGCGGCGTGCGCACGCGAGCCGTGTAGGTCACGCGCACCTTCGGCGAATCCTGCAAAGGGATCCAGCTTCGCGCGTGGATTGCCTGCGACTGTGAAAACATGAACGGGTACTTCTTGCCCCCCGTCTGCTGGGGCTCGAGCCACTGCAGGCCGGAAGCGCCGGGGCTGGTCGTGTAGGTGATGCGAACGCTCGTGGCTTTAGAGGGCAGCTCGACCGTCAGGGGCGCGCCCAGAATGGGGTCGGATTTCCCCAGGCTGAACTTGGCATCCGCGTAGCTCTTGCCGTCGGTCGAGGCCTCGGCTTTGGATATATTCAACTCCCTCGTATCGAGCACGAGCGGGAAGTTGTCTCCCGAAGCCGGCCGCTCGAGGGCGAGCACGGCCGTGCCTTTCAATATCTTCTGGTCGAACAGAACGTCCCAGTCAAGGTCCACGTGTTTGACCCTGACCTGCTCCGGGTTCGAATACGAGTGATAATCTCTCGACTCTTCAGAATGATCTTCCGCAAACATAGGCTGAGGCGTCTCCGCGAATACTAGAAGCGTGAATATTAAAAGAAAGAGCGACGTAACATTTGCGCGCATGATCTGGAACTCCTGTTCTAAATGGCGAAGGTGGGCCGGCCATCCCGTCGCCTGAAGGCGCTCTGCTCGATTCGCGCCTCCCGATCAGTCTATATATTGCGTGCGCTTGAGCGCAATGCGTCTGCGGAAGATCGGAGGGTATCGCGCGGAGGCCGATAAAATCGATGTGCGCGCGGACCCGAGTGTTGCCCGGCGGGGCGAGAGAAATTTACGTGAATGCATTGCTAAATCGGGTGTTTTCGATTATAAAAGCCTTCTGCCGTCAGAATGTAGGCCGCAAGCACCGCGGGACCGAGTTCGCGCTGGTATAGAATCCAAAAATTCACGTAGAGCGAGTGACCGGAGCCGGGGTTTCTTAATCCCAAAGGTCGATCCTGCTCGACGGCGGCTGTTCGACGCACTCTCGGGCCTTCTCGTCACTTTGTGGAACCGATTCGTCACGGCTCGCTTCCCAATTTCGCGAAACGGGACGAATATTCCAGATTAGTTACGAAAGGGCCACAACGCGCTTTGGAATCGTCGGTTTGATATTCAATCAACATTCAAAATCGCGTGCCACAGAGTCCTTGCCCAGGCCGATATGGTTATTCATACCGCCGGAGCGTAACTTCCCTGGCCGAGGTGGAAATGGAACTTGAAAGAATTTGGGGCCACCGGTGGTTCCGGTGGGGACTGATTGCGGGCATCTGGACCCTCTTCGGGCTTCTGTTCGCGAGTCAGCAATACCTGGCTACGAGCCGCACCAGCCGCCCGATGGCCTGGCACCACGCCCTCCTGCTGGAATTGAGTTACGCCTACCTGTGGGCCATACTGACTCCCCTGATGCTCTGGATCAGCCGCCGCTTCCGCATCGAGCGCGCGATCTGGTTCCGCAGCCTCGTGATTCACATCTTCTTCGGCACCCTTATCGGCTTCACGATGGTCGCCATCCACGACCTGATCTACATGGTCTATCTCGCTCCAAGCGGCATGCCCTTCTCGGTCACAAGGCTCGTGCAGCTTGCCTACTCGTTCTTCGATTACGGAATGCTGACCTACTGGGTCATCCTCCTGGTCAACAACGGGCTCGATTACTACAGCCGCTACAGGGAAGGCGAGCTCAGGGCCTCGCAGCTGGAAGCGATGCTCGCGCAGGCGCAGCTTCAGGCGCTCAAGATGCAGCTCCAGCCGCACTTCCTCTTCAACACCCTCCACTCGATATCCGCCCTGCTTTATAAGGACGTGGACGCCGCCGACAAGATGATCGCGCGCCTCGGAGATTTTCTGCGCATCACGCTAGAAAACTCGGGGAGCCAGGAAGTCTCTCTTCAGGAAGAGATCGAATTCCTCAAATGCTACCTGGAGATCGAGAGCATTCGATTCCAGGACCGGCTCAAGGTGCAGATGGACATAGAGCCGGAGGTGCTCAAAGCCCGCCTGCCCAACCTGATCCTGCAACCCCTCGTCGAAAACGCCATCAAGCACGGCATCAGCGCGCACGCAGGCCCGGGCCGCATCAAGATCCACGCCTGGCGGCGCGACGGCCTGCTCCAGGTGGAAGTGACCGACAATGGCCCGGGAGTGCAAGAGAGAGACCGAGGCTCGTTCAAAGAGGGATTGGGGCTTGCGAATACGCAAGCGCGTCTGGAACATTTGTACGGTGGCGACCATAGATTGGATATGGAGAACGCTCCTTTAGGCGGATTGACCGTGATTCTGGAAATCCCATTCAAAACTGAACCTATTTTGATGAAGGAGCGTTATAGAGCGTACAGGGGGACGGTAAATGGAGGGAACGGCGCGTTTAAAGTTGCTAATCGTTGATGATGAACCCTTGGCTCGCGAAAGAATTCGCGAGATGCTGCGTGCTGACCCTCAGATCGAAGTTATCGGAGACTGTTCCAACGGCGACGATGCCATAGAGGCCGTCAAGACCCTCCACCCGGACATCCTCCTCCTCGACATTCAGATGCCCGGCACCGACGGATTCGGAGTGCTTGAAGCGCTCGACCCTAAAGACATTCCCTGCGTCATCTTCATAACCGCCTACGACCAGTACGCCGTGAAGGCCTTCGAGGTCTACGCGCTCGATTATTTGCTGAAGCCGTTCGATAGGGAGCGGTTCACCCGGGCCATCGAGCGCGGCAAACAGCACGTTCTCAAAGAGCGGAACAGCAGCCTCAACGACAGGGTGCTCGCCGTCCTCAACGAGATCAAGAACAAGCCGGAATACCTGGAGCGCCTGGTCATCAGGACGAACGGGCACATCTTCTTCATCAAGACGGAAGAGATCGATTGGCTCGAGGCCGAAGGGAATTACGTGCGCCTTCACTCGGGCAAGGAGTCTTACCTGCTCAGAGACGCGATAAGCTCTCTGGAAAACCAGCTCGACCCCAAGAAGTTCCTGCGAATACACCGCTCGGCCATTGTCAATATAAACCGGATCCAGGAATTACAACCCTGGTTCCACGGCGAGTACCGAATTATTTTGCAGGACGGCGTTCAGCTGACTCTGAGCCGCAGCTACAGAGACAAGCTGAACGAGCTTGTCGGAAAATCTTTATAGTCGCGCGAGCGAGCGGCGGCTGATTAGGGCTCGGATTAGAGCCCCCGCCTTCGCCCATAAATTCCCGTGTCCGTTGCAGCCGACGAGCCCCTATCCGATATTCACGCCCCCTCCGTTCACCGCCGGACTATTCTCGAGACCCTCGGGAATAAAAAGCGCCGGGTCCGCTCGTGTGCCTATGTCGAGCATATGTAAAAGAGTTATGAATGGCGCGCGGCTCGTCACACGTTCGGGCCAATTCGGACCCGTATCATGTAGCTTCATAACAAAGATATTCACTATTTCGGATGGCGTGAATAAACTCTACGCGGCTCGAAGAGTCACACCATTGATTAAAAGGGTAACCGATTAAAGGGCAGACGTGGCGACCCCTCTGTTTGTAAAGGAGGAATACTGACGTGGCTATGCAGATTCAAAACGGCGAATACCTGGAAGGTGACGCGCGGCGGTGGAACTGGAATGAGCTTGAGGGCCATCCCGACCAGGCGATCAAAGATATGCTGGTCGGCATCGGCGAATGGGCGGAGGACACCCGTTCGGCAATCGCGGCTCACGCCAGTCACGACAATCCCATAATCATCGAAGGCGAACCGGGAACGGGGAAGAAGCTGATCGCTCGCCTTATTCATAAGAGCAGCTCTCGCGCGCAAGGTCCGTTCGTAACGATCTCGTGCCATCACGTCTCTCCCGAATCGATCGAAGCGGCGCTGTTCGGGTCCGCCCGCACGCTTTCGCCGGGCCGCGAATTCCTGCAAAACGGGCTGGTAGAGTCGGCCGAAGGCGGGACGCTCTACATCTGCGGCGTCTCGGGATTCGCCCCTTCGCTTCAATCGAAGATCGCGCGCCTGATCTATGATCGCAAGTTCGTGCGAGTCGGCGGAGACACCTTCGAGCCGGCCAACGCCCGGATCATCCTCGGATTCTCCAGGACAGGCCAGACCGGCTCGGCCACGCTCGACAGGGCGGAGAATTTCATCAGCGATAAGCTGGTCATACCGCCCCTGCGCGAGCGCGTGATAGACATAGATCCGTTGAGCAGATACTTCGTCAAACAGCTATGCCGGCAGCTCGGCAAAGAGGAGCGCGAAATCTCTCCGGAGACGCTCTCCCTCCTCTCGCGCCACGACTGGCCGGGGAACGTGGGCGAGCTGAAGAGGGTCATCACCTACATGCTCCAGCAGCAAAAGCCGCCCCGTATGGACAACAGCTTCCTGCCGCCCCACCTGCAAAATGCGCCGCCCTCCGGTAGCGCGTCGGAGCCGGTCGCGGGGCTCGACATGTGCGAGCAAGTCAGGCAGTTTGAAATATCTCTCCTGAGCGCGGCCCTCAAGCAGTGCCAGGGCGTGCAGTACAAAGCGGCGCGACTCCTCGGGCTGAAGCCGACCACCCTCAATACGAAGATCAAGAACCTGGGAATAGACGTGAAAGCGCTGAAATGATCGCCCGGGCCTTTCTATCGGGATTCGCCGGGTTTCCTTACACCCGGCGAATCCGTTTGGGGAAACAGGTATGAGCCACAGGCTTAGGCTGGCGAAGTGCTTTGTGCTGAATTTATTGCTCTTTACGGTTTCGTCGGCCACCAGGAAGTTGAAGAGACTGGCAGACCACTCCTGAATTCCGATTCCCCTCCCCTCTTTACCATACGGTGGAAATAAGAATCGACTGCTACTTCCCCGGCCCCGGTCCGCTCTTCAAGACGTGGGTCTTTCGGGAAGGGGCTGCGTGGCGTAAAAGTCTTCGTAGAACCGCTCGCTGTAATCATCGAGCAATTGCTCGACGCGCTTCGGATCTTTGGAAGCCACGATCAATCCCGCGTGATAGCGCTTGTCGAGCCGCCATACTACCTCGGGGTCCGAGTAAGAAGAGGTGTCCGGGCGCTCCTGTCTGGCAAGGGAGATGATCACGCCCGCGTAATCGTCCCTGTGCGCGGGCAGCCCGTAGACCTGCTCGCCGCGCCCGATC
>DATLMR010000152.1:0-19497 GCA_035537555.1 Blastocatellia bacterium
AGGATCGAGAAGCTCGTGAGCAAGCTCGCGGGCACGATGTGGATCGACGAGGGCGCGCGCCAGATCGTCCGGGTCGAGGCTCGCCTGACCGACTCGTTTAAGCTCGGGGGCGGGCTGCTCGCGTCGATCTCTCCTTCGACGGCCGTAGCCTTCGAGCAGGAAAAGGTCGGCGACGAAGTGTGGCTGCCTTCTTACGCCGAGGCCAACATCTCGGCCCGGGTCTTTCTGCTCGCGAAGTTCAGCCGGAACATCGTGACCCGCTTCAGCGACTACAGCAAAGTCAAGATCGACAGTCAGTACGAAGTGGCGAAACCCAAGGGCAAAGAGTGACGGCCAGGCGCCGGGGGCGAGGGCGGCCTGCCCCCGCCCCCGCCGATGAAGTCCGCGCTCGGGCCGCTCGCTCAGGCAGCCTCTTAGCGGCAGGAGCAAGTGTTGTCGGCTATAGACCGGTCGTTGATCGTGAATGTCGCTCTTGAGGAAAAGCTGTGTATAGCAGCAGTGCCCCTGGTCAGGTCCGTATTGATCCTGACTATCACTCTGCGGTCAGACGCGCCGTCTTGCAAGGTGGTAACATTGCCTCTCCTGCTCACGGCGCCCGTCCCTTCGATCACAAGTCCAGAGCGGCATTCGGTGAACTTGTAATCGCCGGTAGTCAAGTTTAACTCAAGAACATAGCCGTTACTCTCGTCTTGCAGGCATAAGTCAAACGCGCTTACCTCATCTCCGAAGTAACGCGCGAGGATGAAGTCGTAGTTGCCGTCGCTCGACATGGTGATTCCGGCCACGACGATCTTGCCGTCCGCCTGGATTGCCACCGCCTCCGCCGTATCGAGGTCCTCTTGAGGGTCGGAGCCGTTGCCGACGAAATTCGTCGTGACTACGCCGTTGGTGCCGAAGGAGGAATCGATGCTCCCGTCGCTGTTAAAGCGCGCAACGGCGATGTCGAGGTCCGACCCGACCGGCACTGTTGTGGACCCCGCGGCGACGATCTTGCCGTTCTCCTGGAGCGCGAGCGCGCGAATCGAGCCGCCCCGGCCCGGGGGATGCACGGTAGCCTTACCGTCCTCGTCGAAGGTGGCGTCCAGGGTGCCGTCCGCGTTGTAGCGCGCGAGCGCGAAATCGCTTTCGAAGCTGCCTTCGGGAAAGCCGGTCCCCCCGGCGATGATCTTCCCGTCGGGCTGGATGACTAAATCGAAGATCACGCTTGAGAATCCGAATTCCGTCGTCACCTTCCCCCCGCTGCCGAAGGATGAATCGAGGCTCCCATCACTGTTATATCGGGCGAGGGCGAACATGGGGGATAACCTGCTGTTGTTGGTCGTTCCCCCCGCCAGGACGATCTTGCCGTCGGCCTGGATGGAGGCTGCGAAGGCCTGGTCGTGGCTGCCGAAAAAATCGGTGGTTACCTTCCCTCCGATGCCGAAGCTCGTGTCGAGGCTCCCGTCGGCGTTGAAGCGCGCCAGGGCAAAATCAGTGTTCCCGCCGCCGGTGTCTACGAATCCGGCCACCACGATCTTACCGTCGGGCTGTAGCATCACGGCGCGCACGTCCTCGGACCCGCTGGAGAAATCGAGCGTGGCCTTGCCGCCAATGCCGAAGCTCAGGTCGAGGCTCCCGTCGCTGTTGTAGCGGGCCACAGCGAAATCGACGTTCGAGGGTGGGGTCAGAACCTGTCCCGCTACGACAATCTTCCCGTCAGGCTGAAGGAGCGCGTCGAACGCGAAATCCACGCTGCCGAAGAAATCGGTTACTACTTTCCCGCCGCTGCCGAACGACGGGTCTAAGCTGCCATCGACGTTATAACGCACGAGGCCGAAGTTCGCGTCCGGGGTGCCGATATCGACGCTCCCGACGGCGATCAAACGGCCGTCAGGCTGTATCAGGAGAGCCTCGCCGAAATCAACATTCCCGAAGAAGTCCGTGACCACGAGGCCGCCAGCGCCGAACGAGGGGTCCAGGTCTCCGGCCGCCGCGCGCACGCGCCTGGGCACTGGCCAGCAGAGAAATAATAGGATGACGGCCAGCGCAAGGAGCTTGCGCGATAATCGCGCCGCAGAGTCACCTGGGCGCAGGATATGACGCATGGCATTCAGCATGAGAGCTTACCTCCGGGTCAGGTTGAAAGAGACAAGCCGTCCACCCCGCTCTATCCTGGCGTAATCGAAGATGATTGAAGCGGGTAATCAAGTCGTCATACGGGATCTGAAACTATCAAAGATGAGAAGACTATATCCCATCGCGCGTAAAATTCACAATCAATCATTATGCTGGCTGCGGCGCTCGACCTGACCGCTGGACAATCCGGCGACGGCGCTGATAAAATCTGCCGCTTTGGGACGAGCGGAAGAGGCGCGCCGGTGACGGCAGCCCGAGAGGACGCCATATTGAGCACCGGCCGCGAGGGCGATTTTACTGATCCTGAAGCGGTCGAGCGCCGCGTCTGGCGAAATATCTTCGCGGTTATTACAATCGGTATAGTCGCGGCCGCGCTCTTCGCGGACCTCAAGGTCACGCTCGGCCTGGCCGTCGGCGGGGCGCTGGCGCTCCTCAATTACAAGTGGCTGCACGCGTCCCTGCGCGACATTCTGGCGACCGGCGCCGAAAAGGCTCCGCCCGGCACCGGAATGCAGTTCATTCTGCGATGGGTCATCATCGGGGCGGTCGTTTACGCCGCCAGCCTGACCGGCTACGTTAACGAAATCGCGGTGCTCTCGGGTCTGTTCGCCCCGGCAATCGCGGTGATGATGGAAGCAGCTTACGTGACTTATAAGACTCTCGCTCGCGGTGGAGACAGATAAAAAATGTTGCTAACGTCCCTGCTTTTCTTTCAAGAAGCCCACGCCCCGGCGGAAAACGCGGAGCACGCGGCCCGATCAGGCGGAGAGCATCACGTGCCCGCCCTGGTCGAATGGGTAAACCACCTGCTAGGCCCGGCCGTGCTGTCGCTTCAGAAGGCAATCATGCCGTCGGTCTACGGCCTGTTCGGCGCGACCTGGCACGAGCCGGCGGCGGGCGAGCTGGTAATCCCGGCGCACGTCATCTGGACGGTCGTCCTGATCATAGTGGCGTCGCTGCTCGTCCTGCTTCTGCGCGGGAAATTATCGGTCGACCGGCCCTCGAAGGGCCAGCAACTGCTCGAAGTCGCGGTCGAGCAGATTCGCGGCATGCTCGATCAGGTGGTCGGCCCCTACGGGCGCAGGTACGTGCCGGTCATCGGCTCCTTCGCGCTCTTCATCCTGATAGGCAACCTGATGGGCGCGATCCCCGGCCTTGGAGCGCCGACCGAGAACATAAACGTGACCGGCGCGCTCGGGCTCGCTTCATTCCTTTATTACATCTCCACCGGCTTCCGCCAGCAGGGGATCGGCTATCTCAAACATTTCACCGGAGGGCTCACGGGAGCGCTGCTGCCGACCATCGGCATCCTGATCTTCGTAGTCGAGATCATCTCGAACAGCGTGCGCCCCGTGACCCTGGCGCTCAGGCTCTTCGTCAACATGTTCGCCGACCACCAGATCGCGGGCGTCTTCCTGGACCTCGCGCCGTGGCTGGTCCCCATCTTCACGATCGTTTTGGGAGTCTTCGTCGCCTTCGTGCAGACCTTCATCTTCATCATGCTATCGATAGTCTACCTGTCGGAGACGGTCCCGCACGAAGAGCACGACCACGACGAGCACGCGCACGGCGACGAGGCGCTGGCGCACGCGGAGGCGCATTGAGAATTATTTCGCATCGAGAATTATTTATTGACCGGCTTTATAGTACGAAACATCGAGGAAGGCGAGAGCCAGGCTCTTTCATAGAAGTTGACCGCGCGTGCTGCCGGAGCCTTGCAGCAGGGGGGGCAAGCGAATCCCGGGCTCGTGGAAATAATAATCGGGCCGAGCTGTCGAACCTTCCTCCGTTGATAACATGCGAGCACAAGAGGCCGAGCCGGCCGAGATAATGGGGCGCGGGCGTATATTTTCGAGATTCCCTGCCCGCCTCCGGACCCCGGCGTTCGACCCTCATCGGGCCTCGCGCGAACCGAAAGATGCTCAAAGCATCGCTAAAATCCTGAGGAGGAGAAAATGATCAGAGCTAGATTATTCGTTATGTCGGCATTGATGACCCTGATGGCCGTCGCCACGGCGGCGGCGCAGACCGGCGAGACCGCCGCCGCGAGCCGGGGCGGGAATTCCTGGTTCATCCCGGGCGACCTGGCGTTTGCGGTCGCGATAGCGGCGTTCGGCGGAGCGATGGCCGACGGCCGCGCGATCTCCGCCGCCTGCGAAGGCACGGCGCGAAATCCCGGCGCGGGCGGGCGCATCTTCACGATGCTGCTGCTGGGCCTGGCGCTCATCGAAACGCTCGTGCTCTTCACCTTCCTGACCCTGTTCATCGCTCCGAACAGGCCGTAACGACGCGGCGCGGCAGGTCGAGAGAGGGAGGCTTCGCGCCTCCCTTTTTATTTCGGCCCGCGGATAATAAGATTTGAAAGCCGGCTGAAAATCAGCCGGGAGCTTTTGAAATACGCCCATCGGAGAAACTTACATGCAGTCATTTAAAGACAGCTGTATCGAGCTCATCACGATGACCTCGACCAACCTGCCGCCCGACGTGCGGCGGGCGATGGCCGCCGCGACCGAGGCCGAAGACCTGGCCACGAGCGCCGGGGCCGCGCTCAATATAATAGCCACGAATATCGACATGGCCTGCGACAGCGAGGGGCCGATCTGCCAGGACACGGGGATGCCCACGTTCGAGGTGAAGACGCCCGTAGGCGCGAACCAGATAATAATGAAGCGCGAGATACGCGAGGCGATAGCCGAAGCCACCCGGCGCGGGAAGCTGCGGCCGAACTCGGTCGATTCGATCACCGGGACCAACTCGGGCGACAACCTGGGCCCCGGCACCCCGGTCGTCCATTTCGACCAGTGGGAGAACGACGACGAGATCGAAATCAAGCTGCTGCTGAAAGGCGGAGGCTGCGAAAACAAGAACGTCCAGTACGCGCTGCCGTCCGAGCTCCCGCACCTCGGGCGCGCGGGCCGCGACCTCGACGGGGTCCGCAAGTGCATAATGCACGCCGTCTGGCAGGCGCAGGGACAGGGTTGCAGCGCGGGCGCGATAGGCGTCTGCGTGGGCGGAGACCGGACCTCGGGCTACCAGCACGCGAAAGAGCAGCTATTCCGACTCCTCGACGACACCAACGCGGACCCGAAGCTCGCGGCGCTCGAAGAGTACGTGATGAAGGCCTCGAACACTCTGGGGATCGGCCCCATGGGATTCGGCGGCGGCGTTACGCTGATCGGCTGCAAGGTGAGCGCGCTCAACCGCCTGCCCGCGAGCTTCTTCGTGTCGGTCGCCTATGATTGCTGGGCATTTCGCAGGCTGGGCGTCGTGCTCGACGCGAAGACCGGAGAGATAAAAAGGTGGCTCTATCGCGACGAGAGAGGGCCGGCCGCGAGCGCGGCGGGAGAAGAGGGGTTCCGGTTGAGCGGCACGGAGAAGGCCCTCGTCGCCCCGCTCAGCGAAGAGCAGGTCCGGGGACTTAAGGTCGGCGACGTGGTGCTGATATCGGGCGAGATGTACACGGGGCGCGACGCCGTCCACTCCTACCTGATGAAGCACGAGCCGCCGGTCGATCTCAAAGGCTCCGTGCTCTATCACTGCGGGCCCGTGGTTATGAAGAACGACGGCGGCTACAAGATCACGGCCGCAGGCCCGACTACGAGCATTCGCGAAGAGCCTTACCAGGCGGACATAATCAAGCGGTACGGCGTGCGCGCGGTCATGGGCAAGGGAGGCATGGGCAAGCGCACGCTCGACGCCCTGAAGGAATCGGGCGCGGTCTACCTGAACGCGATAGGCGGCGCGGCCCAGTACTACGCGCGCAGCATCGAAGAAGTCATGGACGTCAATCTCTTGGAGTTGGGCATTCCGGAAGCGATGTGGCACCTGCGCGTGCGCGATTTTCCGGCCATAGTCACGATGGACGCTCACGGAAACTCGCTCCATGCCGACGTGGAGCGAGCGTCGGCTGTGATGCTCGAAAGGCTGGCGGAGCCCGTATTCTGATCGGCCCGGGGCGCCCGGCGCTTGAGCTCTGGCCGGGCCGCGCTATAGTATCTCGTGCATCGGATCAAGCAATGAGGGAAGGATCGAGATCGAGAACCAGACCCGGACATAGGAGCTTTTCATGGAAGCATCAGTCAACTCTCTCACCGCCGCTCGGCAGGCATTCAAGGCCGAATCGCTCGCCATTCCCTGGTTCGTTTACGCCGCGCTGTTCGGCTCGACCAGCATAGTAGTCGGCGGGTACTGGGACATCTCGTGGCATCAAAGCATCGGCCGCGACACCTTCTGGTCGCCTCCGCACCTGGCCATTTATCTGGGAGGCGTCCTCGCCGGAGTCTCTTCGGGGTGGATGGTGCTGAAGACCACTTTCGCGGGCAGCGCCGAAGAGCGCGAGGCCGCCGTGCAACTGTGGGGGTTCAGAGGGCCGCTCGGGGCCTTCTTCTGCATCTGGGGCGCCTTCGCGATGCTTACGTCGGCCCCCTTCGATGACTGGTGGCATAACGCCTACGGGCTGGACACGGAGATATTGAGCCCGCCTCACGTCGTCCTCGCTTTAGGGATCGCGGCCATACAGACCGGAGCCTTGATCGAAGTGCTGGCTTTGCAGAATCGCAGCGAGCGGCCCGGAGAAACGTCCGGCCCCGCCGCGATGAAGCGCCGCGCGCGCCTGCGGCTCCTTTATGCGTATGCCGCGGGGATGCTGCTCGCAAACGCATCGGTGATGGCGTGGACCTATATGTACCGCACTCTGATGCACAGCTCGATCTTTTATCAGGTCGGGTGCGGAGTCTTTCCGCTGTTTCTCGTCGCGGTCGCGCGCGCGTCGAAGCTGCGGTGGCCCGCGACCGTTACCGCCGCGATCTATATGGCTTTGTGGATCGGCCTGCTCTGGCTCCTTCCGCTCTTCCCGGCCGAACCGAAGCTCGGCCCCGTGCGCCAGCCGCTCACTCACCTGATCCCGCTCGAATTTCCCTTTCTGCTCATCGTTCCGGGCCTCGCCATCGACCTGCTGATGCGCCGCGCCGGGCAGGGGCGAGACTGGCTGCTCGCGGGCTTGCTGGGCGCGGCTTTCTTCGCGATGCTGCTCGCGGCGCAATGGCCTTTCGGCTCTTTCCTGATGTCCGAGTATTCTCGGAACTGGGTCTTCGCCACGCACCGCTTCCCTTACTATTTCGATTCGGCGTGGGAGGTCACGCAATTCCGGTTCTACCGGTGGGACCCGAGCACTCGCGCGCTGTTGTCGGGCCTCGCCTTCGCCATACCTGTCGGCATGGTGAGCGCCCGACTCGGCCTGTGGTGGGGCAACTGGATGCGCAGGGTGCAGAGATGAAGGCGCGCCATCTTCTACCGCTTTTATCGCTCGCCCTGCTCGCGGTCTCGCTCGGAGCCTCGGCCTCGGCGCACGTCGGCAGCCCGGAGATATTCTTCGACGGCGACGCCGGGCCTTACAAAGTGCTCGTGAGCATTCGCCCGCCCGATGTCGTGCCGGGAATCGCCCAGATCAGCGTTCGCGTCGATGACGCGGACGCTCCGCGCGTGACCTTGCAGCCGGTCTATTTCAGCACGGGCGGCGACGGCGCGCCCCGGCCCGACGAGGCGCAGGCGGTGAAGGGCGATCCCGGGTCCTTCAAGGGCCAGCTCTGGCTCATGGAATTCGGCTCGTCGAGCGTCAGGGTCGGGATCGACGGCGAGAGAGGACCGGGAGAGGTGATCGTGCCCGTTCCGGCCATAGCGACCGCGCGGCGCGGGATAGACGCGAAGCTCGGGATACTCCTCGGGGGGCTCGGCCTCTTCCTCCTGGCCGGGGCCATCGCCCTGGTCGGCGCGTCGGTCAGGGAGAGCCTGGTCGCCCCGGGCGAACCTGTGCGGACGCCTGATCGCAGGCGCGCCCGAAAGGTCATGGCCCTGACCGCGATCTTCTTCGCGGCCACCCTCTTCCTCGGAAACAGGTGGTGGACGAGCGTGGACGGAGCCTACCTGAGGAACATGTTCACGCCCATTCGGCTGAGCGCGGCCGCGCGCGTCGAGCCTTCCGGCCGCGTGCTCAACCTCGCCCTGGAGGACCCCGGATGGCGCAATCGCAGGGCCGATGATCTGGTTCCCGATCACGGAAAGCTCATTCACATGTTCCTGATGCGCGAGCCCGCCCTCGAAGCGTTCGCGCACCTCCACCCCGTCCGGGTAGGCTCGACCTCCTTCGACGCGCCGCTCCCGGCGGCGATGCCGGAAGGCCGGTACAGAGTCTACGCCGACGTCGTCCACGAAAACGGCTTGACCGAGACTCTGACCGCTTCGATCGACGTGCCGTCGCCGCCCCAGGCCGCCCGCGAGACTTCGGCTCGGGGTCAGTATGATCCGGACGATTCGTCGTTTGTCGGAAGTCCGGCGGGACCGGCATCGAAGCTCTCTGACGGGTCGGTCATGATCTGGGCGCGGGAATCGGGTGCGGCCCTGAAAGCGGAGCAACTGACGACCTTGCTCTTCTCCGTGCATGCCCCGGACGGGAAACCGGCGAAGCTCGAATCCTATATGGGCATGGGGGGACACGCCGCAATAGCGCGCGAAGACGGCTCGGTCTTCGTTCACCTGCATCCGTCCGGCACCGTCTCCATGGCCGCGCAGCAAGCCTTTTCTGAAAAGGCGCGGCCCGGGACCGAGGGCCGCGCCTCGAAGAGCGCGGCGGATCATACGGACCATGCCGGGGGCGCGAAAGAGGGCGAACAAGCGAGCATGAGCGCCCATTATGTGAATGAAACGGGGGCGATCTCTTTTCCTTACTCTTTCCCGAAGCCGGGTGAGTATCGTATCTGGGTCCAGGTCAAGCGCGAGGGCCGCGTGTTGACGGGAGTCTTCGGCGCGCAGGTTCAATGAAAAGCGGGCTCACAAATCGTCCATGACTGTATGAACAATTCCGGCGGCCCACAGTACAGCAGACCGGCCAGGCCCGTGGAGGGCGTGGACTATTACTGGGAAGACGGCCTGATGGTCTTCACGAGCATATACCATTTGAAGCGGGGCTATTGCTGCGCCTCCGGATGCCGCCACTGCCCTTACTCAGATCCGGCGGCGCCGAAAGAGTAGTACCGCCGCGTCGAGCTCTGATGCGCTATCGCCCTGGCTTATCTATCGCCGACGGGGATCATTCGCCGCGCACGCCTGAAAGCGCGAAAGCCGTAGAACTTGGCCGCGTCCCTTAAGGCCGATCGCCCCACGGGGGACGGGCGCAGGCCCAGCCGCCGCAGGCGCTCGTTGGTGGTGTAGATGATCGACCGGCGCTCGCAGGCGGGGGTCTCGAAAGTTATGCTGAAAGAGATCGAGACTTCGTCTCCGTTCTCGACCCAGTGGGGGGCGGTCACCGGAAAGTGCAGCCCTTCGCCGGGCGACAGCTCGAAAGCCTTCGACCGGGGCCGGTACTCTTCTTTGAAGCGTATATTCACTTCGTCGGAGTTGGCGGCGTAAAACCGCTCCAGCTCTTCTTCCGAAAGTACCGTGCGGTCCGAAGGGTCGAAGATATCGATCCTCTTTTTGCCGCGAATCTGGAGCAGGAAGTTGTATTCGGGGTCGATGTGAAACGGGGTGATCGAGCGGGGCGACGAGATGAAGATGAACCCCTCGCGCTTGCCCATGCCGGGAGCGAGAGGCTCTGATAGACGCCCGACCTCATCGAGACAGCCGTCCAGGAGCTCGCGGTATTCAGGGTCGGTCTCGACGAACTTCAGGACCATCCACGAGCGACACTCTTCGATCCGTCGAATCGTCTCTTCGATCGAAAGCCCGTTTCGCGGCCCCCTGTATAATCCTTCCGCCACCGACACGTCGCCCGCGTTATAAGCGACGTACTTTTCGGGCAAACGTTTCGACAGCTCGATCAATCGCGGCAGGGAGAACAGCGGGTCGCCGCTCAGGTTATGGCGGACGATGAACGCGTGCCGGTTGAAATTCTCGCGAAAGGTCAGCGCGTCGAACTCCATTAAAGAGCCGCCTCTTCTCTGCCGGGCCGGAAGAGCAGGCGCTCCGAGAGTGCTGGAAATCATTGTCGAGCTCATATCTGACACCTCGTTACAATTATCGGCTCGCTCGGGGGCCTGCGTCCGAGCTTCCTGAATTCATCGGTCCGCGCCGCGGCCGAGCAACTTCCGATTGAGCCACTTCAACATGGGGATCGACGACACGACGAAATCGCCCGGCATCCTGCCCGTGGCGACGACCATGCTTTGAATCGTCAACCGGCCGGGCCACAGCCTGTTGATCATGAAGTTGTCAGGGTCCGCGCACGAATCCATCCATTCGACGTCGATGCGGTCATGCATGCGGCGGATATTCTCCACCTCGAGCAGCACTCCGGGCGAGAAGCGCGCGTAATCGTCATCGTAAGCGATCTTGAAAGCGAAAGAGCCGCCGGACGCCGTGAAGTTGCACTTATAGGCGATGGGGCGGCCGTCCAGTCGAAGGCTCAGCATCATCAGGCGGCCCTCGCGGAAAGCGGAGCGGGCGGCCTCGGTGAAGAAGTCGCGGTCTTCGGGCTTCGATAGAAGGGCGCGGCCCTCCTGCCCTTTCCAGCTTATCGCTTCAAGCTCAAGAAACTCTGAAATCCAGCCCTCGACCTCCGCGCCCGGCCCAAGCTCGGAGTATTCGAGGCGGCCCGTTTCAGAGAGCCGCTTCTCCAGACGCCTCAGCTCCTTTCTGCGGATGCCGGGGAGGGCCGCGCTCAGATAATCTTCCGCACTCGCGGAGGGGCGAAAGAGCGCGCGGGTGAAGCTTTCGGAGACGAAGCTGAGCCTGCCGCTCATATTGAAGTGATCGACCAGCAATTGGCGAAACGGCCCCTCTCCCGGGATCTGTTCGAGCTCCATCAAGGGGCAGCCGAAATTCTCGCGCTCGATCCAGTCGAAGAAGGCCTCGATCGTATCGCGGGCGCGCTCTCCGCCGACGAGGGGCGTGCAGATATAGCAGTACTTGTGCCGCCACAGGCTGAGGGTCTTGAGCGGGAGCTTCGTGCCGAGCCCTTCGTATGCGGGCTTGATTTCTAGAGGGAAGAAGCCGCGAAGCGCGGGCCGCTGCGAAGAGCCCAGGCGGGTCGGGTCGAAGATCAGCACGAGCTTCAGCTTCCGGCCCTCGCCGAACGCCCGGAGGGCGGGCATCAACATCCACGGCTCGTAGAAGGGATTCGGCTCCAGAGCGCGCGCGGCGAGCGCCTCCCATTGCTCGACGTACCGCGCCAGCTCGTCGATCCGCTCGATTACCACGACCGCCATCTTTTTCGCGGCGGTCCCGGGGGCGGCGAGCGCGCCGTCTCCGGTTTCAACTATCGTTTCCGCTTTCTTCGCGCCAGCGATCATACGAACGAGCCCTCGAATACCTGATCGGTTGCAGGGGCAGCCATTGCCCCGCAGAATCCTGAAATGTCCAATGGGTCTCTATCTTCGGGTCTATATCTTCGCTTCGGGGTCTACCGAGCGGCCGGGCGGCGAAAAGGCGTGCTGCGCTTGAGCCATCTGAGAAGAGGCAGAAGGGAGATTATGAAGTCGCCTTTCCCCATCCCCGCGCCGACCAGCACCGTCTCGATGGTTCGGCGGTACGGCCAGAGATTGCTCAGGTAATTTCCGGGAGCGGCGCAGGAGTCGAGCCACTCGATCTCGCGGTTCGATTGGAGGTGATCGATCCGCTTGACCTCAAGCAGCATGCCGGGCGAGAAGCGCGCGTAGGCTTCGTCGAAGGCGACCTTGAAGGCGAATGCCCCGCTCCCCGCCGTCATGTAGACTTGCTGCGCTATGGCCCGGCCGTCCAATCGGAGCGCGAACATTCTCAGGCGGCCCTCTCGAAAGGCCGATTGCGCCGAAGAGGCGAAGAACTTCGCCTGCGCTTCATCGCAATTGAAGGCGCTGCCGCTCCGCCCTTTCCATCCGCTCGCCTCCAGTTGCAGGAAGTCGTCTATCCAGGCGGTCGGGTCGTCGCCCGCTTCGAGCGATTTATACTCGATACGCCCCAGCTCCGCGAGCCGCTTCTCTTTACGCTTCAACTCGCTCTTGTGCTTGCCTGAGAGCGCGGTGTTCACGTAACAGGTCGCGCCCGGGGCCAGGCGAAACATCGGCCGCGTGCGAGAATCGCTCACGAAATGGAGCCGCGCTCGCTCGGCCAAGTAATCGACCAGCAGGCGGCGAAAAGGCCCTTCTCCGGCGATGGAGGTGAATTCCATCAGCGGCGCTTCCTTCGAACCCGAGGCCAGCCACTCGAAGAAGGCCGAGAGGGTCGCGCGCGCGCCTTCGGCCCTGATGAGCGGCGTGCAGAGATAGCAGTGAAGGTGCTTCCACAACCTGCGCGCCCTGGCCGGAAAGCCTCTGTAAGCGCGGGGCGCTTCGAGAGGGAAGAAGCCGCAGAGGATCGGCGCGCCGGACGGGTTCAGCATGTCGCGCGCGAAGACGAGCGCGACCGTCACGCTCTCGCCTCCGGCAAGCAGGCGAAGCGCGGGCATCATCATCCACGATTCGTAGAAGATGTTAGGCTCTATGGCCGAAGCGGCCAGGCCGTCCCAGTCCCGGACGTAGCTCGCGAGCGTTTCGGCGTCGCGCACCACGACCACCGACATCCGCTGCTCGTCGACTTTGCGCCGCGATGCGGCCGGCCCGGCGGTCGCGGCCTCGCAATCGGGTCGCGGGTCTCTTTCGGTGACGGTCATGTTCAACATGCGTTTCATTTGCCCGAGTAGAGCGATTCATACCTATCGATCATCGCTCGAAGACCGAAATCCTGAACCAGCCGCCGGCCGCGCGCTCCCATCTCTTCCGCGCGTTCGCCGTCGGCTAGAACGTCGATGAGCGCCTCGGCGAACGCGGAAGGATCGCGCGGAGGCACGACGCGGCCGGTCTCGCCGTCGCGCACGACCGAGGGCAGGTCGCCCACCGAGGTCGCGACCACGGGGCGCGCCGCAGCCATCGCCTCAAGCACGGCTATCGGCAGGCCTTCGCGGTCGGAGGAGAGAGCGAAGGCGTCCGAAGCGGCCAGGATTCGCGCCACGTCGCGGCGAACGCCCATGACCTCCACGCAATCTTCAAGGCCGAGCCGCTCTATCTCTTTCAGGATCGCTTCGCGCTCGCTACCTTCGCCGACTATGAGGAGGCGCGCGCCCTCGACTTTGGCCGAGACCTCGGCGAAGGCGCGGAGGAGCATGATGTGATTTTTTTCGGGAAACAGGCGCGCGACTATCGCCACCACGCGAGCCGAATTATCCAGCCCGAGGGCGGCACGGGCCTCCTTTCGGGACTCGCAAAAGGCGCTCGCGTCGACCCCCGCTCGAATGATCTCCAGCTTGCTTTTCGGAATGCCCACGTCTTCCAGGAGCACGCGCGCCCCGTCATCTCCGATGGCGATCACGCGGTGGCAGAACACGGAAAGGACTCTCAGAGCCACTCTCAGGCGCTTGCGCTTGAAGCACTCGACCGAGTGTTCGGTGTGGATGACGCGCGCGCCCAACAGCTTCGCGGCGAGCGCGCTGTAGAATAGCTGGTTGAAGTGGTGCGTGTGAATGACGCGCGCGCGGGCCTTGCGAAAGAGCTTGAAGAGCCGCCACATCAAGCCGAGCTCTATTCCCTGCCTGCGATTCATCACGAAATACGGTATGCCTTCGCGCTTCACTTCGGCTTCCAGGGCCCCGCCCTGATCGACCGCGCAGATCGCGCTGGAGTAGAGGGCGGGATCGAGGTTCGAGGCTATCGTGAAGGCGTACATCTCCGACCCGCCCGCGACGAGCGACCACGTCACGTGCATCACCTTTTGCGGGCCGGGTGCCGAGAGAAGGGCAGTCGTCTCGGCCTCGTATTCACTGGTGGCAGCTTTCAATTCCTTCTCCTCTTATTAAACCCAGCTTGAGAAAGCGAGGGCAACCGACGCGTAGACGGCCAGCTCCTGTTTGAACATCAGCCCGGGAAACATGACGTTGGCTCGGAAGAGGCTCGGGGAATGGCCTCTCTCCACGTGAATCCGCGACAAGCGGTAGCGGTCGCTATGGTTCTGTAGCGCGAGCCCCTCTTCGTAAGAGACCGCGTAGGCATATCCCGCGCGGGCGACCGCCTCTTGCACGATCTTATTGAAGCGGGAGACGCGCCCGGCCGGGTAGGCGAAGGCGAGCACTTCCTTCCCGGTGTTCTGCTCTATCGCCTTCTTGCTCGCCGACACCTCTTCTTCGAGCTGCTCCCCCGTTACGTTCGAGAGGATCGGGTGCGTCATCGTATGGCTTCCGAAGTCGATCCCGCGTGCGGACATGGCCCGCACCTCGTCCCAGGAGAGGTGCATCCTGTCGGCGAACGCGTCCGGCACGCGCGCGTCCAGGTCTCGATAGAGGCGGTCCTGAAAGCGCAGCCTCGTCTCTTCCGGGATCTCTTTTACGTAGTCGAGTATCATCCCGATGGCGCGGCGGCGATCGGCCGCCGATGCGAGACTGACAGGCTCGGACGAGAGCTCGGGGTAATGGATGGAGCGCCGGCTCGCCTGCTTCACCGAGTAGGCGATCTGGTCCCACCAGAATAGCTTTTTCTGCCCGATGTGGCTCGTCGTCAGAAAGATCGTCGCGGGGATGCCCATCTCTTCGAGCACCGGGAACGCGTTGGAGTAATTGTCGCTGTAGCCGTCGTCGAAGGTGACGATCAGGCCGCGCTCCGGCCACGCGCGGCCTTCCGTTTCGCACTGGCGCAGGTCGCGGAAGGAGACGATGTCGAAGTTGCGGCGGGCGAACTTCATCTGCTCGCGGAAGGCTTCCGTCCTCGCGCTTATCACCTCGTCGTCGAAGGGGAAGGAGCCGGGCTCGTCATCGAGCACCCGGTGATAGGCGAGGATGCGAACGCCTTTATACCTGCCGCCCGCGGCGGACCAGAATCGGGCGATGCCGTTATCGAGCATGCGTGCGGCCAGCTCTTTTTTGCTCATGGCAGGTCCCTGGATTGCAGAGTGACGAGGGACCTCTTGAGAGACCGAAGCCCGTCCATGACCCGCGCCGTCGCCGCATAGACGGCTTCTTTCGAGCGCGAGCGCGCCATGCGCAGCTGGACGATATTGCGGAGCTCCCCGCGATACCCGGCCTTGTAGCCCGTCACTTCGCCTTTGAGAAAGTCGCATTCGGTGAGCCCCTCGCGAATCGCCTTCTCGATCGCGTAGCTGCGAATGAGGATGCCGGGGCTGTGCAGGTTGCCGCAGTCGAGATCGAGACCGCTCTGGTAATAGATCATCTTTCCGGCGTAGATGAAATCGTAGAGGGCCGCGACCGGGCGATTGCCGATCGAAAGAATGAACAGGTTGACCCATCCCCGGTCGAGGAGCTTTGGCCCGACCTGCCGGTGAAAACGCGTGAACTTCTCGCTGGAAAAGACTCCGGGCAACCCGCGGCTGGTCCAGCGCGCCTGGTGCAGGGTGATAAGGGTCTCGAAATTCTCTTCGAAGCGCTCGGAGCCGTCGATGAGGTGCAGCTCGGCTCCCAGCTCTATCGCCACGCGCCGGTCGCGCTGTATCTTCCGGCGGAACTCCCGGCTCACGCCGCCGAGAAACTCTTCCCACTTCTCCGGCAAAGGTACGTATATGCCCGTCTGCTCGCGCTGGATGTGATACTTGGTCCCTCCGGCTTCAGACAGGCGCTTGAGCAGAGGCAGGCTCACCGAGTCTCCCGAGACATCGGTGAGCAGCATCTCGTCCCAGTCTTCGTCGGGGCCGGTCAGGAAGGTGTAGAAGGCTTCGAGGATCTCTGCCTCGCGGCCTCGCTCGATTATGAAGTCCAGGTATTCGCTGCATATCTCGTCGGCTTCATCTTCGCCTGACGCCAGGAACTCCAAACGCCGAAAAGGGAGCAGCCCGTAACGCTGCACCGTTCGCCTGATGAGGGGGGCGATGCCGACTATGCGGCCGCCTTCACGCGCCAGCAGGACGTAGAGCTCCCTGCCTTCGCAGAACACGTCCCACCAGGTAGAGAGCCACTCCCAGGTCAGGGTGATCGTGTTGCTGGAACTCGCTTCCAGCAGGGGGTTCCATACCGGCTCAAGTCGCTGAAGCCCCTCTCTCGTCCCCACTTTTTCGATAGTGATCATAAATCTAGTCTTGGCCCGATGGGGGGCTCACGGCTTTGGCAGCCGTTTCGTGCGCGCCGATGTCGTAGCCCTTCCCCTGCGGACGGAGCGCCCCCGCGTAATCCGCGATCACGCCGGAGATCGGCTCTCCGCGATCGATCGCCGGGCTTCCCGCCGAGAGCCTGTAAAGATTCCCCGCGTCCAATCGCGGGTCGGAGATGATCGAGCGCCGGTCGACGTTCAAGGCGCTCTGCCAGTCGGAGAAGCTCTGCCAGTAATTGGCCGTGTCCGGCCAGATCTCCTGCCAGAATTTGTAAGGGCCTCCTCCCGGCCTGAAGTAGATATTCGAGTCGCAGGCGAGCGGCCCCGACATATTGACGATGAAGGCCATCGGGCGCTCGCTGAGCTGAACGAGGATGTTGTTCCTGAACGAGACCTGCCGCGCGGGCACGTCCCGGTGGTTCATCACCACGTAAAACCCGGCCTGGTTCTCCCTCGCGGCGTTATAGACGGTGTTGTTTTCGAACCTGATGTAGTTGCCGGAATAGGTGCCTATCCCCGCCCCCTTCGTATCCTCGACGACGTTGTTGCGCCCGACGCAATTGATCGCCTCGAACTCGGTTTTGTCGCGCATGTATTCGAGGTCGGTGTCCTGGCCGAGCAACAGTCCCGCGTGCCCCGCCCTCGCGATGCGGCACTGCTCGACGACTCCATCCCGCGCGCCGCCTTTGAGGTATATTCCCGTCGTTCGCGTATCGTGAACGTAGCAACGGCGAATCGTGACGCCGACGGAGCCGATGCTGTCGATCCCTTCGGCATTGTCGGCGCGCTCGCCCGTATTCGATATCTCGCAATCCTCGATCAACAGCCGGTCCGCGTTCAATGTCTTGATCGCGTCGCGGCCCGTGTGGTGTATATAGCAGCCTCGAACCACCACGCCCGAAGTCGAAGGCGTCTTATCGATATCGATCTTGACTCCGTAATACGAGCCGCCCTGGATCTCAAGATTGATGAGCGAGACATCGTTCGAGACTACGATGAAGACGGCGACCGGGTTGTTCGGCCCCTCTTCGGTGCCGCCTTGCAGAATGGCTTTTTCTCCGGGGTGCGACGAGAAAGTTATGCCCGGCGTGCCGACCCAGATGGGGCGGCTTACCGGGTACCGGCCCGCTCGGAAGTAGATCGTATCGCCGGGGGCCGCCAGGTCGAGGGCCGATGACGCGGCCGCGACCGGCTCTGATATAGTCCCGGGGCTTTTGTTGTTGCCCGTGGGCGAGACGTAGATGGCCTTTGCGCTGGCGGAGGCGCTCGCGAGCCCTATCAAGAGCGCGAGGCTCAAGGCCCGGCCGCGGATCATGCTCTTTAAGATACTCACTTTCATCTGAAATGAAGAAAGACGCCCGTTTTTCAGCTCTTTTTGCTCCTGAGCTTCAGCCTGTAGTAGTCCGGGTCGAGCCCCGCCACGCGCGCGCGCAGGGCGAGGTCATCCAGGAACCCGTTTCCGACATCCAGGCGGCGGATGTTGAACAGGTCGGAGCCGCGCCCGTTCGCTCCGCCATAAGCCGAGGCGGCGGCGTAATAGCCCGCGCGCTTCACGGCTTCGACGGCGCGGTCCGAGATGTCCGAAGGCTTGCCCCACGGAAAAGAGAAGCAGCGAGGCCGCGCTCCCAAGTGGCGATTGAGCGCCGAGAGCGATTCTTTCACCTCGCGCTCGACGGCGTCGGCGTCGGCCCTGCCCAGGTTCACGTGATTGACCGTGTGCGACCCGATCTCGAAGCCCTCGGCCTCCATCGCCCGAAGGTCGTCCCACGCCAGTTTCGGAAAACGGGGCTCTTCCCGGCCCGGGCCGCCCCGGTCTCCCCTCGCGTCGTGCGGGAACTCGCGGCTCGTATCTATGAAGCCGGTCGCGACGAAGAAGGTCGCGGTCACGCCCGCTTCTTTCAGCACGGGCACGGCCGCCGTGAAGTTGTCGCGATAGCCGTCGTCGAAGGTTATGACGACCGCCCGACGCCTCTGACGGGCGCCCGTCTTGAGCCGCTCGCAAAGCTCGGAGAAGCCGATGCACTCGTAATTCTCTTTGAGATATTCGAGGTCGCGGCGGAACTCTTCGGCCGGTTTAGTCAGCACGTCGCGCTCGCCGATGCGATGATAATAGAGGACCACCACGCGCGAGCGGCCCGAGAGAGAGAGCAGGGCGTCGCGCAACTGTACGTAGCCGCAGTAGAGATAAAGAAAGAAGATCGCTTTCTTTGCGAGCGAGCCGAGGCGGGCCGATAGCGACGGCCCATAGCGCCGCTCGACGGCGCGCGGCATAGAGGCCTCAGGCAATCTGTCTGCCCGGTCTTGCATTTATGAATCTCCTCAGGCTGTCGGCTCCCGGTCCAGGACGGCCGCCCTTGAAATCGAATCATCCGGTCTCGAAAATTCTTTGCTCAGATCGCCCCGCCCCGGCTCAGTAACCAGCTCGCCATATATATTGAGCAGAGCGCGGAGCCTGGCTTCGGGCGAATGGCGGCTTACCACCGTCGCATAAGCGCGCAGGGCGAGGTCGCCCGCGATCGCGCCGCCCTTGAGCACGGCTCCAATCGCGTGCGCCATCGCGTCCGGGTCGCCGGGCCTCACGAGCAGGGCGCTCTCTCCGTGCGTCACGATCTCCGGCACCCCTCCGACGCGGGTGGCGACGACGGGTAGCTTCGCGGCCATGGCTTCGAGCAGGACGTTGGGCGATCCTTCGCTGTGCGACGGCAGCGCGAGCAGGTCCGACATCGCGTAATAAGGCCTGACGTTGCCCACCTGCCCGGCCCAGATTATTCGATCCGCGAGCCCGAGGCGGGCGGCCGAGGCTTCCAGTCGCTCGCGTTCCGGCCCGTCGCCCACGACGATCAGTCGCGCGCGCAGGTCCCCGTGAATACGCCCGAAGGCATAGAGCGCGTCTATCAGGTCCGCGTGGCCCTTCTCGCGCGAGAGCCGCCCGACGGCGAGTATTATTCGCTCGTCGCTCGCGATTCTCATCCGCTCTTTGAGCGAGCGCGCCTCTTCTCGTATCTCTTCACCGTTCGCGCGGGCGGCATCGATGGAGTTGTGGAGGACGCGAATCCGGTCCGGCCTGACCCCGAGCCGAGCGAGGTCGCGCGCGAAAGCATGGCTCACGGTGACGACTCGGTCCGCCGCTCTGAGCGACCAGCGGTCGAGCTGGTTGTAGGCCCGCATCTTCAGATTGGTGGTCGTATAACCGTGATGGAAAGCGATCCAGGGCCTGCGCCTCGCGGGGCTCGAAAGCCTGAAGAGGAAGTGAGATTTCACGTTATGAGTTTGAACTATGTCGGGCGCGCGGCTCTCGATGATCCGGCCGAGAGCGGAGATTACGCGCGCGTCGAACCTGAAGCGCTCG
>DATLMR010000153.1:0-6587 GCA_035537555.1 Blastocatellia bacterium
TCGCCGAAAATACCTTGAAGAAGATCGTCGAGAGCCGAGAAGAGGTTACGCGCGCGGCGGAAAAGGCCGAGGTGCCGTCGCGAGAGGCTGTAGCTCTGGGCAGGAGACTGGGCCTTCGCGCGCTCGGGCGCGGCCCTGAAATGACAGCGGACAATGCAGGGGGTGGGGATCAAGACTATGCGTTATCTGATTGAAGTCGATAAGAACTGGAAGGTGACAATTACGAGCCCTTCCAGGCCGGATTGGAAATACGAGCGCGGCCTGCTGGAGAGGGTCGACGATAGCAGGGGGGCGAGCCTCCCGATGCCTCCACACGGGGAGCTGTCTTCTACGGAGGAGTGGACCGTCCAGTTGATCGAGGACCTGTATGATCGGATCACCGGGCGCGATCCGCAGGACAACGACACGCAGAGGTTTGGATCGTACCTGTTCGATACCCTCGTGGGCCGGGCCGCGTGGGAGGACATGATGAGCACGGCGGTCGACCTGGGCGAGAAGATGATAGAGCTGGCCCTGTCATGGCCTAAGAATGAGAATGACCTCCATCGCCTTAATTGGGAGATGATGTATCACCCGACTCAAGGGAGGTTCTTCGCCGCCGGGTTTCTCGACCCGCAGCTGGACCTCGCGATAACGCGGGTCGTGACCGGGACCGGCGGCCCTTTGTGGAAGGCGCGCCAGGCCGAGTCGCCGCCGCGCGTGCTGTTTGTGATAGGCACGGCCGAGACTGAGGCCAGCATACGGCCCGGGGCCGAATACGTCGGGCTGCTCAGGCAACTGAACTACGACGGGCGCAGCATCCATTCCCGAGTCCTCCAACAGGCGAGCCCCACGCTTATCAAACACGAGATCAAAAGGTTTCATCCCGACGTGGTCCATTTCATCTCTCACGGAGACATCAATCCGGAAAACGGTCGCGGTTATCTGACACTGGCGACCGAGAAGCAGGACCAGGGCTCCGTCGGAGGCGACCCCTACTATGCCGACCAGCTGATCAGCTTCCTGCGCGTAGAGGGGAGCTGCCCGCCGATGGTGGTGCTCAGCGCCTGTTTTTCGGCGGGCGACAATACCGGCAGAATGCTGGGCGCGCACCAGGCAGCCCCCCTCGCCGCGGAGCTTGTGGCGGGAGGCGTGCCTATAGTGATAGGCATGGCCGGTCGCGTCTCGGACCGGGGGTGCCGGTTGTTCACGATCAGCTTCGGACAGACTCTGCTCCAGGGCAGCGCCGTCGTGCGCGCGGCGGCCGAGGCCAGATGGGCGGCCTTCTTCCAGGGCGACACTCAAAAGACCGTCGATTGGGCATTCCCTACCGTCTTTATGGCCGAAGCGGTCGACCCTGCGTACGTTCCCGTCAACGTCTCTGAAAACGATCTCTCGCTTGAAATCAAGAAACGCATAAAGGCCTATGATCTGAATCGCGATCCGGTCTTCTGCGGCCGTAACGAATTCTTCGACGCGTTTTACGACCTCTTTGAGGGCCGTGATGACCCGAAATCGGTGTTGGCGATCTATACGAATAAACCTGCTCCGCGATTGGGCAGGACACGCCTGTTACAGGAATTGGCGGCGCAGGCGCTGCGCGATGCGCACGTGCCCTGCATGATCTGCTCCGACCAGGCCGACTGGGAGCCCGGCATCAAGCACTCGGGCCAGCTGGCGGTCGAGCTTCTGAAGGCCATTGCGAACGCGAGGAAGGCTTTCAAGCTGGACCTGCCATTCGACAGCCAGATGCTCGCCCTTCTTTCGGGCAAGAAACCCATAGATATTCACTACCTCAAGGAGAGCTACGCTCCAAACATCGCCTTCTCCGAAGTTATAAAGCACTTCAGCAAATTGGAGAAGGAGCTGGCCCCGACCACGGATTCTTTGAAGGAGGCGATCTCCATTGACCTCGCCGCGCTCGCGGAGGATGCGCGCCTGAAACACGAGGTCACGAAGAGAATGAAGGGGCGGGTGCTGGTTTTTTTAGACGACGTGCACCAGTATGACGAGGCTGCGACCGACCTCTTCAATAGCCTCCTCGGGCCGTTCGGACTGGGCACGGACGACGAGCCCGTGCCCGTGATATTGACGTTTTCAAAGGGGACGGCCGCCGACCATTACCTCACGCCGATGCTTGAGAAACGGTCCTCAAAGCCGTGGCTGAACCTGAAACAATTAGAGCCTCTCAACTCGAACGGCGAGGACTTGATCGCCTGCGGGCAGGTGCTAATGCACCCTTTCAGGCGCGAGATGCGCCCCGGCATATCAGACACGCCGTGGGCCGTTAACGACGCGTTCAGGAATAAGATGTACATTGACGCGCTCGAATCGGTATTTCGCAACAGCTTCGAGGGCATTCCGGACTTACTGTTCGAAGGGCGGATGTACGGCCCGGTTGAAGGAGCCAGGCTGGTGGATTATCTGATCGACGCCAACGACGAGGCGGTGATGGAAGCTATGAAGCAGAGGCGAGGGCAGTAGTCATGTCAGAATCGGGATCGGCGCCCAAGGATTTCGAGGCCGAGTTCAGGTCGATACTGGACGGCATGGTCCAGAACCCTGAAGACGCCCGTCTTAACGTCGCCCTCAAGTCTCTCTTCGACCGCGAGCAAGAGCAGCGGCTTGAAGACCTCGGTCTGTTTGACCCGCTCTCTCTGGCCTGGCTCGCTCTAGCGCCCGGGTGGACCGAGCATCTCGCCGCCAGGTGCGAATTCCCCACGGGCGATTTTACCTCCCTGACCGAGTTCCTGAGCCGCGCGGAAGCGGCCGGCCTCTGCACGCGCAATACGTCTACGGATATCGACGGCAGCCAGATGTCGCACTTCTGGATGCCGGAAGCCGCGCGCGTCAAAATGCTCAACAAGCTGCGCCAGGCCCGGGGCGTAGCCTTCCTGCACGATAGCCTCGCCGATATAGCGCAACGCGTCATGAATGCGAAAGAAGACAACCTGGAGCCCGCTCCGGTCGTGATGAGGTGGGCGGAGGTGGCCCTGCACGCGGGGGGCGGGCCGGGCAACGCGGGGCGATGGCTGACAGACCGCATTCAGAGCCTGTTGGAGAAGGATGATCTCGGAGAGGCCCTCGCCTGGGTGCGCGCGGGCACGTCCGTAGCCCAGGCCGTCGGAGGCGAGATCGAGTCGTCGGTTCGCATAGGCAATCGCCGGGTAGATCTCGCCTACCGCTATAAGCAGGACCTGCGACACCTGGAGCGTTTTCAAGAGCGAACGGAGCTGACCGACGAATTCCTTAGATTGCTGGAAGAGCCGGAGACGGGCAGATCGAATGACGTATGGGCGCTCCATTACATAGGCATGGGCGGAGTGGGTAAGACCATGCTGCTGCGCCATATCACCGCGAAGCTGATACGGGGCCTGGGAGGCACATCGACCCGGGTGGACTTCGACCACCTGAGCCCCGATTACCCCGTGCGCCGCCCGGCCCAATTGCTCGCGGAGCTGGCCGACGAGCTGAAGCTGCAAGTCACGTCCGGAAAGCAGGACTACATCTTCGAAGAGTTTCGCGGCCGTGTAAGCGCTCTGCACGAAGCCCTGAGCGAAGAGCAGCCCCATGAAGATCCCCTCGACAGCATCAACCGGCAAGAGTTCCTGCCGGTGCTGCGCTCTTTTTGCGCCCTCCTGGAACTGCTGCCGAGACCGCTCGTCTTTATACTCGATACCTGCGAAGAGCTGGCCAAATTACAGCCGGGCGGAACGAGGATACCCGGCGTCGAGGCCACCTTCAAGATACTCGAAGAGATCCATAGCCAGATCCCCTGGCTGCGAGTCGTCTTCGCCGGAAGACGACTGCTGGCCCAGTCCGGAGGGGATTTGACCGGCGAGTCGAACGGCGGGTGGGTGATGAAATCCCTGCCCCTGGAACACGGCAGATCTTACCTGCCGGAGCACAAGCCTTACCTGCGCCTTCGCGAGATAAGGGGATTCGACGGCGAAGAGGCCGGCGAGTACTTCAGCAAAACGAGAAAGCTCGATATAAGCGACGAGATGCGAGACGCGATTCTCAAGCGCGGGCGGGAGACGGGCTCGGCGGCGGATGTGACCTGGGTGCCTGAACGGCCCGGGGATAAAGATGCGCGCTATAACCCGTTCGACCTCGCGCTGTACGCCGACTGGGTCTCTGAAGACCCGAAGCTGTCGGTCGACGTCATCGCGTCGGGCGAGACGGACCCTTATATCGACATGCGCATAATCCGCCGCATCAATCAACCGAACGTGCAGGCCCTGCTGCCCGCGGTCGTGCTCTTACGCCGTTTCGATAAAAAGATGCTGCGCCCCGCGCTTCGGGCGAGCGAGGCGGCTTTTGCCGAAGCCTACAGGGAGATAAGCGATCAGGAATGGATAGAGTGTCAGCCTGACGAGGCGCTCAATACGACGTTTTTGGAGATCAACCAGAGCCTTTATCCCCGGCTGCGAAAGTATTACGACCACCCGTCGCGCTCTTCGCGCCTTGAAGACGCGAAGAGCCGGCTAGCTCCCAACCTCGCCGAGATGGTGCGCGACCGGCCGTTGCGGGACCTCGACGTCAACCACGTGGATGCGGCCCTGTGCCTGTTGCCGCCACCGCAGGCGGCCACGCTGTGGGACGGGCTTTCCAGGCGGATAGCCGCCGAGGTCGAATGGGGCTGGGCGCAGAAAGTGGCCGGGCACATCCTGGGCGAAGACGGGGCGGTCGGCACGGTCGATTCTTGCCTGAGATCGGCCGTGAGAGCCACTTTGACGTCGGCGCTGATCCACAGCTCCCCCGACTACGACGCGACGGAAGGCTGGATAGAGGTGGAGAAAACGGCGGGCAAATATCCCGACCCCGCGACGGGCGAATGGCTGGCCAGGCGGGCCCGCGCCGGGCAGATCTCCGCGCGTTCAAGCAAGATCGCTCCCGGAGCCCGGGCGAAAGAGCTTTGGGAAGCCCTCGCCGCGTTCCCGGAAGGCGCGGACGCGAGCGACCCGATCGGCTTCGACCGCGTAGAGCAATTGGCGGCTTCTTTGTGCGCGGCAATCGAATCCCTGCTTGAGGTCGAGGAGTCAAAAGGCGCGGCTTCTCCCCGACTCGACGCCTCACCGTTCCCTCCCTGGTGCGAGAGGCTGAGAAACTGCGGCGTCTCAAGCGAGCTGATCGCTTTCGCCTGGTCTCTGGGCGGGAGGGTATTCGCGCTTAACAGCCGATGGGACGATGCGAATCGCATGTTAGGGAAGGCGGAGGAAGAGGAGCCCCTTGAGGGCAGGGGCGGGCAGCCGGACAGCCCGCGACCGGACAATCTCTTAACGCGGCAGAGGTGGGCCGATTGGCGCGCGCCGGACTCCCTGGTCCTCCGCGTCAGGCTCGAACGCCTGCTCTTAACGCGCCCCGAGGTCAACCCTCCTTCTGCCGAGCGGCTCGTCGAATTGCAGCAGAAGGCCGTGAGGCGTCTGAGAAGCATAGACGCGGAGCGGCTCGTCTCCCTCACATTGAAACTGCGGTCGGCACTCAAGCCGCCGGACGCAACGGAGCTGGAGGCGATCGGCAAAGCGGACGATTACGACATGGACCGCCACCCTGTTTGCGTGGCCCATCGCAGCGTGCCTCCCCTGTTCGCCACGGTGGCTCTCGGCTGGCTGGCGATAGGCAACGTCGAGCGCGCCCTCGATCTCGTCGAGGAGCGAAGAGAAGCGGCAACCGAGACGCGCCGCGATCCGGGGACCGTGCGTGAAGCGGAAGTCGCAAAGCTGCAAATAATCCGGCGCATGCGCCTGGACTCTCACGGCAAGAGCCTGATCAAGCGCATGTCTGAATCGAAAAACCTCAATGACATGGCCCTGGCGCTCCCTCTGATCGCGCTGATCGGCCAACCGGACCGCAGAAGCCCTGCCGGCTCGCTCCAGCAGGTTACGCCTTACGGGCTGCATATATGGTGGAGCTGCCAGAGCCTTCTTAAACCTGAGACTGCCTCCCTTGTGCTGGACCAGATGTGCGGGCTGCAAGACCTCTTAATGGCGCAGGCTGCGCTGAGGCCTGAGGAGACGGATATTCTCTCGGCGCTACTCGATATGGAGGAGGCGAGACTTGTCGCCGATAGGCTTAAAATAGCAGCCAATCTCTCTTCTTTCTCCTTGCCCGATTTCGCCGTCGGACTAACCGACTTGCCGTGGGGAGAATCAGAACCGCGGTACCGGCTCTTATTGAGGAAGGCCGCGCTCGGCCCGAGAAGAGGTGATGAGCCGGAAGCGCCGATCGGGTCGCGGAGAAGGGCCGAGATAGCGCTCGAAGAAGGCGAGCTGCTGGCTTTGCGCTTGCCGGAGCGAGCAATCTACCTGTTCGATCTGGCGCACACATGGTTCGAGCAGGCCGATGATCCGGTCGGCATGACGATTGCCTCCACGCTGAGAGTCATCGCTTTGATAAACGCGGGAGAGGCTCAATCGGTGCGGCAGTCTTTAAACACGATGCTGTGGCCGGATTACGAGCGGCTTACCGTGAGCGGAGTGGCGGCCGACCTGCCGCCGTGGCATGAGCTTGTGGAATTGCGCGATGGCACCGGCGAGCTGAGCGCGAAGCTGGGCCATCCCTGGTGGGAGGGGTGGCTCAGCCGCATCTTTTATTGCCTGGTCTGG
>DATLMR010000154.1:0-8112 GCA_035537555.1 Blastocatellia bacterium
GAAACCGGCCTCGCTCGCGTTGATGGAAAGGTCGCCCACGTGATTTTTTCTCGCGTCCTCGATTCGAGCGCCCCCCGGCCCCTCGACGAGCGGCAGCGCGCCGCTCGGGTCGGGCCGCGCGGCGAAGACCTGCCCGACCGTGTAGGCAGAGACGCCTTCGCGCCCGTCCAGGTATTCGAGCATCTGGCGCACGAAGGGGAGAAAGAGCGGAGTGAGCGGCAGATCGTTCCATGCCGTATCGAGCGTGGTGGTAAGCTGCAGGACCTTGCCGCTGCCCGCGATCCTTTCGATCATGACGGGGCTCCCGTCGTCGAGCGCCGCGATGGTGAGCGCCTCGGGCCGCGGCTCCGCGCGGTGGTACGCGTAGACCCTGGTCGAGGTCAAACGGCCGCTCCGGGCGAAGAGAGAGAATACCGGGTGATCGGTCTTGATCTGGCTCATCAATGCGTAGCCGCCCCTCATTTCGCTCTTTTCGAGAAGCTGAGCCGGGGCGATGCCGCCGAATGCGCGCTCGAAATCTGCGGGTTCCGTGTGCTTACCCGCGACGAGGATGAGGCCGCCGCCCCGCTCCACGAATCCCTTGAGCGCGGAGGCGAGCGCATCGCTGATCCCCTGCGCGTCATTTACGATGATGACCCTGTAGGAATCTACATCAGCCGGTGATATGGACCCGGAGGTCTTGACCGTCAGCTCGTACCGCGTGTTCTCGCCCGCGAGCAGCGACTGCTGTATGAAGAAGCTCTCGCTCCTGCCGCGCGTGGCCGTTTCGATTGCGAGCACTCTGGTCTGGCCCTCTCGCTTGATCGAGAAGAAATGGCTGTTGTCGAGCGGGAAATCGTCCCCCGTAACCTCGACGCTGGCGCGGTTCGAGCCGTCCGGCACATTGAAGCCCGCGAACTCGACGGTCTGCGTCGAAGCGGGATCGATTCGGACCTGCCTGCGTTCGACCACAAGGTCGTTCAGTCTGAGCTCGACGGCCGTTTCGGCTTCCTGATCGGGGTCGAAATTATTGAGCCGCGCGACGATCTTTCCCGGATATTTCTGGCCGTAGATCACGGCGTCCGCTCTCACATCGGTCACCGCGACGTTGCTCGCTTTCGCGACGCCCACATCCACCGGGACCAGCTCGATTCCCGGAGAGAGCTTCACGGGCGGGGCCGAGCGGTCCCAGCCCGTCTCCTGAAAGTCCGAGATCAGGTAGACGCTCTTCGAGGCCCCGGCCGACTCTTTCAAGATGGATTCGGCGGCCTGAATGGCCTGCATGTAGTCCGTGGAGCCGAAGCCCGGCTGCAAGCTATCGACTATGGCCGAGGCTTCCGCGCCGTTCGGCTTGAGCGGCATCAGGATGTCCGAGTTCTGGGCGAACGATACAAGGGCTACCCGCGCGCCCGCTCCCGCGTTGCTCAGGGCTTCGCGAGCCGCGGCGCGCGCGCGGTCGAATACGTTCGCGTAGCGCATGCTGTAGGAGACATCGAGCAGGATCACGCTTGCGGGCCGTTCGCCCGTCGAAGCCGACGAGGACTGCGAGGGGAAGTAGGGGCGCGCGAACGCGAGCGCGAGCAGCAGCAGCGCCGCGCACCTGAGCGCGAGCAGCGCGAGGTTGCGCAGCTTTCTCTTGCGGATCGTCTTCTGCTCTATGCGTCTCAGGAACATGAGCGAGGCGAACTCCACCTTCCTGGCCCGGGTCCTCCTCACCAGATGCACGAATACCGGGATGGCAGCGGCCACCACTCCAAGCAGAAACAGGGGATTCAGGAACGCCAAAACCCGGCCTCCTTCAACCGAGCTGCGAACGCCGCGCCAGGTAAGAGAAGAGCGCGGCGTCGAGCGGCTCCGAGGTCTTCAACAGAACATAATCGACGCGATTTCGGGCGCAGCCGTCTTTGAGCGCGTCGATGTGCCCGCGGATCGCGCGAAGATATTCCGCGCGCAGGGCATCGGGCAGGATATGTATCTGCTCTTCGGTCTCGCTGTCTTCGAGCACTATGGGCTCATCGAAATCGAAGTCGAGCTCCTGCCTGTCCATCACGTGAAAAATAATCACTTCATTGCCGAGGAACCGGAGGTGCTCGAGGGCGGGCATGAGCTTTTCCGGCTCCTCGTAAAAATCTGAGATGACGGCGATCACGCTGCGCCTCGTTTGCAATTCGGCCATGTGGTCCAGCTGCTTCACGAGGGCCGTTCCCTTCCCCGGCTTGAGCCTCTCGATCAATCCAAGGACCGTGTGAAGGTGGCCCGTCCGCGAGCGGGGCGGCACGTGTTCAAGCACCCCCTCGTCGAAGGCGAGCAGGCCGACCGAATCGTGCTGGCGGACGCCCAGGTAAGCGAGCGACGAGGCGAGAAACTGCGCGAACCGCAGCTTGCTCATCTCTCCGCTCGCGTAGCCCATCGACGCGCTCGCGTCCATCAGGACGTGTATCTTGGTGTTGGTGTCGCCCTGGTACTTCTTGATGTAAAGCCTGTCCGTGCGCGCGAGCAGCTTCCAGTCCAGGTGGCGTAAGTCGTCTCCCGGCATATACTGCCGGTGCTCGGCGAAGTCGGTCGAGAAGCCCAGGTAAGGAGACCGGTGGAGGCCCGAGATGAAGCCTTCGACTACGGAGCGCGCGACCAGCTCCAGCGAATTTATGCGCGCGAGCACCTCGGGCGAGAGGAACTGCGTGCCAAGTTGTCGGGTTTCCGCCTGATTCATAATGGATGACTGTAGAGGCCTGCCCCTTGATCCAAACCCTGAACCTCGCGCCGATTCAGAGTCCCGACTTCGGCTCGGGCACTACCTCGATCAGGCGGCGCACCACGTCGTCGGCCTTGACTCTCTCCGACTCGGCGTGGAAATTGAGCAAGATCCGGTGGCGGAGGATCGGGTAAGCGAGCGCGCGAATGTCCTCGACCGAGACGTTATACCGGCCGCTCATCACGGCGCGGGCCTTGCCGCCCAGCACGAGGAACTGGGAGGCCCGGAGCGAAGCGCCCCAGTTCACCCACCGCTTGATGAAATCGGGCGAAGTCTCGGACGTGGGGCGGCTCGCTCCGACCAGCTTCACCGCGTAGCGCGTGACCGATTCGGCGACCGGCACGCGCCGCACCAGCCTTTGAAACGCGAGGATGTCTTCGCCCGAGACGTTGCGCTCGAAGCTGTAATCCTGGTTCGAGGTCGTCTGGTTGACCACCGATACCTCATCGTCTTCGCTCAGGTATCCGATCCGGATATTGAACATGAAGCGGTCGAGCTGCGCTTCCGGCAGAGGGTAAGTCCCTTCCATCTCGATCGGGTTCTGCGTCGCGAGGACGTAGAAAGGCCTCGGGAGCGCGTAGGTCGTGCCCTGAACGGTGACGCTCGCTTCCTGCATCGCTTCGAGCAGGGCGGCCTGCGTCTTGGGCGGCGTGCGATTGATCTCGTCCGCGAGGATGATGTTGGCGAACAGAGGCCCGCGCAGGAATTCGAGCTTGCGATGGCCGGTCGTGCGGTCTTCTTCGATGATGTCCGTGCCCGTTATGTCGGAAGGCATCAGGTCGGGCGTGAACTGGATGCGTTTGAACGACAGGTCGAGCACGTTGGCGACCGTGCGAATGAGCAGGGTTTTGGCAAGGCCCGGCACGCCGCTCACGAGCGAATGGCCGCCCACGAAGAGCGAGATCAGCACCTGATCGACCACCTCGTCCTGGGCTATGATGACCTTGCGAACTTCGTGTAGGATCTGCTCGCGCGCCGCGATAAGCTTCTCCAGCAACTCATCTTCCTGAATAATATCGGCTGTTTCTATCACCATTCCGTTTCCTCTGTTAGAGACCAAAGACCCGAAGAAGCCTCAATGAGTGAGGGCATAAAAGACATAGTTGACCCCGAACTTGTACGCGGTATTCGTGTCTTCGATGGGATTAAAGGGATTATTGGACCACTGCCAGTAATCGCTCACGTCGTTATTATAATTGATGATCATCATCAGCCTGCCGTGTTTGTCCTCCATGCCGAAGAACTCGGGCTTCATCCCGCGATACGGCCCTCGCACGTCGAGGCTCTTGATTGAAAAGAAGCAGTTGAAGATGGGGTGCGTCACGTCGAGCGGCTTTATCTCGTATTCGGGCAGGGCGCGTTTTACCTGATCGGTGAAATTCCTCAGCTCGAAGGGCCTCCGAAAATCGTCCACGAGCAGGAACCCTCCGCGCAACAGGTACTCGGCCATCCCTTTCACTTCGGCATCGGTCAGTTCCATGTAGCCGACCTCGCACAGGTAGGCGAATGGATATTTGAAGAGGTTTGGATCGTCGAACGTGAAGATGTATTCGTCCATGTCGAGGTTGATCGGGATCTTGCTCACCTCGGAGAGTATCTTCGAGAAGTGCTGCCCCGCCTCCGGGTAATCGTGGGACCAGGGCTCGCCCCCGTCGCCGATATGCGCGCCCGGGTAGAGGGGGCCGAAGCGGACGCGAACGAAGGTGAACTTATCGGAAACGTCTTTGCCCTCGCCCATCTTGACATCGGAGGCGCTCGAGCCGGCGGCCGGTTCCGGCGCGGCCGAAAAGGTCGCGGGCACGCCGAGGAGGAAAATCAATGCGATGGTGACAAGGATTCTCAGCATAAGCCTCCCTGGAATCAATGACCGAACGGCGAAGCGATGCGCGGGCCGGCCCCCGGGGCCGTTCCGTTAAGCGCGGCTGAAATATTATGGAGTCGCGCCTCTGAGCTTGAGAAGAAGCTCCTGCGCCTTCTCAAATCCCGGCGCGATCTCGAGCGCGCGAAGGACTTCACGCCTCGCCTCCACGCGATTACCCATCGCTTCCAGAGCGCGCGCCAGATCGAAATGGGCCGCAGCCAGGTCGGGCGGGCCGAGCGCGACAACCACCCCGAATTCGCGCGCGGCATCACGGGCATTCCCCTGTTCAAGATAAACATCGCCCGCTTGCTTATGCAAGCTGGCGTCGAAAGGATAGACGTAAAAACTTGTAAAAAGGGTCGCAAGCGCGCCCGCGCGATCTCCGGTCTCGAGCTTCAGTCTCACGAGCCTCTTATAGGCTTCGGCGTCCGACTCCCTCTGCCCGATCAAGGCCTCGACCATCTCTGCCGCCTCGGCCTTCTTGCCCTGCGATTCATAGATGTCCGCGAGCTGCGAGTAAGCGTTTCCCTCGCCCCCGTAAAACGGGAAGGCGGCAGCGGCGCGGCGCAGGTGCTCGACGGCCCGGTCGGTGTCGCCCTCGGATTTGTAGAGCGCGCCGAGCCTGAGGTTCGCGAAGAAATCTTTCGGCCTCGATTTGAGGACGGCGATCATCGCCTCTTTCGACGGGCTCTGCGCGCCGGGAGAATCGAGCGGGCTCTCTCCGACCGACTCGACGTAGGGCTGCACCTTCGCGCGCAGGTATGCGTTGAAGGCGGTGTCGAAATCCGAGGGCGAGGTCGAGAGGGCGCGTTGCAATACCTCGGGGGTCTTCACCCGCTCTTTGTACAGGGCGAGCATTTTAAGGATGGAGTCGAAGCCGTACTTCTCCTCGATGAAATCGCAGATCAGCGAAGCCTGAAAGTAGGCGAGCCCGACGCCGTCCGGGGTGGTCGGGCGGGTAAAGGCGGCCTCCATGTCCTGAACCTTCACGAACCTGCCGCCCAGAAAAGCCTTCAGCAGCTCTATCGACCAGTTGTCGCCCCAGCCCGGCCGCGCGCGCCGCTCTTCGTAGACCGAGAGCCCTTCGGAAAACCACCTTGGTATCCCGTAATCGGTTATCTGCAACGTGACGACGTGCGTGTACTCGTGCCAGAGCGTTCCGCCCCAGTTGAACTCTCCTCGCGGGCGGGCCGAGGGGCTGTCCATCGCTATCACCTGGCCGAAGCAGACGCCGAGCGCGCCGAGGCCCGGGAGGCCGAAAGAGCGCACCGCGAAATCCTCGTGGTTAGGGAAAATCTCGACCGATATGGGAGCCTGCGGGGTGAAGCGATACTTGGCCGTCAGTTTCTTATGCGCCTCTTCGAGCAGGCTCGAGGCGTAGACCGAAACGGCGCCGTTATCCTTGGGAGCGAGCTTTATTATGAAAGGCCCCTGCACCGTCTCCGTGTACTCGCGCATCGAGTCGAGCAGGTCGAGAGAGTTCTTGGCCCAGACGTTGAACGGATCGCCCTTGAAGGCCTGTTCGAGCTCCGAGCGCCCCTCGGCCATGCGGCCGATTCTCAAGAGTTGAATGCCGAGGTCCGTGCGCGCGCTCCAGAGCGTCGGGGAGAGCTCGACCGCGCGGCGACCGAACTCTACCGACTCTGCGTACCGGCGATTGATTACCGCAAAGTGCGCGAGGGTTTGATAGAGCCTGCCCGCGTGGGGGTTCAGGGCGAGCGCCCGCCTGGTCTCCGCTTCAAAGTCGGTCCTTCGCCCCGACACGTAGTACATGGCCGCCCGCATCGAGATCGCTTCGATAGAGTTCGGGTTCACCTGTAACGCGCGGTCAACCGACTCTCCGGCCTGCTCGGGCCGGTCGGCCTCAAGGTCGAGCCACGCCCTGAATGAGAGCGCGCCCACGTGATTCGGATTGATCGACAGGGCGCGCTCGATGGCTTTGAGAGGCTCGGAGCTAGATTCGAGCCTGCGACTCTCCGCGAGGCCGACGAAAGCGTCCGCGTGATTCGGATTGATCTTCAGCGCATCCTGAAAGAGGCTCACCGCGTCGCCGTAATTGTACTTTTCGTTCAAAAGCTCGCCCTGCCCGACGAAGGCCTCGACGTAATTCGGGTCCGCCTCGCGCGCGTCGATGTAGAGGTCGTTTGCGTCCTTGAACCTCCCGATAAAGACGAGCCCGCGCGCGATCAAGGTCAGGTCCTCGGCGCTCGTCGGAGCGCTCGTGTTGTAGTAGCGCGGGAATTCTTCGAGTAGCGTTCGGGTCTCGGCCTCTTTGCCCTGAGCGTGGAGGGAGCGGCCCCGGCCGAGGGTCGCCCGCAGCCAGACGGTTCCCTTCGCGTCTTTCGCCGCCCGCTCGTATTCGGAGGCGGCCTCGGCGTAACGGCCCGTCGCGAACCTGATGTCGCCCGAGACGACGCGAATCGAGGCCGCTTCCGGTTGGGAAGAGAGAACGGCGGCGACCTGTTTTTCAGCCCCCGAGTAATCGCCCGTCGCCATCCGCGCGAGCGCGAGCCCTTCCTGCGATTCCACGTCCGAGGGGTTCTTCGCGACGAGCGAAGAGAATGCCGCGACGGCCTCTTTGTAGCTGCCGCGATTGAGGAGGGCGCGCCCCTGCTCGTTTGAGAGTGACTGGGCCGCGCCCGAATAAGACGTACAGTTCAGGAAAAATATCAGAATTATTAGGCCCAGACGTTTCATATCCTTGTTCCCGTTCGAGTCCTGCGTTTCGGTTACCGGGAGAGATGGTCCGATCTTCCGCCCCGGTCGATGCATCGATGGTCAACTTATTTCTGCTTCGCCTTGATCGACCGGTTGATCGTGGCGAGCTCGACGAGCAGCCGTTCCAGCTCGCGCTCGTACTCTTCGGCCTTCATTTCATCCTTGCGCGACTTGAGCTTTTCGACGGCCTCTTCCGCTTTCTGCCTTTCCGAGAACAGACGGGTCAGGTCCGCGTCCGTTCCGGCCACGGCCACGGGATTGGAATCGAGATAGGTCGTCTTCGCAATCGCGCCGTCGCCGTCCTTAGCCTCCTCGTGGCCGAGGCCGTCGCCGTTGTCGTCGATGACGGCGTGCTCGCTCGCGAGCCGGTCTTTCTTCTTATACCAGTCGGCCGTCGTCTGGCTTGCATAATTGAAAGCTTCGAGGATCGATATGCGGTTGTTCTTGTCCGAGTCGGCCGACGGTTCGACGAGCGCGGCTATGAAGTGCTCGGCGAAGACGGTCGCGTTCTGCTCGCTCCCGCTTCGAGTCGCCGTGATGACCACGCGGTTTCCGCCCGAAAGCGGCTTGACGAACTCGCCCGACGCGCTCGCGCAATTGACGAAGACCACCCGGCGCGCGGGCACGGCAGAGAGCAGAGAGAGAAAATCCTTGGCGCTGAAATCCGGGCCGACCAGGTTGAATTTCGCCTGCTGGCCGTCGAACGAGCCGTGGCCCATCAGTATCACGAACAGGAGGCTCTCCGAATTCGCGGACCCCTTTATCGCGTCGAACGCCTTGCGCACCTCCTGCGCCGTCGAGC
>DATLMR010000155.1:0-15565 GCA_035537555.1 Blastocatellia bacterium
CAGCCTGTCAATCGGTATTGGATCAACCAGCGAATCCGGTGAAGGCCCTGCCAGGGTTATGCCATTCTCGCGAACCACCCACCGAACGACTGTAGTATTACAGTGATCGGACTCTATAAGTGACCGCGCGCCGTGGTCGAGGTACCAAAGTTTTTTGCCACGCTGAGCCTCGTGCCGCAACACCTCTTTCGGGAAATAGGAGCCTTCTAAATGCTGCGCCCATGGAGACTCGAGACCAAATATATACCCGTGCATAGCCTGCAAAGCATGAACTTGATTTTCCGATAGTTCTTCCTCGACTACGATGATGAAATCCACGTCGCTGTGGAGATCGAAATCACCCACGGCGAATGAGCCTTGCAGATAAGCGCCAACGAAATTATCCCTTAAAATAGCGCGCACTCTACCTACCAGAACTCCCAACACGGTATTGAGCTCCGGGTATGGGGTTGGTATTGCTTCGTCCTTTGATTCCATAGCTGCTTCGTACTCTCTGAAAGCGCCTGGCGATTCGCATCGCCCGGGCCGCGGGCGAGTCCGGATGAGCCGTGCCGGGCGAGATTGCGGGCTCGCGTGCAGGCAGCAGTTAAGCGTCTCCTGTCGGCACTATCCCCGCCCCTTCCACCATCAGGATTACACTCCGCTCAGGTGACCGCGGCCGGTGCATGACTCCTTTCGGGATGACGAATCCTTGCCCCGGGGTGAGCTCCACCGTACGGCCCTCCAGGTCGATGATGAATCGCCCCTCCACTACGTAGAAGAACTCGTCCTCATCCTCGTGCTTATGCCAGTGGTACTCACCCTCGACCACGCCTAGTCTTACGACCGACTCATTCACGCGACACAGCGTCTGGTTGTACCAGCGGTCGGTGCAAGCTGCAACGAGAGCGGGAACGTCTATTTGCTCTAACGCAGAGTAGTACACGTCAACGTGAGTTGCGTAGGGATAGTCGTCTTTTTCCTCCGCCATACTTTTCTCCTTTCGGACCTTTCGTCGCCTAACGGTTTGCATCAGCGGGGCCGCGCGTTGCCACCGGAAAATTTGACAAATTCACTTCTTCGCGCGGCCCGCCTTGCATTGCGAGGCGGCCGGGAATATCCTCCTGGGCTGAGGGTACCTTATCAGGTGGATCATCTTCTTCAGGAAAAGATTCGGCAGACGATCGTAGCTTAAAGGTAATGCAAGAATCGCCCCAACAGGAGGAATGCCATGACTATTTTCGGTAAAACGGTTTCTAAATACCTCGCCTTTCAGAAGTACATCTTACTGTTCATTCTCGCCGTCGGGCTCGGACGCCTCTTTCTCTCTCTCGGCGGCGCTCCTGACTCTACCGCGAAGTGGTTGAGCATCTCCGTTGTCTCCTTGATCGGCCTCGTGTACTACTCGATTCGCGTTCACACTGCTGGCTTCGGGAGCTATAAACAGCTACTCCCGCTCATGTTTATCCAAAGCGTGGTGGCGCAAGCAATCGTCGTTGTCGGCATTATCATTGCGATCCTCACCCACAAGGATAATGTCTTCAGCGCTCCCGAGTACAGCGGCGGCTCAGACGGCAAGACCTGGCTTCACGTGGCGGCGCACCTGATTGTCGGACTTATAGCAGGCCCATTGGTAGCCTGGCTTATCGGGTCCATCTTACTCTTCATCACAAAAAAGGTCGCGCCACAGAATGCCGCGAAGAGAGCCCGCGCCTGATCGAGATCTTTAACGAACGCCCTCCGACTCTACCTTAATCGGCGCGCGCCCGGGTATGGTGAGGAGACACGCCCGCTGCACTTATACGTGTATCGCAATCACGTTATTTGCCATAGCTTTCCGGAGTAAACAAAAACGTGATCTCATCGCCGCTTGCATCAGCTTCGCCACCCATCGATTCATACAAACGCATCGCGGCTTTGTTTGACCTGTTTGTATGAACCCACATCTTCATAACATTCTGCTGACGGCAAAAGCTCTTCAGCAGATCGATCATGGCGGTGCCTGCGCCACGCCGATGATGCGACTCGGCAACACTGATTTCGTAGAAGAACATCATCGCCTGGTCACGATCAACGCGGTCCAGCAGGTAAGCCACAAGGTATCCCACCGGCCTGTCGCCATCTGTCGCTACGATCAAATAATTCTCCGGTCGTGACAGAAAATGACGAAGGTAATCGGCGTTCAAATTGCTGCGCAAGCTGCTGTCTGCCATCTTGAGTGTTGCTATGGCATCGCGCGCAAGCGCCGCATCGGGATTTTCAAGTCGCCTGACTTCCATATTCATCCAATGATGCGGATGGATCATTCGAGCTCTGATTGCGGGCTCGGCTGCGTGCCGTTATTAGGCACCGACGCGAGCAGCGGTATCGCGTGACTCCTCTCGGCCGAGGGCGCGGAACGTCCACATCTCGTCTTGATCGGTTTCAGTCTTCCGATATATAAAGAGCGCGGGCGTCTTGCCCGCGCTCCTCGGAACTCTGAGAGCAAAGACAGAAAACTACTCCCCCGTCACTTCGGCCACCACGCGGATCGCTTCGACGCTGGTCGTGCCGCAGATAAGGGTCTTGACTCCGGCTTCGCGCCACGCGGCCATCCGGTCTTTGATGCGCTCGCGCGGCCCGCACAGCGCCACTTCATCGACCAGCTCATCCGGCACCGCGGCCACGGCCTCCCTCTTCTTACCCGAAAGGTAGAGGTCCTGAATGTTCGCGGCCGCTTCCTCGAACCCGTAGCGGCACGCGAGATCGTTATAGAAGTTCTTTCCGCGCGCGCCCATGCCTCCGATGTAGAGCGCGAGGTTCGGCTTGATCTGGGCGCGGCAGGCGTCGACGTCGTCTCCGACCACTACGGTAACCGTGGGCGCGATGTCGAAGTCATCGAGAGTCTTCCCGTCTCTCCTTCGGGCGAAGCCTTCGTCGAGCGACTGTTTGAAGACGTGCGCGCGGCGAGGCGAATAAAATACAGGGAGCCAGCCGTCCGCGATCTCGGCGGCGAGCGCCACGTTCCTGGGGCCGATGGCCGCGAGGTAGATGGGGATGTCCGCGCGCAGGGGGTGGACGATCAGCTTCAGAGGTTTCCCGAGGCCCGTGCCGCCGCGCACGGGTATGTCGTAATACTCGCCGTGATGTTCGAGCGGTTGCTCGCGCTTGAGTATGGTCCGAACGATCTCGACATACTCGCGCGTACGGGTCAGCAGCTTCCCGTAGACTACGCCGTGCCAGCCCTCGACCACCTGAGGTCCGGACGCGCCCAGCCCGAGCAGGAACCGGCCTCCGCTCAACAGGTCGAGCGTCACGGCGGTCATCGCGGTCATCGCGGGAGTGCGCGCGGGCATCTGCATGATGGCCGTGCCGACGTTGATGCGCTCGGTCTTCGCGGCGAGCCACGTGAGCGCCGTCACCGCGTCCGAGCCGTATGCCTCGGCGGTCCATAGCGAGTGATACCCGAGCCGCTCGGCCTCCCGCGCGAGCGCGATGTTGTCGGAGGGGTCCGATCCCCAGTAACCGAAGTTCAAGCCTAAACGCATGCCAGACCCTCCTTATTCCGCCACGGCTTTTGCCTCAATCGCCGCTTCCTTGCCCGCCATCTTCTCTCTGAACGTCAATGCGAAGAAGACCGCTATCGCAGCCGCCAGAGCGCAGGGGATATACCATATCGTCTTCCAATCTTTTACGCCGTTCACGGTAAAGGCGTCGACGACCCTGCCTGAAAGCACCGTGCCGAGCCCTATGCCGACTCCATACGTGACCAGGGCGATAAAGCCCTGCGCGCTGGCGCGGATCTCCCCGGGGGCTTTCTGGTCGACGTAGATCTGACCCGTGACGAAGAAGAAGTCGTAGCAAATGCCGTGCATGAGAATGCCCGCATAGAGCATCCACGCCATTGACCCGGTATTGCCGTTGGCGAAGAATGCATAACGAACTACCCACGCGAGCATGCCGATGAGCAGCATCTTCTTTACGCCAAGCCGCACGAGGAAGAACGGCATGAGAACCATGAAAAAGACCTCGGACATCTGCCCCATCGTCATCTTGCCCGCCACGCCCTTCATCCCGAGCTCGTTCAAGTACAGGTTCGTGAAACTGTAGTAGAAGGCCAGCGGAATCGAGATGAGCAGCGAGCATAGCACGAAGATGAAAAACGATCTCTCTCTGAGCAGGCGGAGCGTCTTGAGCCCGAGAACTTCGCCGACGCTCGTCTCTTTGCCGACATTCTGCGGAGGCGTGTTGGGCAGGGTGAATGAGTACAGGCCCAGCAGGACGGAAGCGATCGCCGCCATCTTCATCGGCACGGCGCTCATTTCGATGTCGGCGTAATAATTGAACTGAATGAACGTGATGACGAGGCCCGCCACGATCCAGCCGATCGTCCCCCACACGCGCACCTTTGGGAACTGAGCGTCAGGGCTTTGCATCTGGCGAAACGAGACGGCGTTGACCAGAGCGATCGTCGGCATGTACGTGAGATTATAAAAGAAGAGGCCGAGGATCAGAGGCCCCGCGGCCGTCAGGTCGGCCGAAAAATAGAGGACCACCGCGCCTATGAGATGCAGCACTCCCATGACCTTTTGCGATGCGAAGAATCGGTCGGCGATCAGGCCTATAAAAAACGGCGATACGATGGCCGCGATGTTATTCATCAGGTACGCGTATGATATTTCGCTGCCCGTAAACCCGATCCGCCCGAGGTGCGTTCCCAGAGTGACGAACCACGCGCCCCAGACGAAAAACTCCAGAAACATCATGATGCTCAGCCGCCAGTAGGTTTTCCCGTCCATTCTTCTTCCTTCCCGATTTCAGATTAATCGATCAGTTCGAGCCGCGTCCTATTTGATCTCTCTGACGCTGACGCGGCGGAATGAGACGCTCGACACGGGGTCGTGCGCCTGCAATCCGATGTAGCCTTCGCGGCCGCGCTCGCCGTCGAACTCGTTCACTTTTTCGCCGTTGAGAACTACGGTGTAATGCTGACCCACGACCGATATCTCGTAGAGGTTCCATTCGCCCGCGGGCTTCGAGGCGACCCTGGTCGCGGCCGACAGATCATAGATCGCGCCGGTCCGGTTCTTAAGCCCCTTCTTGTCGCAATCGTCTATCTGGATCTCGTAACCGTTGCGGACCGAGTACCACGGGTCGTCGGACTTTTCCGGAAAGCGCACGAAGATGCCCGAGTTGCTGCACTCCGTCTTTACTTTCCACTCGACCTGAAGCACGAAATCGCGAAACGTCTTCGCCTCGTACCAGAGCAGCCCGAGCCCGAGCCCTCCACGAGAAACGAGGGCGCCGTCTTCGACCACGAAATTACCCTTGCCGATCATCTTCCAGCCGGTCAGGTCTTTGCCGTTGAACAGCTCGGTCCACTTCTTCTCTCCTTTGTTCTTGCTCTTCCTGGGAGAGTCGGCGCGCGCGCCCGCCCCACAAAACAGCACGGCAAGAGCGATGATTGCGGCGAGCCTGAGCTTTGAATGTAGTCTTAAATGGAGCATGGTTTTATTCCGGAAGCCTGTCCGGCCCCTCCTTTTGGTCGTGTGAGTTTAATCTGATACGCGAAGCTGAAAGTGCTGCCCGCCTTGCGCGTCCGGATACTACTTCATCGTACTGCCCATTTCAAGCAATCGCCCGGCCCCCGCTTTCCGCCCGCGATCATACTGTGGGATAATCGCCCTTCGCCCGAAGTGAAAGACGGACCCGAAAAACTAGCCGAGGACTTTCTCACCCATCATGAGGCGACGGGCCGTTACCTGCGCGACCGCATAACACGCCTCGCGGAGCTTGCGACCGATGCGGACCCGGCAACCGCGAAAGCGGCTGCCGGAGCCATTTTCGGCTCTCTGGTCGAGCCCCTGGCCGATTCGTTCGAGCCGGCGGCCGCCCGGCTCTACGAGCGCCTGTTCGCCCAGATCATTCAATTCTGCCGCCGGACGCCGCGCGGCGCGGACCTGGACCGCGCCCTTTCGAAGTTCGGTCTTGAGAGCGAAGAAGACCTGCTCGCCCGCGTATCCTCTCTTCGCCACCCGTCCGGCTTCTCGCCGGGGCGCGTCGCAAGGGAGATCGAGCGGGTCATCATCTTTTCCCGCGTGACTCTGGGCGCGGATGTCGCGATCACGAGCGTCCTGATCGAAAGAGTGAAGCAGATGTTTCCGCGCGCCGGACTGGTCCTGGTCGGGGGAAGGAAGGCCTCCGAGCTGTTCGGCGGGGACGCGAGGCTATCGTTCAGAGAGCTCGACTACGAGCGTGCGGGCGCGACTCTCGACAGGCTCCTGAGCTGGCTTGACGTGCTGAGCGTGGTCGAAGAACTGTCGGAAGGCCTGGACGCCCGCGAGTACCTGATACTCGACCCTGACAGCCGGCTGACCCAGCTCGGCTTGCTGCCCGTGAGCCCGAGCGACAATTATCTCCTCTTTCCCAGCCGCGAGTACAAAGCAGCCACGTCGCTGTCGCTCGGGCAACTCGCCTCCGACTGGCTCGACGAAGTATTCGGGGAAGAGAGCCCCACCCTTGCGCGACTGAGCCTCTATCCTTCAGACCTCGGGCGGGCGGAGAGCGTCGCGCGGAGGATGAGAAGCGGAAGCGCGCGGCCCGTCGTAGCGATCAATTTTGGGGTCGGAGAGAACCCGCTCAAGCGCGTGAGCGATGAGTTCGAGCGACAGCTGGTGGGAGGGTTGATCGAAAGCGGCGCCCTCGTCATCCTGGATAAAGGCGCGGGCCGCGACGAAGCGCGCCGCGCCGACATGGTTATAGCTCACGCCGCGAGCATCGCGCGCGCGGGCCTTCCGATTCGAGTAACCGAAGTCGACGAAGCGGGCCTGAGCGACCTGCTCGCCTCCGATTGGGAGGGCGCGGACCTGCTGGTCTGGAGCGGGCGCATCGGGCTGCTCGCCGCGCTCATCGGCCAGAGCGATCTCTACATCGGCTATGATTCGGCCGGGCAGCACATAGCGGCGGCGCTATCGGTGCCATGTATCGATGTCTTCGCGGGGTACACCTCGAAACGAATGCTCGACAGGTGGAAGCCCGCGACGGGCACCTGGACGCGCGTGATCCCGGTTGACGCCCCTGAGGCTCGGGCCGATAGTCGTATTATCCTTTCAGAAGTCCTGACCTCGGCGCGCGAGATGATTCGAATCAATCGGCGCGGCTTCCGCCCTTTATGAATATCGCGATGATCGAATCGCACCGCGCTCCCAGGCTTAAAAAGGCGGGCGGCGAGCGCCGCGCTTGAACAGCTTACGCAGGTCCGGTTCCGGGCCGTTAGGCGCGGGCTCGGAGGCGTCGACGAATTCAAGCTTCCTAAAGTTATAGCGCACAAGCGCGCGGACGCTTACCGGTCGGCCGTCGAGCGTGGCCGGCGTGAACTTGAGCTCCCTTATCGCGCGAATCGCGGACTCTTCCATGCCGAATCCCGCCCAGCGGGTTATTGATATGTCGCCTACTTCGCCGTTTGCTCTGAAGACCGCCATGGCTTCGACGGTTCCGCCCACGTTGGCACGGTTCGCCTCTGAGGGGTATTCGGGCTTGATGCGATTCGCGAACCTGGGAGGGGTGAAACGCGGCGAGTCTTCATTCGGGAGATCTTCCACCGGCTCGCGCCCGCCCGTTGCGCTCACGTGCTTCTCAAGCCGCGCCCGGTACTCCACCAGCCGATCGATGTACCCGGCCGAGCGCGCAACGAGGGTCTGCTTCGCCTGCCCTGCCGCCGCCTCACGCGAGGCGGCCTTTTCCTGAATGAAATCGAAAGCGGCGAGGGCTCCCGTGCGCCCGTCGACCATCATCAGCCCGCCCACGGCTTCTTCGTGCGATTCGCCCGCGCGGTCGCTTCGAGTCACGGCATCCATCATTCCGATCATGAAAAAGTCGCAGCCGATGGCGGCGCCCACCCGCCTCGCCTCATCCGTGCTCATGTTAATCGACCCGTCGTAGCCGACTCCCGCCAGCGCGGGCTTCATTAGAGAGCGCTCCGTCATAACCGCCCGGCCATCGCGCCCGAGCGCGGCTTCGAGCGCGTCCTCGAAACCGGAGACGGCGGCCTCCGTCCCGGCGGACGGATGAGACAAACCGATCACGGCGATTCGTAAGGGTCGCTCGCGCACCTGCGGCGATCCGGCTCCCGGCAGAGCCAGCAGCGCCAGTAGAAGAAGCGCCCGGCTCCCCCCGCGCGACACCCGCGCGCTCGGAAGGCGTAAGAGAATGTCTCTAAGGGATTCGATCATTCGGCTCCATTCTATACACCTTCGACCGGCCCGATCCAGGACCCGGGGGCGGGAAATGACACCATAGAGTTTCAACCTCTCCGGCGCTTCTGGTACGATTGCGCCTTCGGCGGGGTACTCGCGGTTGAAGGCGAGAAAGGATACGTCATCCTGAAAAATATTAAAGCCGCTCAAAGCGCCTCTTACTTCATAGCCTTCGTCGCCCTCGGCCTGGCAATGGCCTCGCTCGGCCCCACGCTTCCGAGCCTGGCAGAACAGACGCGCTCGAGCCTGGGTGACATCAGCTATCTATTCACGGTCCGCTCGTTTGGATTCCTGCTAGGCTCGCTCTTCGGCGGCAGGTTTTACGATCGCATGCCCGGTAACAAGGTAATGGCGGTGATGATTATCGCGATGTCCGCGACATTGGCGCTGATGCCTGCGGTCTCGACGCTCGGAGTTTTGCTGGCGGTAATGCTCGTGCTTGGAACGGCAGAAGGCGTAATAGGCGTCGGCGGGAACGCGCTGCTGGTCTGGGTTCATCAAAGTCGCGTCGCGCCCTTTATGAACGCGCTTCATTTCTTTTACGGGGTCGGCGGCTTCATCTCTCCGCTGGTTATCGCCCGCACTCTCTCCATAAACAACGCGACGACCGCTTCTTACTTTGCGCTGGCGCTTCTGATACTGCCCGCCGCCGCTTTGCTGTTGCGCCTGCCAAGCCCGCGAAATCAGCCGGTCTCGGAGGAGAATTCGAGCGCGGGCCAGGTCAACTACAAACTCGTCGTATTGATTGCTCTATTGCTTTGCCTCTATATCGGCGCTGAGGTGAGTTACGGAAGCTGGATTTATAGTTACGTGATTAAGATGAGCATAGGCGGTGAAAGGACTGCGGCGTATCTGACATCGGTATTCTGGGGATCGCTCACGGCAGGAAGGCTCATCGGAGTTCCCATAGCGGCCAGGCTCAAGCCGCGAACGATCTTGCTCGCAGATTTGATCGGCTGCTTCATCAGCATAGGGATCGCCCTCCTCTGGCCGACATCGCTCGCGGCAATCACGGCCGCGTCCGTCTGCATGGGGCTTTCGATGGCTTCCATCTACCCGACGGCGCTCACGTTCGCCGAACAGCGCATGAGGATCACCGGCCAGGTGACGGGCTTTCTGGTCGTCGGCGGAAGTTCCGGCGGCATGATCGTGCCGCTGCTGATCGGGCGGATGTTTGAGGCGGTCGGGCCGCGCGTGATGATGTTTACGATACTCTTCGACCTCGTAGCCGCTTTCATGGTCTACCTTCTCCTGGTGCTCGACTCGTCTCCGCTCTACCGGGCAAAACAAGAGCGGCAGGAGAGCGCGGCCTGAAGCGCGGAATCGGAAACGGCCCCGCCCGCCGGGCCGCCATTTATTGCGCGCTCGGTGTTCAAGATACAAGTCACTTTGCTCAGAATAAAAGAATGCCCCGAAGCACGGCATGTAATGTGATTCACCGTTGCAAGTTGACTTTGGATGCGGTATAACCGCGCTGATGCGAGAGAGTGCCGGGGCACCCGCGTATATCACGACAGGCGTAGCCGAATGCCCCGGCGGTCATCAGATCTGCATTTGCCGCAATCGAAGCACCAGCAGCAGAGCAGTACCGAGCAGGGTGAGAGCGGCTCCGGCATCGACTTCGGGGGGCTCGGACTCGGGCGAATATTGCATGGTCAGGCCGTGATTCGGGCATGACGCGCACGGCTCCTCGCCGGTATCGCACAGGCAGTTTTGGGTGCCGCACTGGCACCAGCTCATGGAAGGGACAGAACGGCCGGCTTTGGCCACCGATGAAAATCCGGTTATATTGCGCGATTCTTGAGAGAAGCCGGCGGGAAAGGAGAGAATAAAGAGCGTGACCAGCGCCAGACAGGCTAGTAGTCTTTTCATGGTTAAATCATCCTCCAGGGTGTTAGTTGGGTTATTGACTCGCGGCATTGCTCATGCCGCCGATCTTAATCGAGCACCTCTTCGACTTGCGCAAAGCGTTGCGTCTATAGCCGAGGCCGCCTATGCCTGCCGCGATTTCAGCACGGTTAAAGAAGCCAGCGACCTGCTAATCGATCTACCCGTCCCCTCGGTTCAGGCCTCCGGGCTCTGGTATAGAGCCATCGTCAATACACGAGAAGGCCGCCTTGCCGAGGCCGCGCAAATTCTTAATGATGTAGTCTCCAGCCGCCTCGCCGAACCGCGCTTCAGGGCCAGAGCGCTACAGTCTTTAGGAGGTATCCATCGACTAAGCGGAGATTTAGATCAGGCACGTAAATTATATCTGGCATCTGCGCAATACATCAGGCGCGCATCCCCGCAAGACTACTATGCGTTTGCAAACGCGATCATTCTGCATAGCCTCGTTCGAGCTGAGGAGGGGGATAATAAGCAAGCGCTTAAAGAGCTGCTAAGCATAGGGTCTTTCATCAGGCTAAGCGCGAATCCCGTTATAAAAGCCCAGTACTACAACAACGTCGCGGTCGAGCTGCTTGAGCTTGGCCGCGTAAGCGAGGCGGCGCATTATAGCCGCATAGCCTGCCTGTCTCCACTTAATTTTGCTTACCCTGAGTGGAAAGAAACCGCCGTCGAGATCGAGCGGCAGACAGCAAAGAGAAACGCGGTTGCCGTAGATGCAGCGCCCGAGCCCCGGTCTCGGAGACGACCGGCTCAACCTGATTACTTACTCGTAGTTCTTCAGTATTCGCCGCCTGTTCGGGGAACCCGCCCTGTAGCATTTCGGCAGAGAGTCTCCTGTAACAATCCGACCGTCGCGCTTGTCACGCGTGTAGCGCGCATACGCGCGCCTTCTTTTAGCTTCTGCCTCGTGATCCCCAATTTGCCTAATCGGAAAAAACAGCTCGGGCAGAGCGTTGCTCTGCCCTGCTTTCAACACCCGATCCCAGGACCAGGCGTGAAAGGATAGGTGTATGGAACCACAAGTGCATTTAACGTTACAAGAGCGCATCGACACTTTCGGCCGTGATAGAGCCCCCTCCTCGAGTGGCCTTCTTCTATAACATGTCGTTGATCCCTTCCCGAGCCTAACACCTTAACGGCCCCTTGAAGCCGGAGCGCAGGAGAGGCGGAGAAGTCTCTTTTTCTCGCCTTTGCGAGCTTTTCCGGGATAGCTGGCGAGCCTTATCGTCGCAGCGTCCGCGAGCGCGAGCCCGCCGATGATTGCGGAGGGCTTTCCGTGCCTGTTGTTGGTTGCTTTCGGTTCCGCCTATAATTGTTCCGTACCCTGAGAAATAGCAAGAAGATTGTGATGAGTGCTCGCGAATCAGCTATGACGACCGAAAGACGGCAGCAGGTTAGGGAGATTTTCAGCAGGGCGGTTCGGCTGGGGCCGGAAGCGCGGGAGGCTTTCCTCGCCGAAGTATGCGAGGGCGACGAGGCTCTGCTGGATGATGTCAAATCTCTGATCGCCTCGGAGCAGGATGAGAAAGCTACTTCCATTAACTCATCCGAAAACAAACAGACGATCTCTTTCTATGAGCAGACGCTCGCCCTGGCCCCGGGCGAAATACAGCCTCTGCAATCGCGTCGCATCGGCGCCTATCAAATCCTGGGCGAGGTGGGAAGCGGCGGTATGGGGTTTGTCTACCTGGCGGCCCGCGCGGATGACGAATTTGACAGGCGCGTAGCCATCAAAGTTGTAAAGACCGGCATGGATACCGATTTCGTCGTTCGCCGCTTTCGCACCGAGCGCCAGATTCTCGCCAATCTCGATCACTCGAACATCGCGCGGCTCATCGACGGAGGCACGACGGACAACGGCCTGCCCTACTTCGTGATGGAGTATGTCGAAGGGCAGCCGATCCTCGACTATTGCGACGCCCGCCAGCTGAGCACCGCCGAGCGCTTGAAGATATTCCGCAAAGTCTGCGCGGCGATTCATTACGCCCATCAGAATTTAATCGTGCACCGCGACATCAAACCGAACAACATTCTTGTGACTGCCGAAGGCGAGCCCAAATTGCTGGACTTTGGGATCGCTAAATTGCTCGCGGCCACCGGGCAAGCTGCCGACGTAACGCATCATAATATGCGATTGATGACCCCCGCTTACGCCAGCCCCGAACAGGTCAAAGGCGAAAGCATTACGACCGCGTCCGATGTTTACAGCCTCGGCGTTTTGCTCTATGAACTACTCACGGGCCATCGCCCTTATCAGGTCAGCACCTCTTCGTTCGCGCACATGGTAAAGGTCATTTGCGAGCAGGAGCCCGAAAAGCCGAGCACGATCATCAACCGTGCGGATACCCGATCGGTCGAGGCACACGAGACAGGCGAAGCGCTCGGCCCCGGCACCTTTAGCAAGCCCCGAGATTCGAGGCCCGAGAAATTGAAGCGCGAGCTTTCGGGCGACCTCGACAACATCGCTCTAAAAGCAATCCGCAAAGAGCCGCAGCATCGCTACGCTTCCGCCGAGCAACTGGCCGAAGACATACGCCGCTATCTCGAAGGCTTGCCTGTGGCCGCGAGCGAAGGAACGCTCAAATACCGCGCGGGCAAATTCATTCGCCGTCACAGGTCGGCAGTTATTGCCGCCGGCCTGGTCTTCATAACGCTCATCGCGGGGATCATCGGCACGACCTCGCAGGCGTTGATAGCCGGCCGCGAGCGGGCCAAATCCGAGAGGCGATTCAATGATGTTCGGCGGCTCGCCAACTCTTTCATGTTCGAGTTCCACGACTCCATCCAGGACCTGCAAGGCGCAACGCCCGCGCGGGAGCTCGTCGTCAAACGTGCGCTTGAGTACCTGGACAATCTAGCCGGGGAAGCGGGCGGGGATGTCTCGCTGCAACGTGAGCTGGCCACCGCATATCAAAAAGTCGGCGACGTGCAGGGCGACCCTTACGCATCGAGCCTCGGCGACACGTCGAGCGCGCTGGAGAGCTATCGCAAGGCCCTGGCGATTCGCGAGCGGTTGAGCGCAGCCGATCCGAGTGACAAAGATGTGCGAAGCGAGCTGGCAACGAGCGATTTGAAGGTCGGCGATATACTCTGGGTGCAGGGCGATTGGAACGGCGCGCTGGACTTTTACCAAAAGGCTCTGGCGATACAGAAAGAGATCCAGGCGGTCGCCCCCGATGACGGGATCGCTTACGACCTTTCAGTGACCTACCAGGCCATAGGCGACACGCTGATGCAGATGGGGAACCTGTCGGAAGCTCTCGCCAATCAGCAAACGGCTCTTGCAATACGCGAAGAGATGAGCAAGCGATCGGATGACTCCAAGGTCCGCCTGGGCCTTGCGACGAGCTATATCAAGTCAGGCGACGTGCTGACAAAGGCCGGGAAGATGGCCGAGTGCCTGGAGGCCTACAACAAAGGTATAGCGATAGTCGAAGGGTCGTCGAAAACGGACCCGGCTAATGCCAAGATCAAACGGGTGCTGAAGAGCGCTTATCAGAGGCTCGGCCTGGCCCTGGAAAAGAATGGCGACGCCAGGAAGGCGATAGAGCTGTACAAAAGCATCCTCGTCATGGATGAAAAATCGGTCGCCGCCGATCCATCGGACGCCGTGGCGCGGCGCGGCCTGTTGGGAGATTATCTGCTGCTCGCCAACACTCTATCGGTCAATGAAGAAGTCGCGGAATCGATCGCCTATTATGAAAAAGCCCTCGCGCTCGCCCTGGCCCTGTCGCGAGATGACCCGAATAACGCGCAGGCGCAAAACGATCTGCTGGCGGTCTATCTGGAGCTGGGCAGGACGCTCGAAGAGAGCGGTAAGCTCGCAGACGCGGAAAAGCATTACCGTAAAGCGACCGGGATCGCCGAATCGCTGCTGGCCGTCGAACCGGGCAACGCCGCGTCGCGGACCGATCTTGCCCGGTGCTACCTGCGTTTGGGCCGGCTCAGGGTTCAGATGGGCGATGAGGACGAATCTTTGAAATTGCTGAGAAAGTCTCTGGAGCTGCGTGATGCGAGAGCGAAAGAAGACCCGTCGAACGCGGATGCCCAGTACGATCTTGCCGGCGCGTATTTTTATCTCGGTTACGGGTACGAGCATTTCGGGGCAAACGCCGGGAAGCCCCCCAGCCAGCGGCTCGCGCATTGGAAGGAAGCGCGCGACTGGTATCAGCGGAGCCTCGATTTATACGTAAATATGCGCGACAGCGGTATGCTTGCCGAAGCTCAAGCTTCCGACATTGAAGACACGGTCAAACAGATCGCCAGGTGTGATGAGGCAATAAACAGGCTCAAAGGCGCGAATTGATTTTGCCTCGGGCCGCAGCCCGGCGCGGATCGCCAGGATGATCTTTACTATGGCTACCGGCATATCATGGTGTTATCCTCGTCCCTGATTTTTCCGCAACAAGAATAATGATCGTTGATTCGCCTCGCCCCCTCCTCATTTCAAGCAAGAAGCTATTGGCATATTGACGCACGCCACCGCCAGGTGTCGTCAGAGTCAAAGAGGATAGATAGACTATGAGTAAAGGCAGGCCGGCTCTCAAATTATGCATGGCGTCATCACTCTGGCTGCTTCTTTGCATCGCGCTTCCCGCGGCGCAGGCCGCCACCTTCGAGGTGGGGCCCGGCAAAACCTATTTGAATATAGGTGATGTCCCGTGGGAGTCCCTGCAAGCCGGAGACACGGTCTTAATCAACTGGCGCTCAACCCCGTACAAGGAGAAGTGGGTCATCTGCCGGCAGGGTACTTCGGCGGCTCCGATCACAGTTCGCGGCGTGGCGGGTCCTGCCGGAGAGCTTCCCGTCGTCGACGGCAACGGAGCTACGACGCGCCCCGCGCTCAACTACTGGAACGAGGCTCGCGGCGTAATCAAGATAGGCGGGGCTAACGTCCCGTCCGACACGACGCCCAGCCACATCACTATCGAGAACCTGGATATAAGAAGCGCCAGGCCTCCCTACACGTTCACCTCGGCCGGCGGCGCGTCACAGGTTTATAGCGATAACGCCTCGACTATTTATATCGAGAAGGGCGAGAACATCACGGTCCGCAACTGCATTCTGCACGACGCGGGCAACGGCTTTTTCGTAGCGTCGAGTGACGACCTGGCTTCAAGAGATATACTGGTCGAGGGGAATCACATCTACGATAATGGGATCGTCAACAGCATCTTTCACCACAATAACTACACGGCGGCCATCGGGATAACATTCCAGTACAACTTCTTCGGCCCATTACGAGCCGGCTGCCCGGGCAATAATCTCAAAGACCGCTCGGCCGGGCTGGCGGTCAGATACAACTGGATCGACGGCGGCAACCGCCAGCTCGATCTAGTCGACGGCGAGGACAGCAGCCTGATCCGAAACGAGCCGCGCTACGGCGAAACGCACGTCTATGGCAACATTCTCATCGAGCGCCCCGGGACGGACAACCGCCAGATCGTGCACTATGGCGGCGA
>DATLMR010000156.1:0-14559 GCA_035537555.1 Blastocatellia bacterium
GGTAAAGCCATTCGGCGAAAGTGATCTCAAGCGTGAACGATAAGGGGCTTCAATTCGAGAGGGCGGCCGTCGATTCCGAGACCCGGGCGAGGGCGGGGCGCATCACCACGCCCCACGGCTCTTTCGAGACGCCCGTCTTCATGCCCGTGGGCACTCAGGGAACGGTGAAGGCGCTCACTCAGGAGATGCTCGAAGAGGCGGGCGCCCGGATCATTCTCGGCAACACCTACCACCTCTACCTGAGGCCCGGGCACGGGATCATCAATCGCCTGGGCGGTCTTCACAAATTCATGTCGTGGGACCGCTCGATCCTCACGGACAGCGGAGGATTTCAGGTCTTCAGCCTCGGGCCGCTGCGTAAGATGCGCGAAGAAGGGGTCGAGTTTCAGTCGCACATCGACGGCTCGCGCCATTTTCTCTCGCCCGAAAAGTCGATGGAGATTCAGGCCGCGCTCGGCAGCGACATCGTGATGGCCTTCGACGAGTGCACTCCTTATCCCGCGACCCGCGACGAGGCGAGCCGGTCCCTCGAGATGACCGAGCGATGGGCGCGCAGGTCGAAGGAGGAGTTCACGCGCCTCCACCGGGAAGCGAGCGCGGAGGGGGACGCGGGCATAAAGGTCGTGAATCCGGGACAGGCCCTGTTCGGGATCAGCCAGGGGAGCATCTTTCCGGACCTGCGCGAGCGGAGCCTCGAAGGGCTGATCGAGATCGGGTTTGACGGCTACGCGATCGGAGGGCTCTCGGTCGGCGAGGAGAAAGAGGCGATGTTTGAAGTCGTCTCGCGGATCGCCCCCTTGATGCCGGAAGAGAAGCCGCGTTACCTGATGGGCGTCGGCACGCCCGAAGACCTGGTCGAGGCGGTCTCGCTCGGAGTCGATATGTTCGATTGCGTGATGCCGACTCGCAACGCGCGCAACGGATACCTCTTCACGAGCAGAGGCCGCTTGAATATCAAAAACGCGCGTTACAGGGACGACGGCCGGCCCATCGACGAGGCCTGTGAATGCTCGACCTGTTCGAGATATTCGCGCGCTTACGTGCGCCATTTGTATGTGAGCGGGGAAATTCTTGCGTCAGTCTTGTCATCGAATCACAACATCCGCTTCTATCTTGACACGATGGATCGAATGAGGCAAGCTATCAAGCTTGGCACTTTTAATGAGTTTCGCAAATATTTTCTAATGGATCTGGCGCGCGGACAGGACTGAATCTCCAGGACGGATTCGGCCCCCGTCGAGCGCGGGCGGGACCTCCCACTAGGAGTGCCGGCGAGTAATCAATGGACATGAAAATAGCCCTCGGTTTTCTTTTCATTCTGCAGAATGGCGGTGCGTTGAGTTTGCCGCTGATGATGCTCATCATCTTCGCCATCTTCTACGTCCTCGTAATAAGACCTCAACAGAAAAAGCAGCGCCAGGTGCTTGCGGATAGAGAGCAGTTGCTCAATTCGCTCAAGCCCGGCGATAAGGTTATTACCAGCGGCGGCATCTATGGAACCATCGTCGCAGTCAGAGAGAACTCCGTTCAGTTGAGGATCGCCCAGTCTGTTTCCATAGAGATACAGCGCGCAGCGATTGCAGGACCACAGTCCGCTGAAGGGAAAGAACCGGCCGTCTAATAAAATCGACTGATAAGATAAAATAGGAAGCGCTGTTATGCGAAGCAAGATTAGAACACGAACGATCATAATTCTCCTCGTCACTCTCGTAGGCCTGTACGTGGTGCTGATGCCTCACGACCGCCGGCCGGGACTGAAGGATTTCACCAGCCTCGCCCAGTTCAAGCAGAACCTGTCGGACAACATCCGGCTCGGGCTCGACCTGCGCGGCGGCAGCCACCTGGTCCTCCAGGTAAAGACCGACGACGTGATCAACGGCATTACACAGAAGAACCTCGAATCGGCGCAGGCCAAGCTGCCGGAGAAGGGCTGGCCCGCCACGGAGATCAAGCAGAGCGGCGTCGACGAGATCACCATCACGGTTCCGGACAGGACGCGCAATTCCGACATCATCAACGAGCTGAGGGGCGACTTCAACAATCAGACGACGGAAGGCAAGGGTTGGACGGCCACAGAAACGGGCAACAATATCGTATTCAAGCTCGACCAGTCGGTCCAGAACGCCGAGCGCGAGCGCGCGACTCAACTCTCCCAGCAGATCATCGAAAATCGCGTCAACGCCTTCGGCGTCACCGAGCCGACCGTCCAGAGGCATGGCGGCGAGGGCCGGTATCAGATACTCGTTCAGATGCCCGGACTCGACGACCCCGAGCGCGTCAAGAACACTCTCAACGCCGACTCGAACCTTGAGCTGAAGCTCGTCGCCAAGGGCACGCAGATGCCCTACCCCACCCGGGAAGCGGCCGAGGCGGCGGCGAAGGGGCTGCCCGGCGGGCTCGACGCTTACGAGGTGGTCCTCTACCGCTCGCGGCCCGATAACGGCGGCGGGTCGACCGAAGGGTGGGTGGTGCTCGAGAAGAAGGCCGTCGTCACCGGCCTCGACATGCGCGACGCCAGGGCCATGGCTTCGCGGTACGACTCCGCCAACTACGAGATCGATTTCAGCCTCACCAACAGAGGGGCCAAGGCCTTCGGCGAGGCGACCGGCGCGCACATCGGCGATAATCTCGCCATAGTCTTGAACAATGAAGTGAAGTCCGCTCCGACCATCAACAGCCAGATCAACGACCGCGGGCAGATCACCGGAGGCTTCACGAAGCAGTCGGCCGAAGACCTGGCGCTGTCGCTCAGGTCGGGCGCGCTTCCGGCCAAGGTGAGCTACATCGAGCAGCGGACGGTCGGGCCTTCGCTCGGGGCCGATTCGATCCGCCAGGGCGTCACCGCTTCGGTGGCGGGACTCGTGGCGGTCGTCCTGTTCATGCTCTGGTACTATCGCGGCGCGGGCATAAACGCCGTGCTCGCGCTCATCCTGAACCTGATCCTGCTCCTTGCGGCGCTCGTGCTCTTCGACGCGACGCTCACGCTTCCGGGCATAGCGGGCGTCATCCTGACCATAGGCATGGCGGTCGATTCGAACGTGCTGATCTTCGAGCGAATCCGTGAGGAGATGCGCAAAGGAAAGGTGGTGGCGTCGGCCGTGGACGTGGGGTTCAATAAGGCGTTCATGACGATCATCGACACGCACGTGACCACCATAGTCTCGGCCATCTTCCTATTCGTATTCGGCACCGGCCCGATCCGAGGATTCGCCGTCACGCTGGTCGCGGGCCTGCTCGCCAACATCTTCACGGCGGTCTTCGTGTCGAGGACGATATTCATGTGGCACCTCAGCCGCAATCCGCGGGCGGAGACGATCAGCATATAAGCGGGCAAGGTATGGGCCAGCGAGGGGCCGGGCGCTGCTCCGGCCCCTTCCATCTCGATTAATAATTGAAGGTAATATGATAGAGCTATTAAAGAATCCCAGGATCGACTGGATCGGCAACAAGCGGTACTTCATCTATATCACGATTGCCCTGCTTCTGCTCGGCGCCATATCGGTCCAATTGCGCGGCTTCAACCTCGGCGTGGACTTCACGGGGGGCACCTTGATGACCGTGAGGTTCAAGGACGCGACCGCTCCGGATCAGGTCCGCTCCGCGCTGGCCTCGGGGGGAATCGATACGTCGAAAGTGACTATCCAGAGCGTGCTGGGCCGTTCGAACGAGTACCAGATACGCGCCCCGAAATCGGGCAACGAGTTCCAGGACGTTCGACAGATCACCCTGGCGCTCCAGCAGCTCGGCGCTTCGGGCGATGTCCAGGCGGGCAAGGTCAATATCAACAGGGTCAACGCCGAAAGCGTCGAGGCCGAGCTTAGACTGGACGATCCTCTGGGGATCAACAACACCAACTTCGCCGGGCCGCATCCCTACCGCCAGGTCGGCGAGGAGATCGTATCCTTCCGCGACCGGGAGAATAAAGGGTATATCCAGGACATCAACACGATTCAGAACGTGAATCTCACCGCGCCGAACATGGAGGGCTTCGATCAGGCCAGGGTGAAGCAGGTGCTGATGAACCATTTCTATGCCGGAAAGATCGATTTGAATCTCGTCAGCACGAAAGAGGTCGAGGACGCTCTCTATAGAATCAACCCTCTCGGAGTGTCGGACGACACCTACACGAAGGCCGCCGCGGCCATAGGCAAATACCGCAACGATCGCGACGGCGTCCTGTCGAGCCTGAGCGAGGTCCAGGTTCAGGACGTGCCCGCGGACCTGCTGGCCAAGATGGAGCCTAATTTCACGACCGGCAACTTCGGAGTGATCTCGGCCGACGTGGTAGGCCCGCAGGTGGGTGAAGACCTGAGGAATCGCGCGATATACGTGACGCTTGCGGCGCTCGGCGGCATGCTCATCTTCATCGCTTTCAGGTTCGAGTGGATCTACGGCGTGGCGGCGGTGCTGGCCGTCTTCCATGACGTGCTGATCACGCTCGGCTTCTTCAGCCTGATCAGAGAAGAGATCAGCCTGACCGTGATCGCGGCCCTGCTGACCCTGGTCGGGTATTCGATGAACGACACGATCGTAATCTTCGATCGAATTCGAGAGAACGTCAGGCTGAGGAGGCGCGACAGCCTGGCCCGCGTGACGAACGACGCGATCAACGAGACCCTTTCGCGAACAATCATAACCTCGGGGCTGACATTTATCTCCGTAGTTGCGATACTGTTATTCGGAGGCGAGGTCCTCAGGGGCTTCGCGCTCGCGCTCACCGTCGGCATCATCATCGGGAGCTACTCTTCTATCGCGGTGGCAAGCCCGATCATGCTGTGGTGGGAGTACATCACGAACCGGAAGGGCAGGCCGGGACCTCCGAGCGGCGGAACAAGAGCCCGCGCGACCGAACGCAACCTGGCTAAGGTTTAAGCGTTCTAAGAATGAGGTGTTTGCCGCGCGGGCAAACGCCTCCGGGGAACAAACGCCGCAACAGCGGTGTCTAAATGGTTGGAAGATTCAAAACTTCTTGACTTGATGGGAAGGCGAGTAGTAGACTCAGCCGGATTTCAGCCTGTACTTTAGCACAAAGCACATGAACAGCCGGCATTTAAGTCTGCTTGGTTAGCCGTTTCGTCCTGGGACGGTGGCGACTCCTTTCTGGTGGTAGGGATTGGGCACTCGTTGTTTAATGCGCCGGTTTTGGCGAGCCTGAGACCGGAATTTAAAGCGAAAGTCTGATTCGACTGCCTCTGACCCATCGATAATAATCGGAGGTATCAGTCTAATGTTCGATCAACTAGTCGAATCGTCGTCAAACAGAAAAGCGTCCAACACGTGGGCCTACTTTGCGGTGACGGCGGCGATCTGGGTCGCTCTGCTCACGTCTGTCATAGCCTGGGGCATCTATGCTTATGACGCGAAGTTAAACGAGCAGTTCGAGGCGCTGACGTTGCTTGCGCCTCCGCCTCCGCCTCCGCCTCCCCCGCCGCCTCCGCCTCCCGGAGCGACTCAGCCAAAGACGACCAAGATCGAAGCGCCCACCGGATTCGTGGCTTCCAAGGAGCCGCCAAAAGAGATCAAGCCGCCTTCGGCAACGCCGCCCGTCATATCTAGCGGCGGCGTGAGCGGCGGCGTCGAGGGTGGGGTTCCGGGCGGCGTGCCCGGCGGAGTTCCGGGCGGCGTGCCCGGCGGCGTCGTAGGCGGCATTCCGGGCGGCACAGGCTCGGGCGATCCTCCGCCTCCTCCTCCGCCCCCGGCTCCCGAGCCGACGAAGGAGATACCGAAGGTGGTCCGCAAGTCCATGGGCGTATTGCAAGGGTCCGCGATCGCGAAGCCGGCGCCCCCTTATCCGCCGCTTGCGAAGGCAGCCCGGGTCGCCGGTTCGGTCGTCGTCGAAGTCACGATCGGCGAAGACGGAAGGGTGATCTCGGCGAGGGCCATCTCCGGCCACCCGCTGCTCAAGGATGCGGCCACGTCCGCGGCGCGAGGGTGGAGGTGGACTCCGACCCAGCTCAGTGGCCAGGCCGTAAAGGTCATCGGCACTATTACGTTCAACTTCACGCTGTGATCTTTACATTCGAGATTATCGGGCCTGATAGCTCTCCGGTTTTCGGGCCCGTACGGAAAAATTCTAAATCGATTTGGAGGGCTTTAACCGATGATATTAACTACTCTGTCGCTGGCGGGCTATAAGCTTGCTTTCTTCATGTTGCAGGAGGGCGGTGCCGGTGGTGCCGAAAGCCCGACGGGCGGCGAAGATCTGTCGCTGTGGGGAATGATCCAGAAGATGGAATGGCCCGCGATCACGGTGGCTGTCGTGCTGGCTCTCATGAGCATGTACTCGATCGCCATCATGGTCGAGCGATGGCTCACCTACAATGCCGCGCGGAATCAATCGCGCCAGTTCGCCCCCAAGGTCGCGGCCGCCCTGCGCGACAATCGAATTGACGAGGCGATCGCGATATCCGACCGTCATAAGAAGTCGCACCTGGCGATGGTCGTAAACGCCGGGCTTCAGGAATTCCAGGCTCACCAGGCGGGCTCGGATATTCCCGGCACGACTATGGACGCGGCACGCCGCGCTCTCCAGCGCGCGACGGCCCTGAAGACGGCCGAGCTCAAGCGCGGGTTGTCCGGCCTCGCGACGATCGGCTCGACCGCTCCGTTCGTGGGATTGCTCGGGACCGTTATCGGCATCATCTCCGCGTTCCAGGGCATGTCGGCAGCGGCCGGCAGCGGAATCTCCGCGGTCGCGGGCGGGATCTCGGAAGCGCTGATCGAAACGGCGTTCGGGCTGCTTGTGGCTATCCCCGCCGTGTGGGCGTTCAACATTTTCCAGAACAAGGTCGAAGCTTTCACGATCGAGATGGACAACTCATCTTCGGAGCTTATCGACTACTTCATCAAACGTCGTGAGTTGAGGTAAATACTATGGGAATGGCTGCGGGAGGCGACGGAGGTCTCGTCTCCGATATCAATGTCACTCCGCTGGTAGACGTAATGCTTTGCCTGCTCATCATCATGATGGTGGTCGCGCCCATGTTGCAGGCCGGCGTCAGCGTTGCGCTGCCGAAATCGAAATACCCGGACCCGGATCCCAACATCGTCAAAGACACTTCGGTCGTCATCGCCATTCCGAATGATGGCGAGTACTACATCGGCCGCGACAAGATCGCGCTGGCCGACGTGCCGAAGGCCGTCGAGAGGGCTCTGAAGGATAAACCGGCTGCCGATCAGGTCGTTTACATAAAGAGCGGCCAGAAGGTCAAGTACGGCACGGTGGTCGAAGTGATCAACGCCGTCCGGGACAGCGGTTTCGACCGCATCGGTCTCGTCTCGGAGAAAGAGAAGTCCGCCGAAGAAGGCGGATAAAGCCCGTCCGCAATCGAAGCATGTTGCTCAGAGCGCGGGCGCTCTCGCTGGAGCGCCCGCAAGTCTTCATATTTGAAATTAGGAGGATGTTGCCGGTCGCGCGGCCTGCCCCGCGAAAGGGGCGCGCGGCGCGACCGGCGGCTTAAAAAGACATGGCACACGGTGAAGTAGACGAAGTTCCAACCAAGAGAAGCCTGGGCATCGCGGCTCCTAACATCAACGTGACTCCGCTCGTCGACGTCCTTCTGGTGCTGCTGATCATATTCTTCGTGATTCAGCCTCAGAGGGAAGCCAAATTCGAGTCTCAGATCCCGCAGAAGCCGCAGGAGAACAATAAGGACGCTCCCGTTCCGCCCTCGGACCTGCTGATGGTGGACGTGAAGTCGGGCATCGGCATGGAGCAGACGGTCGAGCTGAATTCGAAGCCGATGTCGCTTGTCGAGCTCGGCGAAACGCTCAAGAGCCTGCTCGAGCAGCGCCCCGATAAGGCGGTCTTCCTGAAAGCGCCGAAGGACAAGCCATATGATGACATAGTCAAAGTCATCGACACGATGAAAGGCGCGGGGGCGCAGCCTATAGGGCTCCAGGTCGACTTCTTACAGTAAAGGCATAGGAGGGATCAGCCTTGAATAGAAAAAGCAACGTCATGCTCCTGCTCGGGATGCTCGCCCTGGTGGCGGCGACGCCCGGCTGTAGCGTCGTCAGTAATCTGCGCGCCAAGGATAACCTCAATAACGGCGTGCGCGAGTTCAACAAAGGCAAGTACGAAGAAGCGGAGCGCCGGTTCGCCAAGGCCCTGGAGCTCGATCCCGGAAACGCCAACGCGCAGCTCTTCCACGCCCGGGCGCTCAATCAAAAGTTCGAGCAGAGCCAGACCGAAGACGTCGGGCTCAAGACCCTGAAAGCCTACGAAGATATAATAAGCAGCAGTAAGGACAATCCTCAGGCGACGGATCAGGCGCTCGCTTTTATGAGCGGCGTCTACGATAAGCTCGCCGTGATCAATCCTGAAAAAGCGGAAGAGTATAAGGCCAAGCGGCGCGAGACGGTGCTGAAGCGGGCGGAGCTGCCTTCTGCCACCCAGCAGACGAAGGCCGATGTCTATTACACCCTCGGCCACAGCTACTGGGATGAGGCTTTCCAGACGAGCCGCCCCTTCACCTATGCCGACGGCAGCCTCAGGCAGCCCATCCCGGCCGACGTCGTGCAAAAATTGAAGCCGCTCGTCCAGAAGGCCCACGAGTATTTCCAGAGGGCCATCAAGGAGAAGCAGGATTACGCGAACGCCTATTTCTACGAAAAGCTGACCTATATTCAGGACGCGTACCTGGAGCCCGACCCGGCCAGGAAGAAAGACATGGTCGCGAAGCAGAAGGAGTACCAGGATAAGTACGTCGAAATCCAGAAGCGAAGCCAGGAGGCTCCGTCCGGTTCATAGTAAGTAGCTTCCTTCCTGTGCTAGAATTCAAGGTGACATCCCCGGCGGTTGTCACCTTTTTATTTTAGGCGCTAATTTTTTCAGGGGCTTTGAATATTCAGGGCTCTGAGTTTTCGGGCCAGGGGCCAGACCAGTGAAGTCTCAAGTTTCAGGTTTGAAGTCGCGGCGGGCTCACGATCCCCTTCCCTATTCAACATATGATTCGATTCGAGACCATTTTGGAGAAGGTTCGCCAGAACCACCCGGGCGCAGATGAAGACCTGCTCCGCCGGGCCTACCTCTTTTCCGCACGCGAGCATCGGGGCCAGATTCGGAAGTCGGGCGAGCCCTATCTCGTCCACCCGCTCGAAGTAGCAAATATACTGGCGGAGCTGAAACTCGACCCCGTCTGCATAGCCACGGGCCTCCTGCACGACATAGTCGAAGACACGAACATCTCACTCCAGGTGATCGAAGAGTACTTCGGCCCCGAGGTGGCGCACCTGGTCGACGGCCTTACCAAGATATCGAAGCTCGACCACGCGTCGCACGAAGAGCGGCAGGCGCTCAACATGCGCAAGATGCTCCTGGCCATGGTAGACGACGTGCGGGTCGTGCTGGTGAAGCTGGCCGACCGCCTTCACAATATGCGCACGCTCGAATACCTGCCGGGGGAGAAGCGCCGCCGCATCGCCCAGGAGACGCTCGACGTCTACGCGCCCATAGCCCACAGGCTGGGCATGAGCCGCGTGCGAGGCGAGCTCGAAGACCTCGCCTTCAAGTATCTGGAGCCCGAGGAGTACAACAAGCTCACCGAGCTCGTCGAAAGCCGTCGGGCGCGGTTGGAGGCTTCGCTCGAAGAGCTTCAAAAGCGAATACAGGAGATGCTCGCCGAGCAGGACATCAAGGTCGTCCACATCGAAGGCCGGATGAAGCGCCTGTTTTCCATCTACCAGAAACTCAAAAGGCAGCACATATCCATAGATCAGGTCTACGACCTGATCGCGGTCCGCATAATCACCGACTCGGTCAGGAACTGCTACGCGGGCCTCGGGGTCATACACGCCGCATGGAAGCCCATTCCCGGCAGGTTCAAAGACTGGATCGCGATACCCCGCGAGAACTTCTACCAGTCGCTTCACACGTCCGTAGTGGGCGACGGGGGCCAGCCCTTCGAGGTGCAGATTCGGACCGAAGAGATGCACCACATAGCCGAAGAAGGCATCGCCGCGCACTGGAAATACAAGGAAGGCCGGCGCGGGACGCACACGGATGAAGACGAAGCCTTCATGTGGCTCAAGCGCCTCGTCGAGTGGCAGCAGGAGGTCAAGGACTCGCGCGAATTCCTCGACTCGCTCAAGCTCGACCTCTACCCCAAAGAGGTCTACTGCTTTACGCCCAAGGGAAAGGTCATAGAGCTGCCGCGGGGAGCGACGCCCATAGATTTCGCCTTCCTCATACATACCCAGGTCGGGCTCTCCTGCGTGGGCGCGAAAGCCAACGGCCGCATCGTGCCGCTCAAGTACCAGCTCAGAAACGGAGACGTCGTAGAGATCATGACATCTCCGGCGGCTCACCCTTCGCACGACTGGATGAACTTCGTAAAGACCTCGCGCGCGCGCTCGAAGATCAGGCATTACCTAGCGGAGAGCGAGCGGGCCACGGCCATCGACGTCGGCAAGAAGCTGTTCGAGAAGGAGGCGGACCGCTTTCGCCTCAATACCAAAAAGATTCTCTCAAACGGCGATTTCGACCGCATAGCGCCGGATTACGGAGTCGCCCGAGCGGACGACCTTTTCGCCGCCATGGGCTACGGCAAAGTTCTGCCCCGCGCCCTCATAGCCAAGCTCCTGCCGCCCGAGCGCGCCGGCGAGCTCGAGCTCGAAAAGAGGCCGACCCTCAAGCAGGTCGTGAAGAAGGCGCTCGGTCTTCAGGACCGCATAGTGGTCAAAGGCATCGACGACATAATGGTCTACCGCGCGCGCTGTTGTAACCCGATTCGCGGCGAACAGATCATGGGCTATATCACGCGAGGCAAAGGCGTGGCGGTGCACTCGACCAGGTGCCCGAACGCCCCGGCCCTGCTCGTAAACCCGGAGCGCATAATCGAAGTGGAATGGATGAAGGCGGACGGGACGAACCCCTCGGCCTACCCGATCACGCTTCGCCTTATCACCGAGGAGAGGCCCGGCATGGTGGCCGACGTCACGCAGGCCATCGCGGGAGTCGGCACCAACATTCGCGATATAAGGGCCTCGCTCGACGATGAAGGGCGCGGACAGCTCGTGCTCACCGCCGAGATATTCGACCTCAAACACCTGGAGAAGATCACGGGGGCTCTGAAGTCTGTAAAGGGAGTCATCGACGTGGAGCGAATGACCGGTGAACCCGCCGAGGCATGACATCGCCGGTTCGCAAAATAAACTCCGTGACCGGCCGCGGGCAAGGCGCTTGCGGTGGACAATCAAACATACATTTGAGATAATGTGCAATTTCAGCGGGGTGAGTGATTCTTCCCTGTGAGGTCTGGTGAGAATGAAAGAGCGAGTCCAAACCGACGATGCGCCGAAGGCGATAGGCCCGTATTCGCAGGCGATCCGGGCCAACGGGCTGATATTCGCCTCCGGGCAGATTCCGCTCGACCCGGCCACGGGCCAGCTCGTCGAGGGCGGCATCAAGGAGCAGACCGAGCGCGTATTCGACAATCTGAAAGCCGTGCTCGAATCGGCCGGAAGCTCTCTTGACCGCGTGGTGAAGACGACCGTCTTCCTCGCCGACCTCGGGGATTTCAATGAGATGAACGAGGCTTACGGGCGCTATTTTCAAGACGCGCCTCCGGCCAGGTCCACCGTTGAAGTGGCGCGATTGCCCCGCGATGCGCGCGTGGAGATCGACGTGATCGCACTTGAAAAGTAGTGGCCGGGATGGGCCGGAAGGCTTACGGAGCTTTCGTTTCTGTTCGGCAGGCCGGATGCATTAAAAGGCCGGTTTTGGATTTTAGATTCCGACTCCCGAATACCGGAGCGAAATCTAAAATCCAAAGAGACAGGTTGTAAGCAAATCGTTCAAGCAGCCTTGACTACCTTACCCGCTTTCAAGCAACGCGTGCAGACGCGAACGCGCTGGGCGCGCCCGCTGACCAGAGCGCGGACAGCCTGAAGATTAGGATCGAAGCGGCGGTTGGTTCTGTTGTTGGCATGGCTCACTTTGTGACCGAACTGTGGTCCTTTCCCACATACGTCGCAGCGTTTAGACATTGTTAGGTACCTCCGATGAGAACTTTGTTATGAAATCAAACCTGAAGTTTAACACGGACGGCCGAATAGCCGTCAAACCTTTTTTGCGAAGGAGCAGCGCTGTGTTTCGTTTTCTCAAATTGATAGCAGTGATCTCTCTTTTTCTTGCCTCCCTCTTCGTGATCGCCTGTCCTGGCGACAAGAACAATCCCGGAGGTCAGGTGGCGGCCAAAGTCGGGTCTCGCGAGATAACGACCGACCACATAGACAGGGTCATCAAGCAGCAGATGGAGGCGAGCAACCGCAACGGCGCTTCTCTCACGTCCGCCGAGCTTGCCAACGCGCGGTTGACCGTACTCGACAACCTGATACGCGAAGAGGCTCTTTATCAAAAAGCCCAGAAAGAGAATCTCGTCCCGGATGAGACCAAGGTGTCGGAAGAGATTCAAAGGCGCGTTCAGGAAGCGAGACTGTCTAAAGACGATTACGAGAAGCAGTTGAAGGAGTCGGGCCTGAGCGAGAGCGAGTGGCGCGACCAGGTGAAGAGAGACCTCGCCATAAGGGCACTCAACGACCGCGTCAACAAAGGCGTCGAGCCTCCTACCACGGCCGAGATAGAGGAGTATTACACGGACAATAAGAGCTCGTTCGTCGCCGACCGCGGGGCCGACATATCCGTGATCTTCACCGACCCGCGCGACAATCAAATCCCGGGCGATGCCGTGGGAGAAGCGGCGGCGGAGACCAAGATCAAAGCGGTCTACGATCAGCTGAAGACCGGGACCGATTTCGCCACCGTCGCAGCCCAGAGGTCGGAAGACGCCTCGGCCGTCCGCGGAGGCGCGCTCGGCTTCCGCTCGGAGGCTACGCTCAGGCAGTTTTTCCCGAGCAGGCCCGAGATCCCCCAGCGCCTTATGTCGATGACCCCGGGGCAGTACACCGAGCCGATCAAGGACAACCTCTCCGGCGCGTGGGTCATCCTGAAGCTCAACAATAAGCTCGAGCAGCCGCGCAACCTGTCGCTCGACGACGTTCGCCAGAACATCGTCGACACTATTACGCAGCAGCGGCAGCAGGTGCTCTTGAACGCCCTCGTCCTCGTCGCGACGGCTGACGCCGAGGTCCAGAATCTCTTCGCCAAGCGCCTCGTCGAAAATCCGAAGGCCATAGTCGAGTTGAAGCCGTCACAATTGCTCCTGGACAGCAAGCCGGCTCAGCAATCGCCGCAGCCGCAACCGCGTTTCGAGAACACGAACCAGGCCGCCTCGATACCGTCTGCGGGCGCGACTCGGCCGGCCGCGTCGAACGCCAATCGATCGAATGGCGCTAGCCGACCCAATGGCGCTAACGCGAACCGCTCGAACGCCAATAGATAAGCTCGGGCGACACGTCAAAGAGGACAGGTCGGGAGAAACGGAACCGAAGCGAGCCCAATCGACTCCGGTTTCCATACGTTCCCGGCCTGTCTTCCGCCACTTTTTTAAGAATGCTTTTCCGGCTCGATGACGTCCACAAGTCATACGGCGCGCACGACGTGCTGCACGGCGCTACCTTCCAGATAAATCCCGGCGAGCGCGTCGGGCTGGTAGGGCGAAACGGCGCGGGCAAGACGACCGTCTTCCGCCTCGTCACGGGTCAGGAGGAGCCGGACCGCGGCCAGGTCGTACTGCTCCGAGGGCTGCGCCTGGGAGTGCTGGAGCAACAGCCCATATTCTCCGGCGAAAAGAGCGTGAAGGAAGAGGCCCTGGCCATCTTCACCGAGCTCGCCCGGATGGAAGAGGAGGTCGCGCGCCTCGAACACCTGATGGGGGAGCTGACCGGCAGCGCGCTCGACGAGGCCATGCACTCCTACAGCGACCTTCAGCACAGCTACGAGCTGAACGGCGGCTTCACCTATCACGCCCGGACCGAATCGGTGCTGGTAGGGCTCGGCTTCAAGAACGAGGACCTGTCGAGGCCCGCGGACCAGTTGAGCGGAGGGCAGAAGGCGCGGCTGGCCCTGGCAAAGCTACTGCTCTCCGAACCCGACGTGCTGCTTCTCGACGAGCCTACCAACCACCTCGACGTGAACGCCGTTGAATGGCTCGAAGACTTCCTCTCCGAGTACAAGTCCGCGTTCGTCATAATCTCGCACGACCGCTTCCTGCTCGACCGCACGTGTTCCAGGATCGTCGAGGTGTCGGGCGGGCGCGCCAATACCTACTCGGGAAACTACTCGGCCTACGTCAGGCAGCGCGAAGAGCGCAGGCTTGCGCAGGCGCGGGAGTACGAGCAGCAGCAGGAGCTGATCGCCCGCACCGAGGACTTCATTCGCCGCAACATCGCGGGCCAGAAGACCAAGCAGGCCAAGTCCCGCCGCAAGATGCTTGAAAAGCTCGACCGCGTCGAGTCGGTTCGAGAAGAGAACACGAGCAATTTCAAGCTGCAAAGCATAGCCCGCGCGGGAGACAACGTCCTTGCGGTCTCGGACCTGTCGGTCGGCTACAACGCCTCGAAGCTCGCGTCGGGCATCACGTTCCTGCTGCGGCGCTCCGAACGGCTGGGCATCATCGGCCCGAACGGCTCGGGCAAGACCACCTTCCTCAAGACGAT
>DATLMR010000157.1:0-3182 GCA_035537555.1 Blastocatellia bacterium
GGTGCTGGTTCAGATCGCCCGCCGTCAGAGCGCGGAAGGGCGCATCGAAGACGCGGTTGCCGTCGCGCGCCGCCTCGCGAGCGGCATCGAGCGCGTCGAGGCAATAGTGAGGCTCGCGGGCACGGCCCTGGCCCTCAAGGACAGGGCGCGCGCAACCGAGCTGCTGAACGAGGCGGAGGGGGAGTCGATGAAAATGCGCGCCCAGGTGCCGCGCTCGCGAGCCCTTCTTTCGATCGCGAGCAGCTTCTCCGCCTTCGATACGCAAAGGTCCTTCGAAGTATTGCAGGCAGCCGTCAAATCCCTGAACGGGCTTCCCCCGGCCCCCGAGGCGGAGAAGACGCGGGGCGCGGCGGAAGAAACGACCCGCGCCGCCGCGAGCTACGACGAGCTCTATCAGATGAGGTTTGAAAGCACTTTCGCCGCCCTTGCCCGCAAGGACTTTGACCGCGCCCTGTTCCTCGCGCAGCAGCTGGCGGACGAAGAGACATCGGTTCTCGCGCAACTGGCGGCCTGTCGCGGAGGGCTCTCCGCGCCCGCCTCGACGGAGAGGGCGGCGGTCGAGCCCGCGAGCCGGACAGGCGCCGTTCCCTGAGAGGACGAACCGGAAAACGGGGACCGAAAGGCCGGGCTATCGGAGGCGGCTCACACCGGCTCGATCTCAGCCCGCGCGGGCCTGTTCTTCATCGTGATCCGGTGAGACCGCCCGCTCTTTTTTTATTTGCGCTTCGGTGTTTCCGCGCGTGATTCGATGGAGGTCGTGATGAATTTAGCGCATCTGATCGGTCAGGTGCTTGACGAGAAGTACCAGATAGAGAGGCAGCTCGGCAAGGGCGGCATGGGCGCCGTCTATCTGGCCACGCACCTCGGCACGGGCAGGCCGGTCGCTTTGAAGGTCATCACTCCGCAGTATATGAATCAGAACGAGTTCGTCGAGCGATTCAAGCGCGAGGCAAAAGCCGCGGGCCGCTTGCGCCATCCGAACGTCGTCGACGTGACCGATTTCGGCTTCGCCCACGTGGGCTCCGGCCGCGTCGCCTACCTCGTGATGGAGTACCTGGACGGCTGCTCGCTCGCCGATATCCTGAAGGAAGAGTCGAGCCTCCCCTTCAGCTGGGTGATCGACATACTGGAGCAGGCCTGCTCGGCGGTAGACGAAGCGCATCACCAGGGGATCATCCATCGCGATTTGAAGCCCGATAACATATGGCTCGAGCCGAATCAGCGCGGAGGGTACACGGTCAAGGTGCTCGATTTCGGGCTGGCCAAGCTGGCCGACAGCGCTTCGGGAACCGGCGGTGACGGCGACGAAGCGATCGGCCCGGCGCAGACTTCCGGCCCGTCTCTGCTGCGCGGCGTCGCCTCTTTTCGCAGGGCCTCGCCCTCGCACGACACGACTTTCCCCGAATCGTCCACGCGGGCGCGCTCGGCGCCCGGGACCCGCGCGACCGGGCTGGACGAAGACGAGGGCACGCTCATACTCGAGGCTCAAGGGGACGATACGCTCATACAGCCGGCGGCCGGAGAGGTCCACACGCAATCGCGGCGCGGGGCCGTGAGCGACGATGATAAGACGCAGTTGATCGAGGCGCGCACTACCGAGGACCGCGAAGGGCTCTACACGGCTTCGATAGACGGGATCACGCGGGTCGGCTCGGTCCTCGGCACTCCGGTCTACATGTCGCCCGAGCAGTGCCGGGGCGAAGAGCTCGACACGCGGTCGGACATCTACAGCCTCGGCGTGATCGCCTACCAGATGCTCGCGGGAAAGCCCCCTTTCACGGGCGATATGAATCAGGTGATGCGGATGCACATGGAGACGCCGCCTGCGCCGCTCAAGGTGAAGAGGCTCCCGAAGAAATTCGCCCAGCTCGTGATGTCTGCCCTTTCCAAGGACCCGTCGGACCGGCCCGCGTCCGCCGCGGCCTTCTCGAACGCCCTGCGCGCGCGGTCGGAAGGGGCGGGCACTCTGATTCGGAAGGCCATGGCGCTTTTCAGCGAGCAGCTCCCCATCTTCATGCGGCTCGCTCTGCTCGTATACCTTCCGCTGATCGTCATCACGGTTTTGCAGCTAACCGGTGTGACCCTCGCGGCGGCGAAGATACTGCCCGCGACCGCCGCAACCGTCATAAAGGTCGGGCTCACTATCATCTCGATACCGGTGGCGATTCTGATCGCTTCGATAATGGTGGGAGTGACGACGCGCCTGGTCACGCAATTGCTGGCCGCGCCTCTGCGGCCGCTCGAAATCCGGCCCGTCTTCGCCGCCCTCAGGAAGCGATTGAAGCCGTTCCTGACCACGGTGATGCTGATTCACGTGCTCGCGTTCTTTGGAATACTGCTGGGCATAATACCGGGCCTCATCATCTTCATGAATTACACGCTCGTGACATCGGTCGTGATGATGGAAGGCCTCACGGGGCGCGCGGCCCTGGCCCGCTCGAAGCTGCTTTCCAAGCGGGCGAGACGGACCGTCGCCGCGATCATCTTCATCCAGTTCTTCATCCCCTTCATCACGTCGCTCACGATCAGCTTCGTCCTGAGCCTGATCGTCAAGGCGCTCAAGATAACGGGCGCCGTGGAGGTTGTCGGAAACATTCACCTGTTGATCTGGCTGCCGTTGAACATCCTGATAGGCATGTTCAGCTCGATCGTCTCCGCGCTGCTCTACCTGAAGACGCGGCAGTCCGGGGGAGAGACTCTCAAAGAGGCGCTCAGCGTATTCGAGAACGAATCGATGCCGTGCACCTACTGGCAATTGCGAATGCGGGAACGGCTTCACCTGATCCAGGGGTCGGGGACGAGGGGACAAGGGGCAGGGGCGGTCAGGGAATGACGGCCCCGCGGCGCTTCTTCTCACTCGGCCCCCTCCCTTACCCGCGCGGGGTCGTCGTCTTTCTTCGCGGGCGCGAGCAGCTCGTCGCCCGTTTCGGATTCGATCTGTTCGGCGAGCACGACCTCGGCGGCGTCCGCCATGCGGTCTTCTATGTTATCGCTCGGCTCGGCCCCCGGCTCCAGGTCGCCCGCGTGATAGAAATGCGAGGCTTTATAAAGCTCACGGAGGAACTTTAGAAAGACCTTGGCCACGGCTATCGTGGGCACGGCGAGTATTACGCCCAGGAGCCCGAAGAGCTTGCCCCCTATCAGCAATCCCATAAACACGGCCATGGGGTGAAGGCTGAGAC